>JAEZAD010000322.1 GCA_023430565.1 Verrucomicrobiota bacterium
GGCGCGGTGGGGACACCGCGCCTTCGAGAGGAAAACTAGGAAGGGAAAAGCCCGCCGGGACGGCGGGCTCCACCTGTTACGGGACCTCGTAGACTTCGGCGAGGGCGACGCCGGTGGCGGAGCCGACACCGGAGACGACGACGGTGTAGACACCGGGATCGAGGGAGACGAGGAGGGCGGCGTCCTTGGAACCGGACTCGAAGGTTTGCGCTCCGACTTGGGCGGCGAGGGTGGCGACTTCGTCGGCGTTGGCGGCGGTGCCCCAATCGTTGTTGGTGGCGATCGGATCGGTGACACCGTGACGGTGAAGCGCGATCTGCGGATCGGTGAGGCGCGACGGCACGGTCGAGAGTGCGGGGCCGGCGCCGCGGACGAGGACGCGTGTGCTGGCTTCGGTGACGACGAAGCCGGCGATGAGGACGTCGTTGCCGCCGCCGACGGTCGAACGGCCGGAGATGGCGACGAGACGCGGGGCGTCGGCGGGCGCGTTGCCCGCGTAGACTTCGACCAAGGCGATGCCGGTGGAGTTGTTTTTTCCGCTGACGACGGCGGTGTAGGGACCGGCGGCGAGGTTTGGCAGGTAGACGGCGGCGTCGGCGCTGGTGCTGGACGCCAAGGGTTGCGCACCGAGAGCGGCGCTGATGGTGAGAACGTCGTCGTTGCCGGCCCAGTTGTCATTGGTGGCGACGGCGGACTGGCCGGGAGGAACGATGGAGAGCTCCGGATCCGCCAGGGTTTGGTTGGCGGGGATGCCGAGGCCGGCGAGAGTGGGGCCGACGCCGCGCACGAGGAGTGGGAGGGAGCCGTTGCCGGAGCCCATGGCGAAACCGGCGATGAGAACGTTGTCGCCGGTGCCGACCTGGGCGCGGATGGAAAGCGCGGCGAGGCGACCGTAACTCGACGGCGTGAGCAGCGTGAGCGTGGCGGAGCTGCTGGTGGTGGTGCCGGCGGAGTTGGTGATGTCGACGGTGTAGGTGCCGGCGTGCGACGACTGCACGTTGGAGATCGTGAAGGTGGCGGATGTCGCGCCGCTGAGGGCGACGCCGTTGCGCTTCCACTGGTAGGTGAGGCCGGAGCCGCTCGCGGAAACGCTGAACGTGACGCTGCCCCCCGTGGCGATGCTGTGGGACTGGGGTTGGGCGGCGATCGTGGGCGGGGAGTTTCCGCCGCCGCCGTTGTTACCTCCATTGTTGCCGCCGCCACCGCTGCCGCCGCTGGTCAGTGCGCTGATCGGACCGTAGAGAAGGGCCGCGCGCTGGAGGCCGTTGTGAACGGCGCCGACATTGAACAGCACAAGATCGTCCGAGAACTGCAGGTCTTCGAGATCGCGTGTGTCGATCGCGGAGAAGTCGGGGTGCGTGGTGAAGTTGATGACCTCGGTGGCGCCGGTGCTCCCGTCGACAGGGATGCGGGCGAGGATCGGTTGCAGGCTGGAGTTGGTGGCTTTGAAGTAGACGTAATCGCCATGCAGCCAGAGGCCCTGCGGGCTGCGGAAGTTGCCGGGGACGCCGCCGTTTTGGACGAGGGTGATCTGCCCGTCCTTCACGCGGTAGAGACTGGTCGGGTGCATGCCGCCGCCGTAGAAGATGAGCGTGCCGTCGTTGGTGACGACGCCGCTCATGATCGTGATGAGTGCGTCGCTGCCGACGACGGCGGTGTTGTCGACGACCTTGGTGACGGTGCCGTTTTCATAGCGGTAGATGCCGTGGCGCTCGCCGTTGTCGTAGTCCTGATTGGAGCCGGTGAAGAGCACCTGGGACCCGTCGGGGCTGAGGATGAGCTCGTTGTCGGGGCCAAGTTTGAACTTGGTCGACGTGCCGGGAACGGTGGTGGTGTTGTCGAACACGACGGAGATCGCTCCGCCTTGTTCGAAGTAGATGCCGCGGCGGTGGTCGGGGAGCGTGACGTTCACGCCGTTGTTCGCGAGGAAGTAGAGGCGCGCGCCGTCGGGCGAGAGCGCGGCGGCCTCGACGTCGCTGAATTTGCCGGTGCCGGTGCCGTTGGGCTGGTTGGTGGCCTTGAAGTCGATGACGGTGATGGGCGCGCCGTTCTCGTAGCGAAAGAGGTAGTGGTTGGTGAGCCGGTTGCCGCCGAGGAACGCGACGCGGTTGTCGGTCGCGCTTTGAGCGATGAGGTCCGAGGAAAGGACGCCATCCTTGTTGGTGACGATCGTGTCGGAGTGCGCGATGAGCGTGGCGACGGTGCCGCCTTCGAACTTCATCAGCGCGCCATGCGTCGGCGCGAAGCTCGTGGCGGTGCGGGGCGTGATGAAGACACGCGTGCCGTCGCTGGCGAGTTCCATGGAGTGAATCTCGGCTCCGCCCGGAAAACCGTTGTTCGAGCCGAGGACGACGGAAAGTTGATCGGCCTTGTGTTGCAGCAACGCGGTGCGAAGCGGCGTGCCGTTGGTGGGCGCGGCGATGACGAGACCGCCGTCGTGAATCGCGTAGCCCTGGAGGTTTTCGGTGATGACGGTTTCGGTGCCGGGGACTTTCGTGACGCCGACCTGCAGGGCGAGGGTGAAGTCGCCGGCGGAAGGCGTGCCGCCGCCGCCACCATTACCGCCGCCGGAGGACGTGCCGTCGGAGACCCAGATCAGGGCGGAGGTGGCGGGGAAATCGCGATAGCCGACGGCGACGTATTTGCCGTTGCCATACGCGTAGTCGTTGATCGCGGTCCAAATGAAACCGCTGCCGAGCGAAGGCGGAGCGCCGAAGTCGGTCCAGGTCTGGCCGTCGGTGGACGCCTGGAAATTGCCGGGCCCGAAGGCGAGGAAGCGGCCGTTGAGGAAACGGATTGCGCCGGTGCCGCCGGGGGTGGTGTTGGTGCGGTTGTAGGTGGTGAAGGTGGTGCCGTTGGTGCTGACGGCGTTGTTGGCCTGGCCGTAGAAGAACCAGGTGTCGTTGCCGTATTCGACACGGTAGCCGCCGAGCGTGCTGAGACCGTCGACCTTCGCGAAGGTGGTGCCGTCGGTGCTGGTGGCGACTTCGCCGCCGCCGTTGGTGGTGATGAACCAGCGGCCGTTGCCGTAGGCGACATCCTGGATGCCGAAGGCGCCCTGGAGGCCGGTGTTTTGCGCGGCCCAGGTGGAGAAATCGGTGGAGCCGACGAAGTGGTTGTTGCCGCCGACGGCGAGGACGCGGCCGTTGCCGAAGGCGAATTCGTCGGTGACGGTGGCGCTGGTGCCGACGGTCGCGGTGGTCCATTGGAGCCCGTCGGTGCTGGTGAGCGCGAGCGCGAGGCCGTTGGAGCCGCTGAGGCCGATCGGCATGATGAGAAACTTTCCGTCGAGGAAGCGGATGCGGTGGGCGCTGCCGGAGCTGGTGATCGTGGTGGTGAGGGTGCGCGCGGTCCACGTCGTGCCGTCGGGACTGGTGGCGTAGTGAAGGGTGCCGCCGGACAACTCCTGCTTGATGGCGACGAAGAGCCCGTTGCCGAAAGCAACGCTGCTGAAGTTGGTGAAGTCGGCGCCGAGGCCGTGGTTCAAATTGGTCCACGTGGGAACTTGCGCGCGGCAGAACGGAGCCACGGCGAGCAACACGAGAAGCAACGCTGGACGGAGGAACGTGTGCATCATACCCGCCGATTCTAGTTCGTGGAAGCGGCGACGGGTATACGCATGCGTGCGTATCCGGAGGTTGGGTGCGGACGGACTACGCAGGAATGCGTAGGCGGCCACTCGCTCACGCTCGTAGCCACGATGGGCTGTTCGTTGCGTGTTGCCGGCGGGCGAGGCGCGACGCTACTTGAGTCTGAGGCGTTCGGCGGCGGCGAGGGCGGCGGCGGCGCGGGTTTCGCAGCCGAGCTTGCGGAAGATGTTTTCGACGTGCTTGTGCACGGTGCGGACGCTGGCGGCGAGGATCGTGGCGATGTCGGGGTTGCCCTTGCCTTGGGCGATCCAGAACAGCACCTCGGCTTCGCGAGGCGTGAGGCCGAGCGTGAGGAGGGCGGCGGGGCCGGGCGGTTCGCCTTTTTCCTCGAGGACAAACATCACGAGATCGTCGCGGCCCGGCTCCGAGAAGCGGCGGGCGGTGAGCGGGCTGTCGGGGGAAAGAAAATTCGAGGGGAGCACGCCGCCGGCGAAACCGGTGAAATGTTTGTGCAAAAGGGCGTCGGCGAGATGGGTGCTGAAGACGATGTGCCGCTCGCGGTCGACGAGGACGACGGCGCGATCGAGCGATTGCTTGAGTTGTTGTTCAGCCTCGATGCGCATCTCGAGTTCGTCGGCGAGCGAGCGCTGGAGCGCGCGGATCTGGAGGTGGGCGGCGACGCGGGCGAGGACTTCGGGCGGGTAGACGGGCTTGGTGATGTAGTCGACGGCGCCGCAGTTGAAGGCGCGGACCTTTTCCTCGGGCTCGTCGCGCGCGGTCATGATGAGCACGGGGATTTCGCGCCATTCGGGGTGTTTCTTGAGCCGCTCGCAGGTGGCGAAGCCGTCGAGCTCGGGCATGACGAGATCGAGCAGGATGAGATCGGGCTGGTTGTGCTCGAGGAGTTGGAGAGCGCTGCGGCCGTTTTCGGCGACGAGGAGTTCGTAGCCGGCCTCGGTGAGTGCATCGAGCATGAGCGAGACGTTGGCGGGGGTGTCGTCGACGACGAGGACTTTGGCGGGGCTCATGAACGGGGAGAGGCGTTGAGGATGAGCGCGAGCTGGGCGCGGATGCGCTCCATCTGATAACCGCGGGCGAGTGCTTCGAGATCCGAGAGGCGGTGGTCCTGCGGGTGGCGCTCGCGGAGCGCGGTGAGTTGCTCGCGCAGAAGGCGGATCTCGCCGCGTTTGGCGGTTTCGAGCAGGGAGGCGAGGTCGGCGGAGGACGCGAGCGACGCGGGCTCGGCGGGAAACGGATGAGTGGTGTCGCCATAACGCCAGAGGAGGCCGAGGTGCAGGGCGAGCTTGGCGATGAGATCGGTTTCGCGGAACGGCTTAGGAAGAAAATCGTCGCAGCCGGCTTCCAGAGCCTTGTCGCGGTTGAACGAGAGCACGGACGCGGACATTGCGATGAGGACGGGCCGGCGCATGGCGGGCGAAGGACGGAGACGTCGGGCGAGTTCGAGGCCGTCCATGCCGGGCATCCGGAGGTCGAGGAAAACGAGGTCGGGGCGAAATTCGGCGACGATGACGAGCGTTTCGGCGCCGCTGGCGGCTTCGCGGATGTCGAAGCCGAGGG
>JAEZAD010000025.1 GCA_023430565.1 Verrucomicrobiota bacterium
CTTGAACCCCGCGCCGTCCGCCGCCGATGGAAATCGATTCAGTGCCGGCGTGAGCCGGCCGAACGCATCCATCGTGAGCACCGCATCCGGCCGGTAGTCATGTCCCTTCGCGCCGGGTTCATACCACTGGATGTCGACGACGATGTAGCTCCACCCGTGCGCCTTCAGTTTCTGCGCCATGAAATCGGCCTGCGCCTTCGCTTGCTCCTCGGTGATCGTGGTCGCGAAGTTGTCCCAGCTGTTCCAACCCATCGGCGGCGTCGGCGCCCACGCCCGGAACGAGGGAACCTCCGCCGCCCTCACACCGAGCGCGAAAGAAAACAAGCACACCAACCACCACCGGCCGAAGGAAATGTTCATGGGGAAATGCGGATCACGCGATCGCCTCCCAATCATGTCTTCCGCCATGACCCCGGCCACCTTCACCGCATCGAACCGTAATGAGGTCGGTTTTGACAGAGATGCGGTTACCCGAATGCTTCCGGCGCCGCGCGACCCGGCGCGCTTCGTCACCTCACCCCATGCGTTCTTCGTTATCTCTCGCCGGATTCTTGCTCTCGGCCGTCGTGTTGTTCGTGAGCGCGCCGGGAGCGCGGGGGGCGGCGGAGGGCCCGCGCGAACTTTTCAACGGTCGCGACCTCACCGGATGGGACACGTATCTCGGGCCGCGCTACGACCCGCAGAAAAAGGAATTCGCCGGCGAACCGGTCGGATTGAACCGCGATCCCGACGGCGTGTTCAGCGTGGTGGAGGTCGACGGCGCACCCGCGATCCGAATTTCAGGCACGGTGTGGGGCGGCGTCTCGACCATCGAGGAATTCGAAAACTATCACCTGCGCCTGCAGTTCAAATGGGGCCAAGCCCGCCACGCTCCGCGCGCAAACACGGTCCGCGACAGCGGTGTGCTGTATCACGGCGTGCTGCCGCATGCGGCCGGCGGGCGCTTCTGGTTGCGATCGCAGGAATTCCAGGTGCAGGAGCACGACACCGGCGACTACTGGGCCGTCGCCGGCACGTCGATCAAGGCCCGCGTGCTCACCGAGGGCCCGAGCGACAAGCCCACCTACCTCCATTCGCCCGCCGGCCCGCTCACCGTTTTTCGCTCCGGAGCCGCCACGGGCCCGCGCATCCGCCGCTCCGTCGACGCCGAGCACCCCCGCGGAGAATGGAACACGCTCGACTTGTATTGCCTCGGTCAGACCAGCCTGCACGTCGTCAACGGCGTCCTCGTGATGACGCTGCACGATTCCGAGCAGCCCGACGGCCAGGGCGGCTGGACGCCGCTCACGAAAGGAAGAATCCAGCTTCAATCCGAAGGCGCCGATGTCTTCTACCGCGCCATCGTCGTCCAACCAATCGATCGCTTTCCGAATTTTGTTCTGCCGTCGCAATTATGAATTTCTCACCGCGTATTCGCCGCCTGGTATTCGCCCTTCTGAGTCTGCTCAACGGTTCCCTTTTCGCGGCGGAGACTCCGCCGCCCGCTGTCTCTGCGCCCCCGACGGCACGGCCGCAGCCGCCGACGCGTTCGCCCGACGCGCCTGGCGCCCCCGAATTTATCCGGCTCGACGGCCGGGCCGGCGTGAATCCGCCCGTCGATGCCGTGGGCAATTTCGTCATCGGGCCCGACTACATTCCGGCGCCCGAACTTACCGTGGTCGAAGGCGTCCCGCAGGGAAAGGTGACGCAGTTCACGATGCGTTCGCAGGACAGCCAGTTCTTCAACCCCGGCATCGCGCGCAAAGCTTTCGGCACCGTCGATCCCAACAACCCGAAAACGCTCATCGTCGAAACGCACCCGATCGACTACGAACGCACGATCACCGTCTACGTCCCCGCGCAATACGAGCCCGGCACGCCCGCGCCCTTCATCGTCATCCACGACGGGCCGCCGCTCGGTAAACCGAACCTCGATCTGCCTCACGTGCTCGACAACCTCATCGCCCAAAAACGCGTGCCCGTGCAGGTCGCCATCATGATCCAGCACGGCGGCGGCGATGCGCAGGGCCACGAGCGCGGCCGCGAATACGACACGATGTCGGGTTTGTTCGCCGCGTTCATCGAGGCCGAAGTGCTGCCGCTCGTGGAGAAAAACTGCGGCGTGACTCTCACGAAAGACCCCGAAGCCCGCGCCGCGATGGGCAACAGTTCCGGCGGCGCCGCGGCGTTGATCATGGCATGGTATCGCCCGGATCTGTATCGCCGCGTGATTACGACGTCAGGCACGTTCGTGAACCAGCAATGGCCGTTCGATCCCGCGACACCCGGCGGCGCGTGGGATTTTCACGACAAGCTCATCCCGGAAAGTCCGCGCAAACCGATCCGCCTCTGGATGGCCGTCGGCGATCGCGATCTGCTCAACCCGAATGTCATGCGCGACGGCATGCACGACTGGGTCGAGGCCAACCATCGCATGGCCCGGGTCCTCGCGGCCAAAGGCTATCGCTACCAATACGTCTTCGCACTCAACGTCGGCCACAGCATGGGACCCGCTCGCGCCCAGACGATCGCACACGCGCTCGAGTGGGTGTGGCACGATTACGCCGGCAACTGAACTCCGCGTCAGCGTCGCCGCGCCGGCTCAGTGCTCCGACGGCGCTTCGAGTCGCTCCAATTCCGCCGTGGCCGCCGCGTGATTCGACCACGTGGCTGGCGCCGCCCTGAGCGCCGCGCGCAATGCCTCCGCCGCATGCGAGCGCTGGCCGCTCACCAGAAAAACGCGGGCGCTCACGAGCAGCAGATCCGGGTCGTCCGGCGCCGCATCCAGCGCCGTCGCCACATCGCTCGCAGCCGCGGCGATACTTCCCGCCTGAAGTTGCAGCTCGGCCCGCCCCCGAAGCGCCTCGACGTGCTCGCCGTCGATCTTCAGCGCCGAATCGAAATACACGCGCGCGAGCTTCAATCTGCCTTGCGCCACATACGATTCGGCCGAGCTCGCCAGCGCCGCAGGATCGACCTCCACCGGCGGATCGTCCAGCCGCTCGAGTTCGCGATACAGATAGGTGATGGGCGGCCCCCATGTCGCCACGACGTGCTTCGCCGGGAACAGGAGATTCAACGCAGCCAGCACCATCACCCGGCCCGCCGTCAATGAGACCCCCGTCAAACGTTCCCGGCAGACCACCCCCAAGGCCATGATCGGCATCAGAATCGCAGTCGCGCGCGAGAGGTCATCCGCCAGGATAAACACCACCGCGAGCGTGGCCGCCGCTACGACGCCTAACGTCCATCGCCGGCCCGCCCCCAGCACCCCCGCCACCACGAACACCCACCCCCAACGCAATCCGTGCCACGCCCCTTCCAGATGGGAGCGCGCGAGCAAACTCTCGCGCCGTTCCCACAAAGACTGCACATAGCTCCCTGTCATCCGATCGTCGGCGGCGAAAATTAAACCCGTCCGGATTGCGAGCCACGGCAGTAATCCCACCCCGCCGACCACCAGATCCTTCAGCCAGTCTTTTTTCTCCTGTTGGAAGAACTCGGCCCTCACGAGCAGCGAAATCGGCAGGGCAAAGACGAACCGCTCGTCCACCCAGGGAGCAAGCAACAGCGCCGCCACGAACAACGATCGCCGCCGGGCGAACGACACCAGCAGCATGCCGAGCACGCACCACGAATCGAAATACGCGAGCCAGCCCGTCGACACGAAAAACCACGAGCTCGTCGCCATCACGATCGTCGCCGCCACCGTTTCCCCGTTCGACCAGCCCCGCTTCAACAGCAGCCTCGCCACGAAACCCAACACGAGCAGACACCCGAGATGCGGCAGCGCGAGAAAGGCCCAGTCCGGCAGGCGCAACCCATGCGCGAGGATCGGAAACAACAGCCGCCATCGAATCACCTGATTGGATACACTATCGATCTCCGCCCACGGTTGGTCGACCTGCGCCAGGGCGTAGGCCGCCCGATTCACCTCCGGAAAGCCGCGCGCCATCGGCACATCCAGCCCCCGCCAGATCGCAACCCGCGGGGTGAAGAAGAACAGCGTCAACAAAGCCGCCGCGATCGCCATGCCCGCCGCTCTGCCCCACGTGCGCCACCGGCCGGAGCTATCCGAAATCATGCGCCAGCCTGTTGCAGCGCTCGTCGCGGGCGCCAGCCGATTTGCGTAGGTCTTAGCCCCCGAGGTCCGTCGCGCTCGCGCGGTGACCCGACAGTTGGACGCCAGAAACCACGCTCGCGCATCGCCCGCACGGCGAAGTCCGCGTCTTTCGATTCCCGGCAAATGAACGCTTTTCCGCCCGATCGGATCTCCGCACACTCCACCGGTTCGACTGCACCCCTTTCCTCTCATGCACTGCCGTGTTTTGCGCCGTTCGGCGCTTCTCCTGCCGCTTCTCGCCCTCGCGCCGCTGACCAACGCCTCGCCCGCCGCGAACATCTGGCCAGGCGGTGCGAGCTGCGCCGTCTCGCTGACCTACGACGACGCCGTGCCGGTCCATCATCAGCGCGTCGCGCCGCTGCTGGAGCAGCACGGCTTGCGCGGCACGTTCTACCTCCTCGTGCGCAGCATCGAAAATGCGGCTGCGTGGAAACGCGTCGCCGCCGCCGGACACGAGTTGGGGAATCACTCCCTCTTTCACCCCTGCCGCCGCGACACCGGCAACGCCTCCTGGCTCGCGTCAGATTACGACCTCGCCAACTACACGCCCCGCCGCTTCCGCGACGAACTCACCGTCGCCAACTTCGTGCTCGACCTGCTCGACGGCGGAGAACCGCGCACCTACGGCAACAACTGCACCCATCTCACCCTCGGTCGCGGGCCGCAGGAACAGCCGATGGATCCGATTCTCGCCGACTTGTTCGTCGCCGCCCGCGGCACGATCACGAACCAGCCCGTCGATCCCGCGCAGCCCGTATTCACGCGCCTGGGACACTACAACGGCGACAGCAAAACCTTCGCACAACTCCGCGCCGAAATCGAAGCCGCCCGCGCCCGCGGCGGCTGGATCATCTACATGTTCCACGGCGTGGGCGCCGGCACGCATAACCTCTTCGTCAACGACGACGAGCATCGCCAGCTCATCGAATGGCTCGCCCAGGAACGGGCCACCATCTGGACCGCCCCCGTGGTCGAGATCGCACGCCACCTGCAGTCGCAGCAAAACCACACCTCCGCCAGCCCCTAGGCCGGTTCGAATTACGGCTTCCGGTCGGGGCCAAGTTCCGTGGTCGCCATCCAGAAGAGATCGCTCTGCTTTCCGTCGTGCCGCACGAAAAACAGATACCGCCCATCCGGAGAAAGCGTCGGGGCATACTCGTTCGCAGCCGTGTTGACGCCCTTCAACGGCACCGGCTCGGACCACGTCTTTTCCCCCTCGCGAAAACTCACGTAGAGATCCAGGTGACGCGCCCCGTCACGCGCGGTCGCGAAGACGATGAATCGTCCATCTCGCGAGATGCACGGATCATACTCCGGCGAGGACGTGCTTAAAGGCGGGCCGAAATTCACGGCGCGATCCACGCCGGCGGCGTCTTTCTCGATCCGATATAAATCGAAATCGCCCTCCCCTCCCGTTCGATTCGATGCGAAGACAATCGTGCCGTCGGAGCTCTGGTTGAAATAGAATTCCGCGGCATCCGAGTTGAGCGGCGACGGCAGGCGTGAAGGTTCGCCCCAACCGGTCCCCGTCCGCTCAACGACCCAGAGGTCCCGACGATTGCCGGCCACCGACTCGTCCCCGTCCGCCGTAAAATACAACTTTCGATCGTCGCTGGAGAGAAACGGCTCGTGGCAGACCTTGAACCTCGAGCCAAACGCCACCGGTTCGAACTCCGTCCATCCGCTCTCATTGCGGTATGCCACGAGCAGTTTGGGTTGTGAGAAGGTCGCGTCCGTTTCCGTGAGATAACACTCCCGCAGATCCGAGGAGAACGCGATCCGGGCCTCGAACCGGTCCGGGCGCGACCCGAGTCCCGGCGCGAATAGCTCCGCGCCTTCTCCTGGCAGCGTTGCACCCAAATAAGCCGATGATGCCCCCAAGGCCCCACCCTCCACGTTTGCCCGCGCGGCCACGTCGCTCGCCTCGCCACCGAGCACGGGCGAGGGGCCCAAGGAGCCGATCGGCCCCCACAACGCGGCAGCAACGGACACGAAACCCATGAGCGGCAACAGGCGGGGACGCAGGTTCATTGGAGAGGTGCTTGCATAAGCCCGGCAAGTCACGCGTCCCTTCAACCCATTTCGGCACGGCGACAAAAAGAAGTCTTCGCCATGCATGGACGGCCTTTCCAGGGGCGCCCGCACTTTCCACGCTCGTGCTTTTGCCTCGGACAGATTTCAACCTTCCATAAACCACCATCATGTCCTCGATCCGCCCCTATCCCACCGGTCTCGGCACAAAATCCCTGCACGCCGGACAAACGCCCGACTCCGCCACCGGCTCTCGCGCCGTGCCGCTCTACCAGACCACCAGCTACGTCTTCCGCGACACCGAACACGCCGCGAATCTCTTCGCGCTGAAGGAACTCGGAAACATCTACACGCGGATCATGAATCCGACGACGGACGTCTTCGAACAGCGCATCGCCGCCCTCGAGGGCGGAACGGCCGCTCTCGCCCACGCGTCCGGCCAGGCGGCGATCACGAGCGCGATCCTCAACCTGGCCGGAGCCGGCGATCACATTGTATCCGTTTCTCAACTCTACGGCGGCACCTACAACCTCTTTCATCACACCCTGCCGAAACTCGGCATCGAAATCACCTTCGTCGACGCCGACGATCCCGAGTCCTTCCGTCGCGCCCTCCGCCCGAATACAAAAGCCTTCTACGGCGAAGGCCTCGGCAATCCTGCCCTTAACATCTTCCCCGTCGAAGACGTCGCCGCCATCGCGCGCCAGGCCGGCGTGCCGCTCATCCTCGACAACACCTGCCTCTCCCCGATCCTCCACCGCTCCTTCGAATGGGGCGCCAACATTGTCGTGCACTCGACGACGAAATATCTCGGCGGCCACGGCACCTCGATCGGCGGCATCGTCGTCGACGGCGGTAATTTCGACTGGGGCTCCGGCCGCTTCCCCGGTTTCACCACGCCGGACGCGTCGTATCATGGCCTGGTGCATTGGGACGCCTTCAAAGCCTTCCCGCCCGCCGGCGGCGCGAACATCGCCTTCGCGATGAAAATGCGCCTGCAGCTCCTGCGCGACACCGGCAATTGCATCTCGCCGTTCAACGCCTGGCAGACGCTCATCGGCATCGAAACGCTCCACCTCCGCATGGAGCGCATCTGCGCCAACGCGCTCGCGATGGCGCACCACCTCGCCGGCCATCCCCAGGTGGCCTGGGTTAACTATCCCGGCCTGCCCGCGTCGAAATACCACGCCGCCGCCAACAAGTATCTCACCGGCGGATACGGCGGCCTGCTCGGCTTCGGCGTCAAGGGCGGCTACGAAGGCGCAAAGCGCGTGATCAACTCGCTCAAACTCTTCAGCCACCTCGCCAACATCGGCGACGCGAAGTCGCTCGCCATCCACCCCGCCAGCACCACCCACAGCCAGCTCACCGAACCAGAGCAGACCGCCAGCGGCGTGCAGCCCGACTACGTTCGCCTCAGCTTCGGCTGCGAGGACTTCGCCGACCTGAAGGCCGACATCGACCAGGCACTCGCCCAGGCCTGAGTCCGACCGCGGGAACCCCCTCGCCGCCGATCACGCGAGGGGTCCACCCCGCCCCGCGCGCCGCAACGAAGGGATCGGTCCCGCACGGGTGTTGAAATGACGTGGCCTCGTCCGGCCCCGCAATGTCGGCCCGCGTTCTCCCCTTCCTTCACCTGCATCGCCTTTGCGGCGCATTCCTCCTGCTCGCCTTCCTCGCCGGCGAACAAACGCTCGCTTCGCCCGGTGACGCGCGGCTGACGGCCCGGCCCGGTCAGCCAACCGAACCGTTCGCCCCCGGCCTCACCGATCTCGGTCTCGCCCGCAAACGCGACGGTTTCGTGTATGTCCCGTCCAACTACGTCCCCACGAAACCCGCGCCCTTGCTGGTGCTTCTCCACGGCGCCGGCGGCTCCGCCAAACGCGCGTGGACCGCATACGCCAAAATGGCCGAGCCGCGCGGCCTAATCGTGCTCGCCATCGACTCGCGGTGGCGAACCTGGGACGCCATCCAGCACCGCTGGGGCGACGACGTGACGTTCATCGACGCCGCGCTTGCTCACGTATTCGCCCGCCATCGCATCGACCCAGCGCAGGTGGCTCTCGCCGGTTTCTCGGACGGCGCGTCCTACGCGCTATCCCTCGGCGCCGCGAACGGCGATCTCTTCACCCACGTCGTCGCCTTCGCGCCGGCTTCGATCCGACCCGTCCTCCCTCGCGGCCAACCGCGCATCTTCATTTCGCACGGCACCCGCGACGACATCCTTTCGGTCGAGCTTTCCCGTCGCGGCATTGTCCCGACGCTGCGCCAAGCCGGCTACGACGTCACCTACCGCGAGACCGATCTGGGACACGAAGTGGACTGGAATATCTCCATCGAAATGCTCACGTGGTTCCTCGGCCGCTAGCCCGCCGGTCCCTCCGCGCGCCCCGCGCTTCGCGGCGCGTAAAACCGCCATTTCCGCCGGCAAGACGTAAGCCCAAGCACGCCAGCACGCGCCGGAATTTCCGCGCGAAAAATTCTAACGTTAGCATCGTCTCCCGTTTGCTGGACTGATCCGCCGCCGGACGTTTCCGGCGCCTTGTTGCCCCTCCCCTGATCGCCGCCCTGCTGTCCGTGGCGCAGCTGTCGTTGCGCCTTGTTCCTCTCCGTTCTCGTCCGGCGATCACCCCGTCCCCCCCAACCTTAGTTGCCATGTCGACCTCCCCCTCCGACCTCCATCGCGCTTCGCCGCGCCCGCGTCCGTTTGAGCCAGTGCTCCCGCGCATCCGTCGCACCTTGGTTCGCGCTCGCTGGAGCGCCTGCGCCCTCGCGCTCGTCTTCGCCGCTGCGGCGCCGTCCGCAAAAGCCCAACTCGTCTCGAACGGTTTCGACGACGGCACCACCCAGGGTTGGAGCCCCCGCGGCCCCGCCGTGCTCGCCAGCTCCACCGAAGCCGCTCGCACCGGCACGCACAGCCTCAAGACCACGGGGCGCACGGAAACTTGGAATGGTCCGGCGCGCGATCTGCGCACCGTCCTCGCCGCCAATACCACCTACCAGATTTCGGGCTGGGTGCGCCTCGTCCCAGGCCAGGCGCCCAGTAACCTGAAGTTCACCGTCGAGATGCGCGCCGCCGGCGAGGCCAACAACAGCTATGTGCAGATCAATTCACCCGTGCCCGTCACCGACGCCGCCTGGGTCCAGCTGCAGGGCACGTTCAGCTTTGCCTCGGCTTCGAACGACAACCTCACGCTCTATGTCGAGAGCGACGATCGTTTCGCCGCATATTACCTCGACGATTTCACGATCACCGGCCCCGACGCGCCCCCGCCCGCCGGCACGGTCGTCGCCCATGGCTTCGAATCCGGCACCGACACGTGGACGCCACGCGGCCCCGTGACTCTCGCCAGCTCACCCGACGTCGCCCGCACGGGATCGGGCAGCCTCAAAACCTCCGGCCGCACCGCCACGTGGCAGGGTCCCGCTCTCGACCTCCGCCCGCTCCTCACCGCGAACACCACCTATCAAATCTCCGGCTGGGTGCGCCTCGCCGCCGGCGAAGACCCGAGCAATTTGAAGTTCACCGTCGAAATGCGCGCCGCCGGCGCCGTCGACAACAGCTACGTCCAGATTAACACGCCCGCCCCCGTCAACGACGCCGGCTGGGTTCAGCTCCAAGGGACGTTCAGCTTCACGTCCGCGACCAACGACAACCTCACGCTCTATCTCGAAAGCGACAACGCCGCCTCCGTCTATTATCTCGACGATTTCACGATCGTCGGCCCCGGCGATGCCGAACCGCCGCCGCCCGACACCTCGGGCCTCGCGACCGATTTCGAGACCGGCACCGCCGAGGGTTGGACGCCCCGCGGCCCCGTCACCCTCACGCCCACAACCGAAGCCGCCGCCAGCGGCAGCTATAGCCTGAAAGTCACCGGCCGCACCGACGTCTGGCAGGGGCCCGCGATTAACGTCCTCGGCAAGCTGTCCAAGGGTTCCCAATACGCTATCGGCGTCCGCGTGCGCCTCGCGCCCGGCGAACCCGCCACGCGGGTTCGCGTGAGCCTCCAGGTCGATTTCAACGGCTCCACCTCCTACCAGACCGTGATCGGCAACACGACCGTCACCGACGCCGCGTGGGTGGATCTCTCGACACTCTACACCTTCGGCCTCGATGCGACACAGCTGCAGCTCTACGTCGAAACCGCGGAAGGCACACCGTCGTTCTACATCGACGACTTCATCCTCGATTACATCGACCCGCCGGAAATCCAGGACCTCCCGCCGCTGCAGGACGTCCTCGCGCCTTACTTCGACGTCGGCGCCGCCGTCTCGGTCGCCGAACTGAGCGGCGCTCACGCCGAACTCCTGCTGCTGCACTTCAACACCGTGGTCGCCGGCAACGAAATGAAATGGTCCTCCCTCCAGCCCACCGAGGGCTCGTTCAACTGGGGCCCCGCCGACGCCATCGCCAACTTCGCCCGCACCCACGGCCTCAAGATGCGCGGCCACACCCTCGTCTGGCATAGTCAGGTTCCCCTCTGGGTCTTCCGCGACCCCGCCGGCAATCCGCTGCAGCCCGGCAACAGTGCGCACCGCGATCTGCTGATTCAACGGCTGCGCACGCACATCCACGCCGTCGTCACCCGCTACGCCGACGTCGTCGGCGATTGGGACGTCGTCAACGAAGTCATCGACGTCTCCGGCCCCAACGGCCTGCGCAACAGCCCGTGGCTGCAGATCATCGGCCCCGACTACATCGATCTCGCCTTCCAGTTCGCCGACGAGGTGCTGAACGGTGCCGGCAGCCTTTTCATCAACGACTACAACACGCACGAGCCCGCCAAGCTCGCCGCGCTTAAGAACGTCGTCGAAGGCCTCCTGCAGCGCGGCGTCCGCGTCGATGGCGTCGGCCACCAGACGCACATCCGCATCGGCTGGCCCTCCCTCTCCGAGATCGCCACGAGCCTCGATACGTTCACCGCGATGAGCCTCGACAACCAGATCACCGAGCTCGACATCAGCGCGTATTCAAACGACAGCGACACCTCGCCGGTCTCCGAGGAGACGCTCGTCCAGCAGGGCTACCGCTATCGCGATCTCTTCAACCTCTTCCGCGCGAAGAGCAGCCAGATCAGCTCCGTCACGCTCTGGGGCCTCGCCGACGATAACACGTGGCTGAAGACCTTTCCCATCGCCCGCGACGACAAACCCCTGCTCTTCGACGAACGCCTCCAGGCCAAACCCGCCTACTGGGGCATCGTCGACCCGTCGCAGCTCCCCATCGTGCCGAAGTCGCTCAACGTCACGCAGCGCCCACCGCGCGGAATCATCAACAACCTCGAATCCTGGATCGCGATCGCGCCCACGCCGCTCAATCCCGGCGACGGCTCCGCCTCGTGGGGGCAGTTCAAATCGCTCTGGAGCGAGCACAAACTCCACGTCCTCGTCGAGGTCACCGACGCCACGCGCCTGAGAAACGACTCCGTCGAAATCTTCCTCGCCGGCGGCCAGCGATTCGCCTTCTCCCGACCCGGACTCCAGCGCACCAACGGCGCCGAGGCCCTCGTCCTCCCGACCGCCAAAGGCTACCTCGTCTTCGCCAGCATCCCCGCCTCGCCCGCGCTCAGCATCGGCGACGAGCTCTTGTTCGACGTCCGCGTCACCGACGGCGCCACCGACCGCCAGCAATCGTGGAGCGACACCCATCACGCGCAAGACACCGACGAGTCCGGCTTCGGCACGCTCAACCTCCGGCCGGAAAAACGCGTCGTCCAAGTCACCCGCGGCCGCCCCACCATCGACGGCCAGCCGGACAAGGCTTGGAAAAATGCCACCCGGATCACCACCCACCGCTTCGCTCTCGGCACCGCCGGCGCGACCGCCCAGGTGAAACTCCTCTGGGACGCCGGCTACCTCTACGTTTACGCGACCGTCGCCGATCCGCTCCTCAGCAAAGCCAGCCCGAATGCGTGGGAGGAAGACTCGGTCGAAATCTTCATCGACGCCAACAACGCCCAAACCACCGCCTACGAAGCCGACGACTCGCAGTATCGCGTCAACTTCGACAACGAGGTCAGCGTCGGCGGCACCACCGCCGTCACCGACATCGAGACCGCCACGCGCCAGGTCTCGGGCGGCTACGTCGTCGAAGCCGCGATCCGTATCGACGCTTCGGAGACGAAGCGCGGCTCGATCCTCGGCTTCGACGTCCAGGTCAACGACGACGGCGCCGGCGACGGCACGCGCACCAGCGTCGCCACCTGGAACGACGTTTCCGGCAACGCCTATCAGGACCCGTCGCAGTTCGGCGCCGTCATCCTTCGCTGAAGGTTTCGAACGTGAGGCGACAGGCCGCCGGTGTTCCGGCGGCCTTGTTTCTAAGGAAAAAAGACCATCAACATCCCGCCGAAGGCGCGGAGCCGGTCGCCCGGGTTCAATAGAACGCTTTGAAGTATTCCTCGAAATCCTGAAGGCAGCGCGCTGTTTCGAACGCCTGATCTTTCAAATCCTGGGCGGTCAACTTTTCCGGCGACCACTCCGCGGGGCGCGGCCGAGCTGCCGTGAGCGGCGCCGTGTCGCCCCACGTGCGCTGCTGCGCGGCCAGCTCGGCCAGGAGCCGCGCTTGCTCGGCGGCGCGCCGTGGATCGCCCGCCAAGTCGTGCTGCTCGCGTGGATCGTTCGCGAGATCGAAGAGCTGCGTCTTGTCGATCTGCGGATATCGGATGAGTTTCCACCGTTCGTCCGTGACCGCGCGCTGCGCCGCCTCTCCGTAGGCGGTGAAAAGATACTCGCGGACTCGCGGCATTTCGCCTTCCACGACAGGCCGCAAACTCCGGCCCTCCAGTTCGGCCGGCGGCGCGATCGAGGTCAGTTCGCAAAGGGTGGGAAACACATCCATCAAATAGACCAGCGAACGCGTCTCGCCTTTCTGGATACCAGCGCCGGCAAACACCAGCGGCACGTGCATGCCGCCGAACTCGTAGAGATTTTGTTTTCCGAGCAGGCCGTGTTCGCCCAGCGACAAACCATTGTCTCCAGCGATCACGAACACGGTGCGCTCCAACTCGCCCGCGACCGAGAGCGCATCGAGCACGCGCCCAAACTCGCGATCAAAATATTCGAGCGAAGCGTAATACCGCGCGAGTTTCCCTCGCACGCGCTCCGGCGTGCGGGGCCATGGCAGCGTGCGCTCGTCACGCACCGTGATCGCGCCATTGTCGAAGGGATGCCACGGCGCGAATGTCTCGGGCAGCGGCACATCCGAGGGCGCGATCCGGTCGTAGAACGACGATGGGGCGCTTTGCGGGTCATGCGGCTCGTGCCCCGCGATATAGAGAAGGAGCGGAGCCTCGCCGGCACGGCGCTGGATGAAGTCTATGGTTTCGTCCATCACCCTCGCCGCCGGACCGGGATCGTAGGACTCGTCGAATAGATCGGTGATCGCGCTCGGCGAGTTCACCCGCTTGCCGGCGTGGAGCGTCGCGTATCCCGCAGCCTTCATTGCGCGCGGCAGATTCTGTTCCTCCGGCGCCCGCTCTTTCGCAAGCGGGTCGGCGCGAAACAACGATTTGCCGGTGAGCAGCATGGCGCGGCTCGGCGTGCAGACCGCCGGGATCATCGATCCCATCGTATAGGCGCGGCGGAAGACGAAACCACGTTCGACGAGGCGGTCGAGATGCGGCGTATTGACCGCTGGATTGCCCAAAGCTCCGATCGCGTCAGCGCGTAGGTCGTCGATGAACACCACGACCACATTCGGCATCCGGCGCAGTTGGGATCCGGCGACGGAGAAATTGGCCAAAAGCAGCCAAACTAAAATCAGGCGGAATGACGAGAAGGTCATGCTTGTTACCATGAATGTGACGTTCTTCAGGAGGCCACCCGCGCGGTCGAGCTTTCGGGAGGCGTGAGCTTTCGCACCAAGCTGAAAAGAAGAATCGCGGCAATCGGATGGAGAAATCCGAGCACCAGGAAAATCCGATCCGAACCGACCGTGGTGGTCACCTGGCCGATCACATAGTTGAAAACCATCGCGCCCGTCGCGCCAAACGCGCCCGCAATCGCCCAGACACTGGCAACGTTCCCCGCTGGAAACGTGTCGGCGATCACCGGGCTCAACAAAAGCAGCCACGTGAGGCAGATCAGCGCGGCCAGGCTGAGCAGCGCAACCGTCGCCCCGATTCCCGGAGCATACGGCACCAGCGCAATCAGCGGCGCAAAACACGTGGCGGCGAGCAGCACACGCCGCCGCGCGGTGAACAACACACCACTGCGCCGGGCTAGCCAATCCGACAGCGCGGCGCACGACACTGCGCCGAGATTTCCCACCAGGAAAGGAATCCACGCGACCAACGCCGCCCCTTT
>JAEZAD010000026.1 GCA_023430565.1 Verrucomicrobiota bacterium
AACATCGACGTCAGCTTCGCGAGCCACTTTGCCGGCCAGTCCCGGTCCGGCGCTTTTCCAGTCACATTGACCGGCAGCCCCAGCGGTCCGCTGGCTCTCGATTTTTCGGCCGGCTCAGTGTTCATCACCAACGACGGCGCCAATCCCACCTCGCCGGTGCTGAGCGGCTCGCCGACCTTCAACGGCCCCATCTCCGTGTTCTTCTCGAAACCCGTCGCTGCGGTCGGGCTCGACGGTGGCTTCTTCAACGCCATCGGCGGCACCTCGATCGAAGCGTTCAGCGCGGCCGGCGCCTCCCTCGGCATTGTCCAAAACGCGGCGCTCGGCATCGAATTCTTCGGTCTCGCCGACGCCAGTGGCGACAATGTCATTTCGGGCATTTCATTCTACATCACCGGCCCGGAGCCGGCGGGCTTCGCGATCGACAATCTCACTTTCGGAAGCGCCGACGAGGTGTCAGCGCCCCTGCCCGATCGGCCGGGCGGCGGTTTCACGCCGGTGCCTGAGCCGTCGACCTACGCCGCGTTCGCCGCGGCGGGTCTGATCCTTGCCGTGGCGGGCCGCCGTTTGCGCTCACGCGTAAACGTCGCCGCTGCGGGTGCAGCCTGATCTTGCCATCTTGCTGTCATCGACGCGACACCCCGCAAGGGGTGTCGCGTTCTGCTTTTCAGCCGGCGAACCCCGCGTGCACGTTCAATCGAGGATGCACCCCCTACGCTTCTCGCGTGGTCATCATCTCGGCGGGCAGCGCAAAATAGAAGGTCGCGCCTTGATCGACCTCGCCTTCCGCCCACGTCCGCCCCCCGTGGCGGTGGACGATCCGCTGCACATTGGCCAAACCCACGCCCGTTCCTTCGAATTCGCTCTCGGAGTGGAGCCGTTGAAACACGCCGAACAGCCGGTCCTTGTATTTCGGATTGAAACCGGCGCCGTTGTCGCGGACGAACACCACCACCTCCTCGGGCGAAATTTGCGCGCCGATCTCGATCAAGGCCTCGCTGCGATTCCGCGTATATTTCACCGCGTTGCCGATCAGATTGGCGAAGACCTGATGCATCATCGCCACATCGACTTCCATCTCGGGTAAAGGTCCGACGCGCCAGACAATCGATCGTCCCGCCGTTTCACCGCCCAGCTGCCGGCGCACTTCCTCCACCAAGCCCGAGAACTTCACCGGAACGAAACGGAGATCGGCGCGGCCGTGCCGCGAAAAACTCAAAAGGTCGTCGATCAACCGTCCCATGCGCTTGGCGGCATCCGTGATGACCTGCACGTAACGCTTGCCCTTGTCGTCCAGCGCATCCGTGGCATGCGCCGCCAGCATGCTCGCAAAACCGTCGATGTGGCGCAGAGGCGCCCGCAAATCGTGGGAAACCGAATACGAAAAGGCCTCGAGCTCCTTGTTCGCCCCCTCGAGCTGCTTCGTCCGCTCCTCCACCCGCCGCTCCAGCTGCTGCGTGAGCGCCCGCAATTCCTCCTGCGCCCGCTTCCGCTCCGTGATGTCGGTGACGAAGGCACAGAACGTCACCACGCCGCCCGATACGAGGGGATTGATCGCGACTTCCGCCGATATCTCCCGGCCATCGCGTCGCCGTGCCGTGGTTTCGACGATCCCCACTTCCTCGGTCCTCGGCTCGCCGTAGGGAAGATAGCGCTTCATTCCGCGCGCCTCCGGCCGGTCCGTCAGTGGCGGCAGCACCACGCTCAGGTCGAGCCCCAGGGCGTCGCCGCGCGAGCGGCCAAACATCTTCTCGGCGCGGGCGTTCCAGTCGATGATCCGCCCGCGTTCGTCCGTCACGATCACCGCGCTCAACGAGGAGTTCAGCACCGCGCGCAGCCGTGTCTCGCTTTCGCGCAGCGCGCGGTCCTGCGCCTGAATCTGCGACAGCATGTCGTTGAAGGCATCCGTCAGCATCCCCACCTCGTCCCCGCCGTGCTTCACCGCTCGCGCCGAAAAATCGCGGCGGTCCGAAATCGCGCGGGCGGTCTGGGCCAGCGTGAGAATCGGACGCGACACCTGCAGCTGCAGACGCTGCGAAAAGACGACGGCCACGAGCAGCGACGTCGCCAAAACGAGCAGCACGAGGAATCCGTAGACGCGAAACCGCTCCCGCAACGCCGACATGTCCGAGCGCAGGTAGAGCGTTCCGAGTTCCCGGTCGTTTTGCGTGACCGGCTGGAACGACGACAACGCCGACCAGCTCACCTGGTAGCTCGTGATGTCCGGCGTCGCCGGCAGCGCGGAATCGGGCAGGTCCGCAGGGTAGCGGGCGAAGATGTCGCCGGAAGTCGAATACAGCGCGGCCGCGACGATCTGCCGTTCCGCGCGAAGCGCCGACAACGTCTCCCGCGCATCCTCGGGATTGTCGAACGCCAGCGCCGCCGTGCTGTTGGCCGCGATGATCTGCCCCATCGTGGTGATATTGGCGACGGCGTTGCGCCGGTAGCTCAGGATGTCGTAGGCGAAGAAGGACGCGCACGTGAACAACAGCGCGGCGCCGGTGGTGATCAGGATGATCACCATCAGCTTCCGCCGAATCGGCATGTTGCGCATCGCCATCATCATTCCCTTTGCGAGACGGTTACGGTTTCTGCGGAACGCAGCAGTTTGGAGCTGATCGTCAGCCCCGCCGTCTTGGCCGCATCGAGGTTGATGCGCAGCCGCACGCGATTCCGCTCCATCACGAACCACACGATCGCCCCCTGGCGGGCATACTCCTCCCAGTCGCACACCGTCAGCACACTGTGGCCGCGCAGCCGGTCGGCGATGGCGTCGATCTGCCGCCCTTCGGAGCCGCTCACGAAAAGCACATGACATGGGCCCAGTTCGTCCACGTCCCTGAATCGGCGCACAATCAGCGGTCGTCCATCCACGCGTTCCCCTTGCACCAGCTCGTCGAGAAATGGACCGAAGGGATCCAGGCCCAAAACGCCGATGATCAAGGGACTTTCCGGCCCGGCGAAACTCTCGCGCGGCCAGCTCACGAACTGGGCGAAGTTGTAGAGAAACGCCGCCTTGATCTGAAACTCCCGCGATGGCCTCTCCTCGGTCGCGCGCGCGCCGCTGTATCCAATTAGGAACGTCAGGAGAGCCAGGACCGGCAGCAACACGCGAACGCCGCGAATCCAGGTGAAGCGAATCTGGACTCCGATTCGGTCCATAGGATGGCTTCTCATGACTGTCAGTCCGCAGCTTCCCCTCCAAGGCACAAAACGCAACTTACCGTAAAAACCATGTAAGAGATCCCCGCCTCCCCGCGTGTAACCGCGAGTCACCCACATGCTTGTGGCAGGTTGGCCGAACGGACCTACGCCGCCAGGCCCGTTCGGACGGCGCCACTCCGGGATTTCGTCAGCTCTCGGCCCGCGCCTTTGCGTCGGCTTCAATCAGCGCACTGAGCCGGTCGAGCGTGGCGCGGACGTTGGCTTTCACCGCGGACAGCTCGCCGGGGCTCGCCACCTTCTCGTTCGCGAACAGGTAAAACTTCATCTTCGGTTCCGTGCCGCTGCCGCGCGCGGCAAATGAGTATCCATTATCCAACGTCACAAAGTAGAGGTCCTGTTTCGGGATCATTTCGCCGTCGGCATCGTAGATGTCCTGACGGCCGAAATCCTCGAACTTTGCCACCTTCGTCTCGCCGAACTGCGTGGGCGGCGAAGACCGGTAGGTTTCCAGGATCCGCTTGATCTTGGCGTTCCCGCTCGCGCCTTCGTAGTAGAGGTTGATCGTGCCCTCGAGATAGAAGCCGAATTTGAGAAAAATTTCGTCCAGATACTCCGGCACCGTCAGCCCGCGGCTTTTCACCCACGCGCAGACTTCGGCAAACATCAGGCAGGCCGCGTTGCCGTCCTTGTCGCGCACGGTATCGTTCGGCAGATACCCGTAGCTTTCCTCGCAACCGAACGCGTAAAAGGTGCTGTGCTGCTGCAGGAGCTTCACGCGTTCCTCGAAAGGCGTCGCATCGTAGTCGAAGTTCGGACCCATCGCCCCGCGGAGCTTGTCCTCGTAGGCGCGGATCTTCGCCGCGATCCATTTGAACCCGGTCAGCGTCTTGATGACCTTCACGCCGTGCTCGCGTCCGATCGTGTCCTGCAGTCGGGAGGTCACGTAGGTGTTGATGATGCAAACGCGATCCGAGCCGCCGGACGGAATCCAGCCGAGCTCCTTGAATTTGGTGAGCCGGTAATCGGTTAGCAGCGCGCCGATCTGATTGCCGGTCAGCAGCTCGAGCTTGCCCGCCTTGTTCCGCACCGCGCAGCCCATCCGATCGCAATCCGGATCGGTGGCCAGCACAACGTCGGCCCCCGATTTTTCCGCCAGCGCCACGGCGCGGGCGAGCGCCTCCGAGTTCTCGGGATTCGGGGACTTCACCGTCGGAAAACGTCCGTCGAACGCGAGCTGTTCCGGCACGGGCTCGACGTCGCAACCCGCCGCCTTCAGCAGCGGCACCGATTGCACGGCGCCGGTGCCGTGAATGTTCGTGAACACCACCCGCAGCGGGGTCTTCTTGAACACCGACGGATCGATCGCGGCCTTCTGCGCGACGGCGAAATACGCCTGGTCCGCGTCGGCGCCGAGCGTCGTCACGCCGGCGAGGTCCTTGTCGACGTAGCCCGCGAGTTCGCCAAGGGGCACCGCGTTCACTTCCGTCACGATGCCCTTGTCGTGCGGCGGCACGACCTGCGCGCCGTCGTCGAAATAGGCCTTGAATCCATTGTCGTGCGGCGGGTTGTGGCTCGCCGTTATGACGACGCCGGCATGCGCTTTCAACCAGCGCACACTGAAGCTCAGCTGCGGCGTGGAGCGCGGCCCGTCGAAAATATACGCCTCGCCGCCCAAACGAACCCAGGTCGATGCCGCAAGCTCGCAGAAATGCCGCGAAAAATGCCGCACGTCGTGAGCGATCACGAGCCGCGGTTTCCCGGCGATTCCCCGGGACCCGAGATATTTGCTCGTGTAGCGGTGCAGCCCGATCGTCGCGCGGATCAGCGTGAAATCGTTCAACACATTGCTGCCGATCGCCGCGTGCTCCGGCGAACCGGTGGGACTCAAAACACCCGTCTCCGCCCGGGTGCTCACCACCCCGATCGTCCGGCCGCGCATGCCGCCGGTGCCGAACTCGAGATAACGATAAAAACGATCGTTGAGTTCGCCCCACGCTTCCTTGGTCGCGAGTTCCCCGATGCTCGTGTGCGCCCACGCGGGCAGCGGCGCGGCGAGAAAGCTCGCGATGTTCTCGGCCGAAGTCGGCAGCAATTTCGCCGCTTGGGCGGCAGCTTGGATGCGATCGAGTGTGGTCATGGAAAAACGTAGCGGCGTTACACGTCGCACCTGCCCGCGACAGCGCAGCGCAGGCGAGGGTGAGAGTTATTCGAGATACAGCCCGTCACGAACGGCGGGCTTCGGCGACAGTTTTTTCCAGCTGTCCGCAAAAGATTCCTCGTCGTAACCAAACAGCGGTGACACCTCGATCGTGAACGGCGGCAACCCGGTGCCGTCGTGTTCGACCATCGCGCCATTGGCCTCGAGCCAGCGGACATACTGCCGCAACTGGTCGTCGCGCGAGGTCTTCGGCGAGTCGACGCCCTCCGCGTTTTTCACCGGCGAGAAGTCGTCCGCCCTCCGCGTTTCGATCACGACCGGATTTTTCGCGAAGGGGAGCGCGTCGAAAACGAACATCTCGAACTTCACGCCGTTCGGCTTCTCCGGTTTCACGGCAGCGCCGCTCGCATCGATGGTCGGGATCTTCTTGTCCGCCCGGTGAAACGGCAGCGCGAGGTCCGAGCCTGCGCGCGCCATGCGGCGGATGAATTCCCGGTCGAGCACGTGAATCGCGATGCTTCCGGCGATGTAGCGGAGTTTCCCGCTCGCATCGGTCTCGCGCTGCATCTCCATCGGCAGGTCCGAATATTCGATCACGACGACCTTGCCATCCTGCGCGCAGAAGTGGCCGAGCTTTTCCTCCGGATACGCCTTCGGCACCATCTTGCTGGTCATTTCCGAACCGCGCAGCAGATGCCAGCCGATGAAGGCCGGATCGATGCAGCGCACGAGCGGATTATCGACCTGGAAGTAGCTCAACGTATCCACGCCCTCCCGCTGCATGAGATCGAGCGCGCCGCTGCGCTCGAGCGCACGCAGCGAACCGCCATGACCGTCGGGCGACAGCGCGAGGGAGCCCGGCGTTTCCAGCAGGATCCGCCCGTCGAACCCGACCGCGGGCATGCGACCCTGGCGGAAAAAATGCACCCGGCCGCGATCGAGGCCGAAGAATTTATGCTCCTCGAAAAACGCCTCGGTCGCCGCGTGATTCTGATGGCTCGTCATGATGAACCAATGGAGCGGCCGCCCGTAGCGCGTGCCGGCGGCACGGATCTTTTCGGCGAACACCTGAAAGAGGGACTTTTGTTTCAGCGGCGTGACGGGAAACGTGCCCTTCGGTCCATTGTAGCCCAGACGCGTCCCCTGCCCGCCCGCGACGGTGAACGCCGCAACCCGGCCCGCGCGCAAGGCGTCCTCGCCCGCCGCGCGTGCCTTCGCCCAGTCGGCGGCGTGGCCGCCGCGGTCCGGCAGCGGCTCGTAGGGTGCGGGCGCGAGGCCGTCCAGATTCACTCCAGCCGCGGCGCCTTTCGCCAGCAACGTGCGCGTGAGCCGGTCGATCTCAGCCAGGTCGATCTCGGCGGCTTCCTCGAGCAGGCGCGTTTGTTGCGCGGCATCGAGGCGGTCGAAAAACGCGAAGACGTGGCCTTGTCCGGCGCGGTTGAAGGTGTCGATCAGTGATTGCTGGGCCATGTGGGCGAAAAAAAATTAGTCCTCGAAACGGAAGATGAACTCGTCGGGTTTGGCGTAGCCGAGCCGGCGGCGGATCACCTTTTCGACGTAGACCGGATCGGTGCGCAGGCGTTCGAGGATTTTTTCCTGCTCGCGCAATCGCGCCTCGGCCTCGTCCAGCCGGCGGCGGTTCTCGGCCTCGATGCGGCGCAAGCGGTTGTATTCCTCCCTCGCCTGCAGGAAGTAGACGCCCGAGGCCGCGCCGATGGCGAGGAACACCATTAGATAGAGCGCGATCACGATGCGGCGGAGCAACACGGGAGGATGGGAGATGAACGGGACCGCGTTTCGCCCACGCAAATCTTTTCCCGAGTCGGCGCGAGGTCCTTTCCCGCCAGACCTTGACCCGGAAAACCAGCCGCGGACCCCGCGTCCGGTTTTTGGCGTGCGTTTTTCATCGGCCGACGCAGCCTGCGGCTCGATGTATCAGGCATACTACGGGTTCAAGGAGATGCCGTTCAACATCACCCCGGACCCACGCTTTCTCTACCTGAGCCCCACACATCAAGAAGCTTTGCAGCACCTGAAATACGGTGTGGCGGAGAAGAAAGGTTTCATCGTGCTCGTCGGCGAAGTCGGCTGCGGCAAGACCACGCTGTGCCGGCGTTTTCTCAACGAGCTCGACCACGCGCACTACGACACTGCGCTGATTCTCAATCCCCGCGTCACCGAGACGCAGATGTTGAAGGCCATCCTCACGGAGCTCGGCGAAACCAAAATCGCCCGCAGCCAGCACGACCTCGTGGCCCAGATCAACCGCGTGCTCCTCGAACGCATCGAGAAGGGTCGGGACATCGTGCTGATCATCGATGAAGCGCAGAACCTGAAGTTCGACGTGCTCGAACAAATCCGCCTCCTTTCGAATCTCGAGACCGACAAACAAAAGCTGCTCCAGATCGTGTTGATGGGGCAGCCGGAGCTGAAGGCGGTGCTCGCCCGCGAAGAACTGCGGCAACTGCGCCAGCGTATTCTCGTGCATTACGAGCTGCACCCGCTCTCCGCCCACGATGTGCAGCATTACGTGCAACACCGCCTCACGCTCGCCGGCAGCACCGGACGGCCCAGTTTCACCCGGTGGGCGTTGCGCTCCATCCATCGCACGAGCAAGGGAATCCCTCGCATCGTGAACAATCTCTGTGACAAAGCCCTTCTCGCCGCTTTCATTCGCGACTCCGACGAAGTCACTTACTGGGATGTCCGCCGGGCCGCTCGCGACATGGAGAACCTGACCCGCTAACTGCGATTGCGATGAGCCTCATCAACGAAGCCCTCAAAAAGGCCCAACGCCGCCAAAACGAACAGCAGGCCGCGACACCGTCCGACGAAGCCGGTGCCACGACCGTGAGGCGGCGCGGCCAGCCGATGCGCGCCCAAACGTTGATCCTCGTCGGCACCGGTGCGGCCGTGCTCGTCGTCGTCTCGGTGGTCATCACGGTCGTGCTGGTCAATCGCGACCCTGAGATCCCCACCCCCGCCCCTGCCGCAGTCGTCACGAAGCTCGCTCCGCCGTCGGAAAGCGAAACCCCCAGTCCCGTGATCATCGCGCCGGTGATCCCGAAGCCCGCCCCGGCAGAGGAGACCCCGCCCGCGACTGCGCCGGTAACGGCCGTCGAAACCGCTCAAACCGCTTCCGCCCCCGCGCCGGCCGACACAGGCACCGCCCCCGCGTCCGTCGCGCCGACGATGGAAAAGGACGACCAGCCCTCCGCGCAAACACCTCCTCCGACGTTCTCCGCCCCGACGGCGCTGGCAGCGGCCGCTCCCGACGCACAAATTCAGACTTTCGTCGACGCGGTGCGCGTGATGGGCATTCGCTCCTCGGGCGCGGA
>JAEZAD010000011.1 GCA_023430565.1 Verrucomicrobiota bacterium
CTGCTGTCGCTGCTGGCGCTGACGATCGTGGTGTCGTTGAAGGCGGTGGGAATCATTCTGGTGATCGCGATGCTGGTGACGCCCGGGTGTATTGGATATTTGATGACGGATCGATTTGGGCGAATGATGGGGATTGCGGTGGCGAGCGCGGTGGCGTCGAGCGTGGGCGGGGTGTATGTGAGCTTTTTTGTGAATGCGTCGACGGGGGCGTGCATTGTGTTGCTGCAGGCGGCGCTGTTTGTGGCGGCGCTGGTGTGGGCGCCGAAGCACGGGTTGAGGGCGGTGCGGCGGAAGCGGTTGGTGGGGGTGTCTGGCTAGGGGAAGGCGAGGTTCCACGTGCGGCGGGCGTAGCCGTGAATGACGGGCTTCACGGATGAGAGCTCGGCGAGGGCAGCGGAGACGGTGGAGGCGTCGGCGCCGTATTTCTTTTCGAAGGCGGCGAGGTTGGCGTCGTAGGTGGCGAGGAGTTTCTCTTTCACGGAGGCGGGCGCGAACGAGTAGGCAAGGGAGTGGCGGCCGAGTTGAACGAGTTCGTCCCAGGAGAGGTTAAACGTGGTGACGGCGGTGAAGTATTCGTCGGTCAGGTTGGAGTCCCACATGCCGCGGTCGTCGGTGTTGAGGCAGACAGGGACGCCGGTGCGGAGGAATTCGGGAAACGGGTGCACGGTGAGATCGGGCGTGTATTGAAGAAGTCGATTCGAGATGAGGTTGATTTCGACGAGCGTGCGGCGGCTGTGTTGGAGGAGCAGGAAGGTGTCGGGATCGGAGAGGAGGTTGACGCCATGGCCGATGCGGGAGGCGCCGAGGAGAAGGGTGTCGCGGACGTGTTGATTCGGGCCGTCCATTTCGCCGCCGTGGATTGAGAGGGGGAGCGTGGGGTAGCGGGCGCGGAGGCGGCGGAAGGTTTGGAGGAAACGTTGCGGGTGGCCGAAGCCGTTTTCCTCGATGCCGGCAAGGTTGAGGGCGACCCAGAGGTCGCGGTGGGCGTCGACGAACGCGTAGGCGTCGGCGAGGCGCTGTTCGGCGTTGGGGGCGAAGCGAAGGATGGTTTTTTGGAAACGGACGGTGACGCCGGTGGCGGCGACGTCGGGTTGGGCGAGGCGCTGGCGAACGAAGGCGACGGCGTCGGCGACCGGGATGGGGTGGCCGTTGTTGTCGGTGGCGCCGTCGACGCTGAATTGGGTTTCCAAATACAGAAGGCGTTCGGCGCCGAAGGCTTTGAGGTTTTCGACGAGGAGTTCGGTGGAGACGTGGAGATTGGAGAAGACGCCGGCGAGACGCGGCCAGATGACGGCGAAGAATTCGTCGCGGCCTTCGCCCGGGGCGTCGAGGCGCTGGCTGTCGCACCAGGCGCGGCGTTCGTCGGGCGTGAGGTCGGCGAGCGGGATGTATTCGGACTGAATGTCGGGGGCGAGGCGGGTGTAGACGTGCTGGCGAACGGTGTGGAAGCGGGAGGAGGGGTTGATGGCGTCGACGGGAGATTTGAAACGGGCGCGCGTGTAGAACGTGTCGCCGCCGTTGCGGGCGGGATCGGTGCAGACGGCGTAACGCCATTCGGGGAGATCGGAGCCGCCGGAGTGGTTGTGGAGATCGCCGCCTTTCGGGAGATCGTAGAGCAGCGCGTAGAGCTGGGCGGGGGTGGCGGTGGACTTCAGCTCTTCGAAACGAGCGGAGAAGTCGGAGGCGAACAGCGGGCGAGAGAAGAGAAGGGCGAGCGCGACGAAGGAGGCGCGGAGGTGCATGAGGAGGTGGGAAGCAAGCGGCGGGCCGAGCGTGTGAACAAAAACGGCTTTCGCTGGCGCGCGGCCTGCTTTTGAGTGCGTGCATGCTGACGCGTTTTTCGGTGGCCCCGCTTCACTCAATGACTCGCTTGCTGGCGGCGGTGGCGATGGGACGGGAGGCGCCGGATCTGGTGCTGACGGGCGGGCGGGTGCTGTCGACGTATACGGAGCGGATTCACGACGGGCGTGAGATCTGGATCAAGGGCGGGCGGATCGCGGCGGTGAAGACAGCGGGGACGTTCAAGGCGGCGAAGAGCACGGGGAAGAAGACGAAGGTTTTTGACGTGAAGGGCGGGCTTCTGGCGCCGGGGCTGGTCGATCCGCACATTCACATCGAGAGCGCAATGATGACGGCGTGCGCGTATGCGGAAGGGGCACTGTTGAACGGGACGACGACGATTTTTTGCGACAGCCACGAAATCGGAAACGTGTGCGATGCGGCGGGCATCGAGTGGATGTTGGAGGACGCGCGGCGGGCGCCGCTATCGATTTTCCTCACGGTGCCGAGCACGGTGCCGGCGACGACGCCGAAGTTCGAAACGGCGGGCGGGGATTTGACGGCGAAGAAGATCGGGAAGCTCTTCGACAAGTGGCCGGAGGCGGTCGCGCTGGGGGAGAAGATGGACTTCGTGCAGGTGGCGATGGGCGACGAGCGGAGTCATGCGATCCTGGGCGAGGCGATCAAGCGGGGGCGGCCGGTGTGCGGGCACATTTACGGGCGGGAGTTTGTGGCGGCGGGCGCGGCGAGTGGGATCACGGATACGCACGAGGCGATCGATCGGGACATTGCGGACGATTTTCTGGAGGCGGGGGTTTGGATTTTTCTGCGGGGAGGTCCGCCGACGACGCCGTGGCATTCGCTGCCACAGGCGATCACGACGGTGACGGAGCTCGGGGCGAATCCGAAGCGGGTGTGCGTGTGCACGGACGATCGCGACGCGGACGATTTGTTTTTGTTTGGAATGGACTGGGTGGTGCGCGAGGCGGTGAAGGCGGGGATGAAGCCGGTGACGGCGTGGAGCATGGGTTCGCTGCACGGGGCGACGCGGTATGCGAAAGATGGAGACATCGGCGGGCTGGGGCATTCGCGGCGCGCGGACATCGTATTGTTGAACGATGCGCTCGAGGTGCAGAACACCTGGTTTGGTGGCGAGCTGGTGGTGAAGGATCGGAAGATCACGCCGGTGTTGGATGCGGCGTTGAGCAAGCGCTACAAGTATCCGCGGGCGGCGTATCAGACGGTGAAGCTGCCGAGGAAGGTGAAGCTGACGCCGGAGCTGCCGACGAAGGCGGTGACGGCGAATACGATTCGGACGGCGCTGCCGGGGATTATCTTATTTCACGAAAAGGTGCAGCTCGCGCCGGCGGAGGGCGAGACGTGGACGGATTTGTTCGCGAAGCACGGGCTGTGTTTCGTGAGCGTGGTGGAGCGTCACGGGAAGTCGGGGGCGGTGGCGCATGGGTTGTTGAAGGATTTCGGCCTGAAGGACGGGGCGGTGGGCAGCTCGGTGGGGCATGATGCGCACAACATCATCGTGGCGGGGACGAATGAGGCGGACATGCAAGTGGCGCTGGCGACTATCAAGAAGCTGCGCGGCGGTGTGTGCGTGGTGCGCGGCGGCAAGGTGATCGCGAGCGTGGCGCTGCCGGTGGCGGGGTTGATTTCGGACAAGCGCGCGACGGCGGTGGCGAAGGAGACGACGGCGTTGAAGAAGGCGTGGGTGGCGGCGGGGTGCACGCTGCCTTACATGGGGTTCAATTTGATTCCGTTGTCGGTGATTCCGGAGATTCGGATCACGGACAAAGGGCTCGTGACGGTGCCGGGGATGGAGATTTTGCCGTTGTTCGAGTGACCGTGCGGAGGGCAGCGGGAGGAGAGGGGGGCGGAGGATCGCCCGCGAAATACGCGAAAAGGCCCGAACTATTTTTTGGCCCACGGAAGATACGGAATACACGGAAGAAGGTGACGGAGCGGCGGTTTTTTTGTGCGGTTTGGGCGGGGCGGAGCCATTGTGGGGTGAATGAACGAGTGGGGTGATGCGCGGCTGTTAAGGCGATTCGTCGATGAAGGCGACGAGGCGGCGTTTCGTTTGGTCGTGGAGCGGCATCTGCGGCTGGTGTATGCGGCGGCGTGGCGGCAGTTGGCTGGTGATGGGGCGCTGGCGGAGGAGGTGGCGCAGACAGTTTTTACGCTCGTGGCGACGAAGGCGCGGGGGTTGTCGGAGCATCCGACGCTGGCGGGGTGGTTGATGACGACGACGCGGAATTGTGCTCGGGAGGCGCGGCGGGCGCGGGATCGCAAACGGCGGAACGAAAAGGAGGCGATGATGATGCAGAAAATCGAAGCGGAGGAGGGCGAGCGCGGGCTTTGGCGGAGGATTGCGCCGGAGATTGATGAGCTGTTGGAGAAGCTGGGAAAGAAGGATGCGGAAGCGGTGGCGTTGCGGTTTTTCGAAGGACAGTCGTATGCGGACGTGGGGCGGGCGCTTGGCGTGAATGAAAACACGGCACGGATGCGGGTGGAGCGGGCGTTGGAGAAGTTGCGGGTGTCGCTGGGGCGGCGGGGGATTGCGTCGACGGCGGCGCTGCTCGGCGCGGCGTTGACGACGCAGGGCGCGGTGATGGTGCCGGTGCAGCTGGCGGGTCAGATCGCGGCGACGGCGATGGGCGCGGCGGTGGCGAGTGGGAGCGCGGCGGGAATGGTCGCCGTGGGAATTTCAATCATGAAGAGCACTCACGTGGTTTCGATGGTCGCGGCGCTGGCGGTGGGCGTGGCGGTGTGGCAGGGATTTCGCGCGCGCGAAGCGGGGCGGGCGATGCGCGAAGGGGAAAATGGATACGCCGCGTTGCGGTCGGAGTTGGACGCGATGCGCGGGGAGTTGGAGCGGACGCGCGAGAGAGCGCGGGCGGCGGATGAGGATGTCGAACGGCTGCTTGGGGCAATCGAGACGAGCCAGGCAAACGGTCGGGCGGCGGAGATGCCGAAGTTGAGCGCGGGGCGGGCGAGTCGGGCGGAAGTGGAGGAGCGGTTTCAGCGGGCGCGCGAGCTGGCGAAGAGTGGCCAGGATGATGCGAAGGCGATGGAGGAGTTCTTGTGGTGTTTCGATGAAGGGATGGTGGGCGGGTTTAGTTTCATGATGCTGCGGGGCGAACTGATCCGGGCGATGGGTGAGCTCGCGACACGTCATCCTCCCATGCGGCAGGCGATGATGGTGCGGCGCGAGCGAGCGGAGGAGAGGTTCCTGGGCGATGGGAAGGATATGGACTCCACTTCCGACTTTGCGACGTTGAGCCGGCAACTCGATGCCCCGGAGCGCATCGTGGAATCCATGAGCAAGCTGCCCGCTGGCGATGCTCGCCGCGGAATGCTGATGAACTACGGCGGTTTCGACACGCTGCTGGAGCAGCGTCGCTATGGTGACATCGTTGCGAATCGCTCGTTTGCCGAAATCAGCCAGCAGTTCGAAGTCATCAGAGCCGCGGTTCCGCCTCACTTGTCGGAGGCCCAGCGCTCGGATTTCCGCCGCAATCTCGCAGAGACGACCGCGAAGAACATCGAGGCGTTAGCAGGGGCGGGTTACTCGAATGAAGCGCGCGAACTCGCGACGAAGTTGTTGGCGTATGACGATACGCCGGAGACGCGGCGGGTGTTGGCGGAACGGCTGGCGCGGGCCGGGCGGGCGGAGTTGCTGGCGCGGTAGCGGCGGGCTGTTTGATTCACGCAAGGCGCGACTCGGCGGGGACACCTCGCCCTACCAAAGCCCGACGGGACGTCGGGCTTCACCTCGGCTAGACTAGGAGGAGGGCGGGGGACTCGAGGAGTGTCTTCAGCGCGCCGAGGTATTGGGCGCCGACGGCGCCGTCGACGATGCGGTGATCGCAGGAAAGTGTGAGGATCATCGTCTGGCCGATCACGATCTGGTCGTTCTTCACGACGGGCTTTTTCACAGTCGTGCCGACGGCGAGGATGGCGGCGTTGGGCGGATTGATGATCGCGGAGAAACGCGGGACACCGAGCATGCCCATGTTGGAAACACAGAAGGTGCCGCCGGTGAACTGCTCGGGTTTCAGCTTTTTATCCTTCGCGAGTTTACCGAGGGACTTGGCCTCGGTGCTGATTTGGAAAACGGATTTCTGATGCGTGTCGCGGATGACGGGGGTGATGAGTCCGTCGTCGATCGCGACGGCGAACGAGACGTGGGCGGCGCCGAAGTAGCGGATCTGGCCCTGGCCGGAGGCAGCGGTTTCCCAGGAGGCGTTGACCTGCGGGACGCGGCGGAGGGCTTCGGCGCTGGCTTTGAGGATGAAGTCGTTGACGGAGAGTTTGACGCCTTCCTTTTCGAGGCCGGTGTTGAGCTGCTCGCGGAGGGCGAGGAGCGGGGCGGCGTCGATTTCAACTTCGACGTAGAAATGTGGATACTGGGTCTTCGACTCGAGCAGGCGGCGGGCGATGGCGCCGCGCATGTTGGAGACGGGAACGGTGCGTTCTTCCTGGATCGGGCCGGTGCGGGCGGGCGTGCCGCCGGCGAAGGCGGGCCCGGATTTTTTGGCGGGAGGATTTTTTTCGGCGGCGAGGATATCCGCGCGGACGATACGACCGCTGGGGCCGGAGCCGGTGATGTTGGCGGGATCGATCCCTTTTTCCTCGGCAAGCTTGCGGGCGAGGGGGGAAATCTTGATGCGGGCGCCTTCGGGGCGGGGCGACGGGGTGGTCGGCGCGGGTGCGGGCGCGGCGGTCGCGGGAGCGGAGGCGGGGAGCTTGGCGGGCTGGGCTTCGGTCTCGTTTTTCGAGGTGGTGGCGGCGCCTTCGCCGGAAGGTTTGGCGTCGTCGGACGGTTTTTGGACGGGCGCGGGCGCGGCTTTGGGCGCGGGGGCGTCGACTTTTTCGCCTTCCTTGCCGATGGCGCAGAGGGGGTCGCCGATGGCGACCTGAGAGCCGTCGGCGACGAAAATCTTCAGGAGTTTTCCGTCGAAGAAGCTCTCGAGCTCCATCGTGGCCTTGTCGGTTTCGACTTCGGCGAGCATGTCGCCCGACTTCACGTCGTCGCCTTCCTTCTTCAGCCACTTGACCAGTGTGCCCACGGTCATGGTGTCGCTGAGTTTCGGCATGTCGATGATGTTGGCCATGGGGGCGAAAGTTGAGAGATGAGGGTTGAGAGTTGAAAGCTCGATCAGGCGACGGTTTCGAGGGCGGCTTTGAGGACGCGCTGGGGATTGGGGAGCTGCTCGATTTCGACCGGCGGGCTGTAGATCGCGGGGGCGTCCACGGTGGCGAGGCGGTTGATGGGGGCGTCGAGTTCGTCGAAGGCCTCCTTCTGGATCATGAACGCGAGCTGGGAGCCGACGCTGGCGAAGGGTTTTTGTTCTTCGACGATGAGGACGCGGTGGGTCTTCGCGACGGACTTGAGGACCGTGTCGATGTCGAGCGGGCGGATGGAGCGGAGGTCGACGATTTCGACGGAAACGTCGTGTTCTTTTTCGAGGATTTCGGCGGCTTTGAGCGAGTGGAGAACGGAGCGGCCGTAGGTGACGATCGTGAGGTCGGTGCCCTCGCGTTTCACGTCGGCCTGGCCAAGCGGGATGACGTATTCGCCTTCGGGGACTTCGCCCTTTTCGCCGTAGAGAATGGTGTTCTCGAGGAAGAAGACGGGATCGTTGTCGCGGATGGCGGACTTGAGGAGGCCCTTGGCGTCGTAAGGGGTGGAGGGCACGACGACCTTCACGCCCGGGTGATTCGCGAGGACGTTTTCGGGCGTGTGCGAGTGGGTGGCGCCGACGTTGGTGCCGCCGTTGGCGGGACCGCGAATGACGATCGGGCAGTTGATGGCGCCGCCGGACATGTAGCGGACGTTGGCGGCGTTATTGAGGATCTGGTCGAAGGCGACGGAGTAGAACGACCAGAACATGAGCTCCATGACGGGGCGGACGCCGAGCATCGACGCGCCGATGCCCATGCCGATGAAGCCGGCTTCGCTGATGGGCGTGTCGACGATGCGTTGCGGGCCGTATTTGGCGAGGAGGCCCTCGGTGACCTTGTAGGCGCCGTTGAACTGGGCGACTTCTTCGCCGAGGACGACGACGTTTTGGTCGCGTTCGATTTCTTCAGCCAGCGCGTGGCGCAGCGCTTCGCGATAGGAAATTAAAGGCATGGAGGCGGAGCAGGGAGAAAGGAGGAGGGAGCAGGAGGAGCGGCGGCTTATTCGAAGAACAGGCGGCCTTGGGATTTGCGCTCGGAGGGGTTGTCGGCCTCCCAGTAGACGTCTTTTTGGATATCGTCCGGCGTGGGGAACGGGCTGGCCTCGGCAAAGTCGGCGGCGGTGTCGGCTTCGGCGCGGGCTTCGGTGTCGATCTTTTCGATGAGTTCGCCGTTCAAAACGCCCTCGGCGACGAGGATCTGTTGGAAGACCTGGATCGGATCCTTGGTGCGGCGGTATTCCTCGACCTCGTTTTTGCTGCGGTAGGTGTTGTCGGGATCGGCGACGGAGTGGCCGCGGTAGCGGTAAGTGCGAATCTCGACGATGGACGGCTTGGATTCGTCGCGGGCGGCGCGGAGGAATTTATCCATGGTGGCGCGGACCTCATAGAGATCGTGACCCTCGCACTGGCCCCAATCCATGTGATAACCGTCGGCGCGGCGGGAGAGATCGCCGGCGGAGGAGCGGGCCTGGCTGGTGCCCATGGAGTAGCCGTTGTTTTCGATGACGAAGACGACGGGCAATTTCCAGAGGGCTGCGAGATTGTAGGCTTCGTGGACGGCGCCCTGATTGACGGCGCCGTCGCCCATGAACGCCATCGCGGCGCCCTTCAGGCCCTTGTATTTGATGCCGTAGGCGAGGCCGGCGCCGAGCGGGATCTGGCCGCCGACGATGCCGTGGCCGCCCCAGTAGTTTCGCGACGGATCGAAGTAGTGCATCGAGCCGCCCTTGCCCTTGGAGCAGCCGGTGGCTTTGCCGTAGAGCTCGGCCATGAGCGGCTTGGTGTCCATGCCGACGGCGATGGCGTGTCCGTGATCGCGATACGCGGTGATGACGTGGTCGTTTTGGCCCATCAAGGAGCAGCAGGCGACGGCGACGGCTTCCTGACCGATGTAGAGATGGAGGAATCCGCCGATTTTCTTAGCCTGGTAGGCGCGAAGACTGCGCTCCTCGAAGCGGCGGATGCGGACCATCTTGCGATAGAGCTCGATCCTCTCCTCGCGACTCAGGCTGGCGTTAGCCGGAGCCTTCGCGTGCTCCGAGCTCTGAACGGGCGCGACGGATTTTTTTTCGGCGGTGGAAGTGGTCTTCTTACTCACGAGAGTGGTTCGTTTTGAGATGAACGGGGAAGTGTCCGGCGGTTGTTCGAGAAATCAAGTGTTTGTTGCCCAAGGCGGCGCGAGGAGGAGGCGGGGCGCGTCAACGCGAGTGCTAGACGATTTCCTCGATGTCGACGGCGACGGGTTTTCCCGGAGCGCAGTCGGCGCGGAGGGCGACGAAGCGGTCGCGGTAACGGTCGTAGACCGGCCAGAGGGCGCTGCGGTCGGTTTCGGGGATCGGGAGCGCGGCGATTTCGTCGCGCGTGAAGAAGCCGAAGCGGCCCTCGAGGATGTCGGCCGGGAGCGAGGCGATCGGGAGGCGGCAGCGGAAGAGGAACATGAGCCAGTGCGATTGAGCCTCGTAGGCTTTTTCGGCGATCATCGCGAAGAGGTGGAGGTCGGCGGTCGAGATTTCGAGGCCGGTCTCTTCGCGGGTTTCGCGGACGGCGCATTCGAAGGGCGACTCGCCGGTGGCGGTTTCGAGTTTGCCGCCGATGGGGCTCCAGACGCCGAGATTGGGCGGTTTGGCGCGAAGGAGGAGCAGGTGCTGGCCCTGGGCATTTTCAAGGAAGACGAGAACGGCGATCTTATAAGGAAGGGCAGCGGACATGAGGCGGGAGAGAAACGCCGAGCGTGAAGCGGGGCGAGAGTCGCACAACGACTTTTTCGAAAAGGTGCGGCGGAGGGTGGAAGTGAGGCGTCGTCGCGAAATTGAGCGTGACGACGCAAGCGACTTACACAAAGTCGGCACGTCCACTTCATGCAAGGCATGTGCGTCCTGCTCCTGCTCCGGCTGTCTGCGTTTATTCGATTCGGGTGCGCGTCGGGTGGGCCGTGCGTGGAAATGTGTGAGCGTGCGAGCAGGACCCGGGACGGAAGCGAGGGGCGGGCATGACGCTTCGCGGGCTCATGCGCTGGCGGATGGCCGCGATCGATGCGGGTGGTGGGCGCCTGGCGTGGGCGAAGTTTGGGCGGACGGGCCGGGGACGGTTGACGATGGAGGCGTTTTCGTTGGCGACGGGGAGGAGTGAGCCGGACGCGGAAAGCCGGTGGGCGGATGAATGGGGTGAACAGTTGGCGGCCTTGGCGGGAAAGAGGCGGCGGGGAGAGGTGCACCTTGCGGTTCCGGGTCATCTGGCGTTGACGAAATTCGTCCGCACGCCGGCGGTCGGAAGATCGAAGGTGCGCGACGTCGCGCGGTTCGAGGCGTCGCAGACGATTCCGCATTCGCTCGATGAGGTGGTGTGGGACTATGCGGTCCTGGCGAACGACGGGAGGGAGATCGAGCTGATGCTGACGGCGGCGAAACGCGACGCGGTCGACGGGTTGTGTGCGGCGGTGGAGGGCGGCGGGTTTCGCGTCATGCGCGCGCTGCCGTCCTGTTTCGCGCTGTGGCACTGTTACCGGCTGAACTACCCGGAAGCGAAGGAGGGGGTGCTGATCGTGGATGTCGGCGCGCGAACGACGGATCTCGTGTTCGTCCAGCCCGCGCGGTTTTTCGTGCGCACGCTGGCGTTTGCGGGAAGCGCGCTCGGGCCTGCGATGAGTGATATGGGCGGACCGTTTTCGGAGGAGCCGGCGGTGCGATTGCAGAGGGAAATTTCGCGGTCGTTGCTGAATGCGCGCCGGCAGGGAGCGATGCTCGAGCCGAAACGAATCCTGCTTTTGGCAGAAGGCGTGGAATTCGAGGGGTTGGCGGGGAGATTAAGTGCGACGGCAGGGTTGCCGGTGGAGCGGCTCGATGCGTTGCGGCGCGTGGAATTGTCGGCGGAGGCGGTCGCGAGTGGAGCGAAGGAAGCGGCGGGGCAGTTGGCGGGAGCGGTCGGATTGGCGGCGGCGGAACTGGCGGGAGAACGGAGGCCGGATTTGGCGCCGGAAACGTATCGCACGGCGGCGATCGCGCGCCGGCGGCGGCCGGTGTGGCTCGCGACGGCGGCGTTGCTGGTGGCGGCGTTGATGCCCCCGATCTGGCACTATGAGCGGGCGGGGCGAGCGGTGGAGCGACGGATGGCGGAGGTCGAGGCGGGACTTGCGCCGCTGCGGACGATCGCGAATCGGAATGCGGCCAATCTGCGACGACTGGAGGAGCAGCGGACGCGGCTCGAGCGCGTGCGCAGCGTGGTGGAGGCGCGGACGGCGTGGCCGCGGCTGTTGGCGGAGTTGCAGGACAATCTGGCGGGGAGCGGCGACGTGTGGTTGGACCGGCTCGCGATCGAACCGGCGGATGACGAGGGGCCGCTGCGAGTGGCTGTGAGCGGGCGGATGCTCGATCGGGAACGGCCGAGGGAAAAAGCGGGGCCGGGCGTGTATGGACGCGTGAAGCGGCTATTGGAGAGTTTCGAAAATGCGGAGGGCGTGGCGGCGGTCGAGGACGCGCGTTTCGACAATAGTCGCAGCGGAATTCTCGGGTTCGATCTCACGCTGGTGCTCGCGGAAGGAGCGGGACTGTGAGCAACGCGGGGGTCTTTCGAATGAAGCGCCGATTGCGATTTTCCGGTTTTGTGGCGGGGCTTGGGTTGGAGGCGGTGTTGATCGTGGCGGCCGGGTGGTGGTTGTGGCGGCAGCGGGAAACCGTCGAGCGCGCGAAGGCGGACCTCGGGGCGCGCGAAGCAGAGTGGCGGGCGCTGGTGCAGTCGCAGCCGGCGCCGACGGAAACCGTGGCGGCGGCGATCGAGGCGGAGGTGGCGCGAGGCGAGCGCGAAGGGAAACGGCTTTGGCGGATGTCGGGGTTGCAGGAACCGTCGTCTCCGTTGCTCGAGGGAAGGATGGAGGAGGCGTTTTTCGAAATTGCCGGCTTGGTGGAGCGAATGCGCGGGAGAGCGGCGGAGTGCGGCGTGAAGTTGAGCGAAGGGGAGCGATTTGGGTTCGCGGAATATGCGAAGATCGGACCGGACGCGTCGCGCGTGGCTGAGGTGCGCCGACAGAGACGACTGGCGGAGGCGGTGTTGGAGGCGTTGTTCGCGGCGGGGCCGCGGGAGCTGATGGGGTGTGGCCGGGGACGAAGTGTGGAGGAGGAAAGTCGATGGGCGATGCGGTCGGGCGAGGAGGAGTTTGAGATTGACCGTAGGCTCACGCTGGCGGTTCCGGGGGTGTTGGGCGCGACGGCGTATCGGGTGCGGTTCATCGGTCGGACGGAGACGCTGCGAGCGCTGCTAAACCGGCTGGCGCGTTCGGAACTGGCGATGGCGGTGAGAGAGGTCGAGGTGGAGGTGGCGGAAGACGATGGGATGCGCGAGCCGGACGCGCCGTGGGTGCGGAGCACGTGGTCGCGGTTCGCGGTGACGGTGGAGTATGTGGAAGCGGTCGAGGCACCGGAGGCGCCGGCGAGTTGAAATGAGCACGCGGCGAAACGATCTGGGGATGTTGGGCGGCGCGGCGCTGGTGTTGTTGGCGTCGGCGGTGTGGTTTGGCGCGCGCGAGGCGAAGATCGAGACGACGACGCGGTTGCTGCCGGTGGGGGAGTTCGAGACGTCGGGAACGCGAGCGGAGGAGAATGAAGGCGGGGAGTTTCATTGGAGGGCGCCGACGGGCGACGACCGCGAGGGAGGGTGGACTTACGACGTGTTCACGCCGCCGGACATTTATTTCGATGAAACAAGCGGACGGTTCGTGGCGACCGCGCGGGAGGCGGAGGAGGTAAACGCGGGCATTGAGAAAACGGATACGGAGCCGGCGGGGTTGGAGCTTGTGCGTGTGATCACGCGGCCGTTTCGGGTGCAGTTGGTGGGATTCGCGGGCGGGCCGGGCGCGTATCTGGGAGTGTTCGAGGATGTGGCGACCGGAGAAACGTTTCTCGCTGGTGCGGGTGAGCGGGTCGAGCGGGCGGAGGTGACGATTCACGCTTTTACCGTGGAGCGAACGGAGGTCACGTGGCCCGAGAGCATGGCGGTGCAAACGCCCGTGGCCAAAGCGCGGGTGCGCGACGAACGGACGGGTGAGACGGTGGGGTTGACGAGCGCCGAGCGAACGTGGCGGGCGGAGCCGTTCGCGGTGGTCAGGGGCATCGCGGGGAGCGACGGGGAGCGCGAGGTGAGCACGGGCGAAGAGGTGTCGGTCGCCGGAGCGGTGTATCGCGTGGAAAAAATCGTCCTGGCGCCGCCGGCGATCGAACTGATGCGGGTTGAAGGGAAGTCGGAGGCGGGCGAGCCGGTGCGGCTGGTGGCAACGCTGATCAACGGGGCGCGATGAAATTTTTATGAGAAAAATCCAGCTGGTGTTGTGGTGCTCGATCGCAGGCGTCGCGGCGGGGTGGCCGAGTTTTCGGGCGTCGGCGCAAACGAGGGCGGGGCAGGTGGCCGAAGTGCGGGAGGGCGTGGGGGACGATGTGGCCCGGCGGGTGGCGAAAGGTCGGGCCCAGTATCTGGCCGGAGACTACGAGGCGGCGCGGGAGACGTTTCGAAACGTGGAGGTCGACGAACCGGGGCACCGGGAGGCGGGCGTGTTTTTGCGTCGGATCGAGGAGTCGTGGGGTGCGATGGGGCGGAGCGATCGCGAAGTGACGAGGCGGCAGCTGTTGGAAGAGGTGGCGCGGAGTTGGGAGCGGCCGCGGGTTTTTGTCGAAAGCGGGCGTGATGCGGTTTCGGCGGTCGAAGCGGCGCCGCTGGAGGAGAAGTTGAACCGGATCGTGCTGCCGAACGTGAGCTTCACGCGGGTGGAGATCGGGCAGGTGGTGACGGCGTTGAGCGCGATTGCGGAGGAGTTCGACGACGTGAACGCAGCGTCGCGCGGGGTGAACATCGTGCTGCTGGATCCGGCGAACAAAGCGCCGGTGGTGACGCTGACCCTGCGCAACACGACGTTGAAACGCGTGCTGGATTTCGTGACGGAGTCGGTGGGTTACCAATACGAAGTTCAGGCGGACGCGGTGGTGGTGCGGCCGGGCGGCGAGACGTCGGCGCTGGAGACGGCGTTTTTTCCGGTCGCGCGGGCGACGGTGCTGCGGATGACCGGAGCGGGGGCACCGAGCGCGGCGGTGCGGGAGGACCGGTTTTCGTCGGCCGGGGCGAGCAACGAGCCGGAGGCACATGTCACCGCGGAGAGCGCGGGAATCCGGGCGTTTTTGCAGCAGGCGGGCGTGGCGTTCGATGCGACGCCGGGGTCGAGTCTCGCCTACGACGGATCGGCGCTGATCGTGACGCACACGCCGCGCAACGTGGAGCGTATCCGTAATATCCTGACGCGCTACAACGACGTGCGGCAGGTGGAGATCGAGGCGAAGTTCATGGAAGTGCAGGAAGGCGCGCTGGAGGAACTGGGCGTGAACTGGAGCCTGGCGACGAAGACGACGCAGCGGAATGCGGGGGCGCAGGCGGTGTATGGGACGGGCGCGCGGACGCTCGCGGGTGCGTTCAGTCATTCGACCTCGAATCAACAAGGACGAATCGTGCGGCCGGCGGCGTTCAATGACGGAAACAACAACGGACTGCAGGACGAAGGCGAGGAGTCGACGCAGCAGGAGATCAACATTCCGATCGTGAACAACGCGCCGCGGATTCCGGGCGCGCCGGACCTGGCGCTCGGGGCCGGGCCGCTGGCGACGATTGCGGGCGTGATCGGGGAGTTCGACGTGAATGCGGTGGTGCGGGCGTTGTCGCAGCAGCAGGGGACGGATTTGTTGAGTGCGCCGAAGGTGACGGTGTTGTCGGGCAATCCGGCGACGATCACGGTGGCGCAGGAGATGCGTTATCCGCAGAGTTTCGGGCAGACGCAGAGCCAGGTGGGAACGGGCAGCGCGAGCGGCGGCGGATCGGCGGGGGTGGCGATCACGGCGGGGACGCCACAGGAGTTTACGGCGCGAAACGTCGGCGTGGAATTGCGGGTGACGCCCACGGTGGAGGAGGACGACTTCAGCATCAGTCTCGATTTGAACCCGCGGGTGACGGAGTTCGATGGGTTCGTGGAGTATGGCGGGCCGAGCATCGCGATTTCAGGCAGCACGACGGTGACGGTGCCGTCGGGATTTTATCAGCCGATTTTCTCGGTGCGGGACATTTCGACGAAAGTGACGATCTGGGATGGGGCGACGCTGGTGATGGGTGGGTTGACGCGGGAGGAAGTGAAAAAGGTGAACGACAAAGTGCCGATTCTGGGCGACCTGCCGCTGCTGGGGCGGGCGTTTCGATCCAAGGGCGAAAGCGCCCAGAAACGGAATCTGTTGATCTTTGTGACGGCGAATCTGGTGAGCCCGGGCGGATCGCCGAAGAAGCAGCATTTGCGGAATGTATCCGCGAATTCGATCTATCGGAGCGCGGCGGTCGTGACACCGGGCGGGAGCGAGGAACGGGAATGAGGGGGGCGGCTTGAAGATTTCGCGTGCGCGGCGACGCAACGGGGACAGGTTGAAGGCGTGAACTTTCGCGGAGGCTTTGGAGGAATCTTTCTGTGGATCGTGTGCGCGGCGGTGGCGGCACCGTTTGTGGACGAGCGGACCGAACTGGTATTTCCGGACGAGTGCGGCGGATGGACGAAGACGAACGAACGCGTTTACGAGGAGAAGGAGCTCGGCGTGTCGATCGGTTACACCAACGCGCAGCAGAAAACGCTGACGGCGTATGTCTACACGGGAGGCGTGAAAGGGATTCCGACCGGCGGCGAGAGCGAGCTGATGCTGCAGCTGACAACGCAGACGGCGGCGGAGCTGAAGCAGGTGTGGCAGGAGCGCGGCGGCGAGGTGGAGGAGATTCTGCCGTCGGCGGTGATTCGCGAGGAGCCGAGCGGGCGGGGACTCGCGACGATCGTGGCGCACCGGGTGGTGTTGAATGGGCAGGTGTTGATCACGATCTCGGGGCTGACGGGCTATCGCGATTCGATCCTCAAGGTGCGCTACACGTATTCGCGGAGCCCACTCGACGAAGGCATCGCGGATCTGCGGGGGTTTGTCGTCGGGTTGCTGCTGGCGAACCAGGAGCGGCTGGACGAATTTTTCGCGCCGGTGGCGGCGCAGTATGCGGCGGCGGGCGAGACGCCTTCGCGCGAGGAGTTTCTGGAGGCGATGAAAGTGCTGGAGAAAAGCATTCGCGAGGCGGGGGCGCCGGCGGCGGCGCGGCGAGTGGTGCAGTTCGTCGAGCGGAGCGACGAGGTGGTGGTGACGCTCGGTCGCGAAGTCGCGCCGTGGGTGTTGGAGGTCGACGAGGACGACGCGGAGGCGCAAGGGATGTCGGCGTTGCTGCTGGCGGTGTATCTGGGCGCGAATGCGAAAGCGCAGGTCGAGGACGGGCATCGCAACAACGACGTGCTCGCGGGCTGGCGGGCGGTGTTGAAGGCGTATCGAGAAATGCGCGACGCGGGACAGCCCGCGATTCCGTCCGTGGACGAGTTGCTGCAGGCGGAAGGAAAGGGCGAACTGGAGCGACGGGCTAGCGAGGTGCAGGGGCTGCTGCCGCCGAAGAAAGCGGAGGACGAGAAGGGGAGCGCGGAGAGCGGCCAGGAGGCGAACGGGTAGGGGCGCGTGGGTTGGCGAAACGGTCGCGCGTTCCGCGGCGGCTACTACGGGGTGGCGCGGGGGGCGAGCGTTTTGAGGACCTGATCGAGCGCGCGGGCGAGGTCGTCGCCATCGAAGGGTTTGGGCAGCACGACGCACGCAGGGATCGCTTCGAGTTTCGCGCGGACGGCGTCGCGGCCGTAGCCGGTGATGATGACGGCGGGCAGCGGGACGCCGAGCGAACGGAGCTGAAGAATGAGATCGGCGCCGGTGATGTGTGGCATCGTGAGATCGGTGACGAGCGCGTGGTAGTGGCCGGGCGCCTCGATGATGGCGTTCAGCACGTCGCGCGGATCGTGCATCACGGTCGGACAGAATCCGAGCTGTTCGAGGCGCGAGCCGACGAAGGCGGCGACGGAAGGCTCGTCGTCGACGACGAGGACGCGCTGGCGTTCCCCGCGAGGGGCGGCCGTGGCGTCGTGACGGGCGGGAGCGTCTTCGGCGGTGAGCGGGAAGTAGATTTCGAAACACGTGCCGACGCCGGGCGCGCTGCTGACTCGCATGGCGGCGTTGTGGCTGGTCACGATGCCCTGGACGATCGAGAGTCCGAGGCCGGTGCCCTCGCCCTGGGGTTTGGTGGTGAAGAATGGGTCGAACACGCGATCAAGCGTCGACTGGTCCATGCCCTCGCCCTGATCGGTGACGGCCAGTCGCATGCAGCGACCGGGAGTGAGATGGGGGATTTCGGCGGCGAGGTTTCGGCAGACGTTGACGGGTTCGACGGTCAGTTGAACGCGACCGGGCCGGTGACGCATGGCGTGGATCGCGTTGGTGCAGAGATTCAGCACGATCTGTTGAACCTGGGTGGAGTCGGCGCGCACAAGACCGCTGTGCACGTGCGAGACGATTTCGATCGTGGCGGGCGTGGAGGCGCGGACGAGTTTGAGGGCTTCGCGGATGGGTTGCGCGAGGTCGAGCGGGATGAGGCGGGTGTTGCCGCGGCGGGAAAACGTGAGGATCTGGCTGACGAGTTCCTTGGCGCGGAGGCCGGCGGTGTGAACCTGTTCGAGATCGCGGCGAATTTCGACGTTGTCGCCGGCGGAGAGGCGCGCGAGTTCGCAGTAGCCGAGGATGGCGGTGAGGATGTTGTTGAAATCGTGGGCGATGCCGCCGGCGAGCGTGCCGATGCTTTCGAGCTTTTGGGATTGGAGGAGGCGGCCTTCGAGGCGGCGGCGGCGTTCCTGTTCGGCGAGCCAGGCGGTGATGTCCTCCTCGAGGATGAGATGATGCCGGACCTGGGCATCGGCGCTGCGGATCGGCGAAACCATGGAGCGCACGTGGACGATCTGTCCGCCTTTGGTGCGATGGGAGAGCTCGCCGCGCCAGGACTGGCCGAGGCGGACGGTGGCGGCGAGTTCGTCGAGGACGGCGGGGAGCGTGGTTTCGGCGCGAAGCGAGAGGGCGTTGCGGCCCTTGAGTTCGTCGAGCGTGTATCCAGTAAGCTCGCACGCGCGCGGGTTGGCGAAGACGATGGTGCCGTCGGGCTTGGCGATGAACACGGCGACGGGGCTTTGCGCGATGGCTTGGGAGAGGATCTCGATTTCCTCGACCTGGCTGGCGAGGCGCTCGGTCGTGGCGTTGAGCTCGCGCGTGCGCTGGGCGACGAGGCGTTCGAGGCGGACGTTTTCGCGCCGCTGGAGATACGACGACACGCGGCCGGCGAGGAGGACGAGGCCGAATGCCGACAGGGCGTAGGCGACGTAGGCGTAGGTGGTGCGATACCACGGCGGCAGAATGGAAAACGCGAACGAGGATGCTTCGCCGAGCTGACCGCCCACGCTCGGTCGCACGTGCAGAACGTAGTCGCCCGCGGCAAGGCGGTTGAAGGCGGCGGAGCCCACGGTGCCGACGGACACCCATTCGGCGCCGGTGCCCTCGAGCTGGACGTCGAACGTGACGGACGCGCCGAACGGCTGGTGCGGCGTGACGAAATGGGCGACGAGGGAATTGTCGGAAAACGGGAGCGAGAGGGTTTCGTTGGAGGGGAAAAGCGTGCGGGCGCCCGAGGGAAGTTCGACATGGGTGATGAGCGCGCGCAGCGGGACGGGTTTCGTGGCGGGCAGCGAAGGATCGTAGCGGGCGAAACGACGGTCGGCGTGCATCCAGACGACGCCGTTGTTCTCGAACGTGAAGAAGAACGGCATGAGGCCGGCCGGCATCTTTTCGTTGAGGTTGCGCAGGGCGCCCCCGGAGTCGTCGAGGACCTGCACGCGACCGTTGGCGGCGATCCAGATGCGGCCCCAGGCGTCGCGCGCAGGGCGGCCGATGATGTCGCGCAGGTCGGGGAAGCGCTGGTGAAACGCGGCATCGCGCTCGAAGCGGCGTGTGGTGCGGCTGAAGCGCATGATCTGGCCGCCGACGTTGAAGCGGATGACGCCGTCGAGGTTGAAGCACTGGACCCAGCCTTCGGGCAGTCCGTGCTGCTGGTCGAAGAGATCGACGACGGGGCGGCCGGATTCGACGCGGAGATGTCCGGCGCGGCTGGACCCGAGCTCGAGCCAGATGCCGCCGTCGGGGTCGGGGACGGAGTTGAACACGTTGCCCAAGGCGGGAATCGAATGTCGTTCCGCGTCGAAACCGTCTTCCGAGGGCCAAAGCCAGCCGACCTCGCCGACGGCGCCGTAGAGCCAGCGACCGTTGGTGGGACTGACGTTGAGGAGGCGCAGATAGGACGTTTCGGGAAGAGTCTGCGCCCAGCCGGAATCGGTGCGCAGGTAGACTCCTTTTTCCGTGCCGGTGACCGGCATGCCCATGGCGCAGGAGAACGTGAAGGCGAAGCGTCCCGCCGGTGTGTCGGGCACGAAACCTTTGAGGCGGCCGTCGAGGTCGTAGTCGCCGCGAAGGATGCTGCCGTCGGCGATGAGCCAGAGTTTTCCGTCGTGGCGATGCGGATGCGCGGTGGCGCCGCCGGTGCCGATGAGTTGCTCGAAATGCGAGACGCGAGATGGAAACTCGACCTGCAAAATACCATCTGTGAGCAGGCCCCAGATCACGCCGCCGGGAGCGGGGACGAGCCGCCGAACGTGGGCGAGCCGGTGGTCGTAGCTGCGATCGAGCACCTGCACGGTCGTGCCGTGGCGATCGAAGAAAACGACGCCGATGTTTTCCACGGCGGCGGCGAAGAGCCCGCCCTCGGTTTCGCAAAGGCTGTTGATCCGCACGTCGCCGGAGAGGAGGCCGTTGTCGCGAAACGGAGCGGTGCGGTTTCCGTCGAAGATTTTCAGGCCGCGGCCGTAGGTGCCGGTGAGGAGTCGTTGGTCGTCGAACGGAACGGCGCAGGTGATCGTCTCGCTCGGCGCGATCTCGTCGGAGAACGGCACGGCCTCGACGCCGTCGGCTTTGACGCGCCAGAGATTACCGGTGGTGCGATCGGCGATGTAGTGCTGTTCGCGAAAAGTGAAGACGTGCTCGAGCGTATCGCCGCGGCCGACCGAGCGGACCTCCTGTCCGGGGCGCCACTGGCGGACGGCGCCGCTGCCGCTGTGCCAGAACCATTCGCCGCCCGATTCGAACACGCGCCGGGCGACGGGCGGCGCGGCGGTGTTCTCGGGCGTGAGGGCCTGGGCGAAAACGGGGCGCCAGGTGCCGTCCTGTTGAAATTCGATGCGGGCGAAGCCGCCGCGGACGCCGACATACATCGAACCGTCCTGGTCGAAGACGATGTTCGCGCCGGTGACGGGGTCCTCGTTGACGGCCTGGCGGAAGACTTTCCAGCGCACGCCGTCGCCGAGCGCGAGTTGTTGGGCGGCGAACACGAGCACGCGGCCGTCGGGCATGAGCCGGATGTCGGTGGGCGGGAGCGTGAGGCCGAGGGCTTCGGGACTGCGCACGGCGAAGGCGGGCGCGCCGCGTTCGAGCAAACCGTCCGAACCGGCATCGATGCGCAACGCCTGCGCGGCGGCGAACGGAAGAACCCCGGCGAAACAGACCGCGGCCAACGATGCCAGCAGTCTGGTGCGGAATCCGAAAAGCAGGGTGAAACGACGCGTCAGGGGCGGACGCATGTGAGGCTGGCGGACAAGAGAGCGTAGGGGAAAAACCGGTGGGGCGGGACCGACGTTTGCCGGTATAGGGTCATCGTCACAGCCGGGGCAAACTCAAATCCGGGGGCGTTCGCGGGCGGGTGTGAAAATACTGCGGAGGCGTTGGGCGCGGTGCCGGGTTACTTGACCCGAGAGGAGAGCCGCGCTGTGTTGCGCGCATGGCGAAATGGCTGCTGGTGGACGGTTTCAACCTGGCGTATCGGTGTTTTCATGCGTTGCCCGAGCTGACTTCGTCGAAGGGGTTTCCAACGGGCGCGCTGCACGGCTGGGTGAAGTCGTTGTGGAAGCTGATGGATCAGGAGAAGCCGGACGCGACGCTGGTGTTCTTCGATTTGGGCGAGTCGCAGGACCGGTTGAAGTTGCTGGCTGAATACAAGGCGCAGCGAAAGCCGATGCCGGACGCGCTCCGCGAGCAGATCGAGCCGATCAAGCAGTTGACGCGCGCGATGGGTCTGGCGGGGATCGAGGAGGACGGCGTCGAGAGCGATGATCTGCTGGCGTCGGAGGCGGTGAGTCTCGCGAAACAGGGGCACGACGTGTTGATCGTCTCGAGCGACAAGGATTTCGCGCAGATCGTCGACGAAAAGATCAAGATCATGCTACCGCCGCCGTCGGCGAATCCGAAACTCGGCTGGCGGTTGCTCGATGCGGACGGCGTGCGGGAGAAGTTCGGGGTGCCGCCCGTGCAGATTGCGCACTATCTGGCGCTGGTGGGCGACACGTCGGACAACATTCCGGGGTTGGACGGCGTGGGGCCGAAGACGGCGGCGAAATGGCTCGGGGAGTGCGGGGGCAGTGTCGAGTGCGTGCTGGAAAAAGCGGGCGAGCTGAAACCGGAGCGTTTTCGGGAAGCAGTGGCGGCGAATGCGGACCGGTTGCGGCTCAATTTGAGGCTGACGACGCTGAATTTGAGTTTGCCGGCGGTGAAGCCGGAGTGGCGCACGCCGCAGCCGGAGGAGTTGTTCAAACTGCTCGACGAGTTCGAGATGAAGTCGACGGGGGTGGAGGCGCGGAGGCGCTATGGAGCAGGTGGTGGAAACGCGGATACGCTCAAAACGCCGACGGTTTCCGCGCAGCCGCCGGCGAAAGCGATGCAGGGGGAGCTGTTTTAGCGAGAGCCCGACGTCCCCGGCGGGCTGACCTGCGGGGTGGAATGTTCAAGCCCGACCGGGACGTCGGGAACCACCGTTGGGAGGCGGGATTATTCCCGGCCTTCTTTCGAGACGCCGGCGGGATCGAAGATGTAGCCGATGCCGTGGACGGTGCGGAAGGCGGCGAGATCCAGACCGTGCTCCTTGAAGAGCTCGCGCACTTTTACGACGTATTGGTCGAGCGAGCGGCTGCGGACGTCGGCGTGGATGCCCCACACGGAGTGGATCAAGGCTTTGCGCGTGATGACGGTGCCCTGGTTCGCATTCAGATAGGCGAGGATGCCGAGTTCCTTGCGGCCGATTTTCTGGATCGTGCCGTCGGGAAACGCGATCTCGAGCCGGTCGGGGGTGACCTTCGCGCCGCAGAAATCGAAGGGCTGGTCGCCGACGCGGACATTTTTCGTGAGGTTGAGGTCGCCCTTGGATTCGGCGCGGCGTAATACGGCGCGGATACGCGCGACGAGTTCGGCGTAGCTGAACGGCTTGGTGATGTAGTCGTCGCCCCCGGCGTCGAGACCGCGGATCTTCGTCGTCTCGGTGATTTCCCCGGTGAGGAAGATCACGGGCACGCTGATGTCGGCGGCCTTCAGCTCATCGAGGAGGTTGAACCCGCTGCCGTCGGGCAGGCTGATGTCGAGAAGCAGGAGGTTGGCGAAATTATGCTTCAGGAAGCGGAGGGCGTGCGCGGTGCGGTTGCAGATTTGCGTCTGCATGCCGGCGCGCTCGAGGTGGGTGGCGATCAGGTTGGCGAGTTCGACTTCGTCTTCGACAACTACGACCAGCGGTTTCGGTTCGGCGCGCATTTGAAAGGGGGAAAGCGATGCGTTGCGGGGCTATGTAAATTTACAGCACTATTTGTCAAAAGCGAATAGCCTCTGACGGATCAGGGATTTGCCGAGAATTTTCTTGAAGGAGAGTTGTGCCGTGTGAGCGTGGCGCGCGTGTCCGCTCGAAAACCGCTTCTGATGCTCGGGCTGCCGAAGGGCAGTCTCGAGGACTCCACGAAAAACCTGTTCGCGAAAGCCGGCTGGAAGATCACGACGAGTTCGCGTTCCTACAAGCCCTCAATCGACGATCCTGAACTCGACGGGCGTTTTATTCGCGCGCAGGAAGTGAGCCGCTATGTGGAGCACGGGTTTTTCGACTGCGGGCTGACGGGGTTCGACTGGATTCAGGAAAACGCGTCGGATGTCGTGGAGGTTTGCGACCTGATCTACAGCCGGGCGTCGACCCTGAAGTCGCGCTGGGTGCTCTGCGTGCCGGAGGCATCCGACATCACGAAGCCGGAGCAGCTCGCCGGGAAGCGCGTGGCGACGGAGCTGGTGGGCACGGTGCGCCGGTATTTCGAAAAGAAGGGCATCGACGCGGAAGTGGAGTTTTCCTGGGGCGCGACGGAGGTGAAGGTGCCGGATCTCGTCGACGCGATCGTGGATATCACGGAAACGGGGAATTCCATTCGCGCGAACAAGCTGCGGATCATCGACACGCTGCTTGAAACGAACACGAAGTTCATCGCGAACAAGGCGAGTTGGGCGAATCCGGAGAAGCGGAAGAAGATCGAAACGATCGCGCTGCTGCTGCGTGGCGCGCTCGAAGCGGAGAGCAAAGTCGGCTTGAAGATGAACCTGCCGCGGGCGTCGCTCGATGCCGTGGTGAAGGCGTTGCCGGCGCTGCGCAATCCGACGATCTCGCAGTTGAGCAATCCCGACTGGGTGGCGCTCGAGACGATCATCGACGAGAGTGTGGTGCGGGAAATCATCCCGCAGTTGAAGGCGCTGGGGGCGGAAGGCGTGGTTGAATATCCGCTGAACAAGGTTGTTTATTGAACGATGAAAAATCGGCGCACGAAACTTCCGGGCGGGGCGGGCTACAGCCATCCGTCGACGCGCGGCACGACGGTGAAGCTGGGTTTGCTGCAGCATGCGTGCTCGGCGAATCCGGCGGAGAACTTGAAGAAGACGCTCGCGCTCGCGGAAAAGGCGGCGAAGCAGGGCGCGAACATCATCTGCACGCAGGAGCTGTTTCGCTCGCAATATTTCTGCCAGAGCGAGGACCACGAGCACTTCAAACTTGCGGAGCCGATTCCGGGGCCGAGCACGGTGGCGTTTCAGAAGATCGCGAAGAAACACGGCGTGGTGATCATCGGGTCGCTCTTCGAGAAGCGGGCGAGCGGGCTGTATCACAACACGGCGGTGATTATCGACGCCGACGGGACGCTGTTGGGCGTTTATCGAAAAATGCACATCCCGGACGATCCGCTCTACTACGAGAAGTTTTATTTCACGCCGGGGGACACGGGCTTTCGGGCGTGGGACACGAAGTTTGGCAAGATCGGTGTGCTCGTGTGCTGGGATCAATGGTATCCGGAAGGTGCGCGGCTGACGGCGATGCAGGGCGCGGAGATTTTGTTCTATCCGACGGCAATCGGCTGGCATCCGGGCGAGAAGGAGGAATACGGCGAGAACCAGCACGGCGCGTGGGAAACGATTCAGCGCAGCCATGCGGTCGCGAATGGCTGCTACGTTGCGGCGGTGAATCGGATCGGCACGGAAGTGCTCGAGAAAGTCGGCGGTCCCGGGATCGAGTTTTGGGGGCAGAGCTTCGTGGCCGGCACGAGCGGGCAGATCCTCGCGAAGGCGAGCGTCGACAGGGAGGAAGTGATGATCGTGCCGATCGAGTTGGGGAAGGTCGACGTCACGCGGACGCACTGGCCGTTTCTGCGCGATCGGCGGATCGACGCTTACGAAAACCTGACGAAGCGGTTTATCGATTGAGTAGGTAATACGCGCCGCGTCCGTCTCCTGTCATTCTGAGCGTAGCGAAGAATCCAGGGCGGCGATCGCAGGCGGGAGCACACGTGGATTCTTCGCTACGCTCAGAATGACAGCAAAAAAATCAGGATCTAGAGGGGGGCAGCAAACGCCCGCGTCGCTGGGTTTCCGCATGCCGGCGGAGTGGGAGGCGCAGGAGGCGGTGTGGCTTTCGTGGCCGCACAATCGCCAGTCGTGGCCGGGGCAGTTTCGGCCGGTGCCGGCGGCGTATGCGACGATTGTCGCGGCGATCAGCCGGTTTCAGGACGTGCGGATCAACTGCGCCGAAAAACGGCAGGCGCGCGCGAGGCGGTTTTGCGAGAAGGCGGGCGCGGAGATGTCGCGGGTCACGTTTTATGATCACCCGACGAACGACGCGTGGTGCCGCGATCACGGGCCGATTTTCGTGAAGAACGACAAGACCGGCGAGGTCGCGATCACGGATTGGGCCTACAATGCGTGGGGCGACAAGTATCCGCCCTACGATTTGGACAACGAGATTCCGCCGAGCATCGCGCGGAAGCTGAAGATGCGGCGCTTCGTGAACGACATGATTCTCGAAGGCGGATCGATCGACGTGAACGGCGCGGGGCTGCTGCTCACGAGCGAGCAGTGTTTGTTGAACGAGAACCGGAATCCGCATCTCACGCGGGAGCAGATCGAGCAGAACCTGCGCGATTACCTCGGCGTGAAGACGGTTTTATGGGTCGGCGAGGGTATTGTCGGTGATGATACGGACGGACACATCGACGACATCACCCGGTTTTATCGCGAGGATGCGTTCGTGACGTGCGTCGAGACGAACAAGCGCGATCCGAATCACAAGATCCTCGAGGACGTGATGGAACGGTTGAAGAGCTTTCGGACTCCGAAAGGAAAGAAGTTTCAGATCTCGACGCTACCGATGCCGAAGCCGTTTGGGTTTCGCGGGCAGATGGTGCCGGCGAGCTATGCGAATTTTCTCGTGATCAATGGCGCGGTGCTGGTGCCGAATTTTCGGCAGCCGAAACGCGATGCGGAGGCGAACGAGGTGCTGGGGGCGTGTTTTCCGGGGCGTGAGGTGATTCCGATCGATTGTTACCACATCATCTGGGGGCTGGGGACGCTGCATTGTTTGTCCCAGCAGCAGCCCGCCTCCGCCGAGGCTACGGCGGGCAGGCCGGAGTGAGGGGCGGGTGTTTGGGGTGATGGCGCGCGTCGAAGTGGATTCTTCGCTTCGCTCAGAATGACAAAGGTGGTAGGGGAGTGGGCTATCGACTTTCGGAAACCTCTTCTCATGCGCGCACTCCTCGTTCTCGTTCTTGCATTTGGTTCGATTGTTTTCAGCGGCTGTGAATCGGCGGATTTGCCGGCGCGGATGCGGGAGCGGTTCGAGGCGCCGCAGCCGAAGATTCGGGAGTATCAGGCGGAGCAGCCGGAGGTGTTCGAGGCGGCGCGGCGGGCGATGAAGCGGATCGACTTTACGGTTTCGCGGGCGGGTGCGGCGCAAGGAATCATCCGGGCGCACAGCGGGTTGCGGACGACGGAGGCGTTTGGGATCGCGCGACAGAACTCGTTGGAAGTGAAGATCGATTCGTTCACGCCTGGGGTGACCCAGGTGGCGGTGGTGGTGCGGCAGCAGGAGGAGAGCGAGGCGTTCCGGGGGGCGACGGATCTCGCGGTGCGCGAGCACGGGCTGTATGAGTCGTATTTCGCGGCGCTGGAGGCGGAGTTGGGGAAGGCGGGAGAAGAAGTGATCGTGCCGTGAGGCGGTGACGAGCAACCCGAGGGGGGCGTCGGGTTGCACCCATTGACGTTCTGCCAAATTGGGGCTTGCGGGAGAGGGGGGCGTTCGGGAATGTCGGCCCTTCGCGGCAATTGCTATCGGTCCGGTCGACGTCGCCGCGTGCTCCCGTCGGCCGCTTTTCGTCAGTTAACAGTCAACCTACGGCTTGCCGCTTAGCGGCGGGCCACCAGCCGGTGGATCGACGTTGTGGAGCAGACGGCGTTTCGCGGGCTTCCGTCATATGAGTTCAGTCATGCAAGAGCTGCTGGAGCAGTCCTCCTTCGACAAGTTGAAGGAAGGTTCGATCGTTCCGGGCGTCATCACCGAAATTCGCCAGAACGAAGTCGTCGTCGATATTGGCGGCAA
>JAEZAD010000104.1 GCA_023430565.1 Verrucomicrobiota bacterium
CAGCGCCGCCTTCAGCGCTTTCTCCAGCGCCTGCACGGTCACCGGCTTCGTCAGGTGCACCACAAATCCCGACGCCTGGCTCCGCACCACGTCGTGGTCCATCCCGTAGCCGGTGAGCGCAATTCCGCTCAACCCGTATCCACGTTTCAACTCCGCCATCAAATCGTAGCCGCTTCCATCCGGCAGTCCGATGTCGGAAATGACGAGGTCGATCCCGCCGCGGGCCACCGCCTCCCGCGCCTCCTCCACGCAGCCCGCCGGCACCACGTCGAAATTCCGCCGCTTCAGCAAATGCGCGAGCGCCGTGCGTGTCGCCTCGTGGTCCTCCACCAAAAGTAGCGTCGTTCGCACACCGTCTTTCGTCAGCGGCGCATTCCAGAACGGCGACGCTGTCGGTCGGCGCGAGCCCGCCCAGGCCGCAGTCGCCGCCTCGGGCACCTCGTCCACGGGCAGCTCGATCGTAAACGCCGACCCGCGCCCCGGACCTTCGCTCGCCGCCAAAACCGTCCCGCGATGCATCTCCACGATCATGCGCGAAATCGCCAGCCCGAGTCCCACACCGCCGAATCGATGCGACCCTCCGCCCCTCGCGTGATCGCCCTGCGAAAACGCATCGAACACCCTCGCCAGCTCCGCCTCCGTCATCCCGATCCCGGTGTCGGAAATCTCGATCGCCACGCGCCCATCCGCCGGCAGGTCGCGTGTCACGACCGACACCCGGCCGCCTTCCGGCGTGAACTTCGCGGCGTTCTTCAACACATTCCATAACACCTGCTGCATACGCACCGCGTCCGCCCACACCCGCGTCCGCCTCGCCTGCAGGTCGAACCTCAGCCCGATCCGCTTCGCCTCCAACTCCGGCCGCATCGTCGCCACCGCATCCTGCAAAATCACGTGGGCGTCGTGCACCGAAAGATCGAGCGACAGCTTGCCGCGCGTGATCCGCGTCAAGTCCAGCAGGTCGTCGATCAACCGCGCCTCGAACTCCACGTTTTTCCGGATCGTGCGAAACGCTTCCCTCGCCTCGTCCGGGAGCGCCGGATCGCCCGCATGCTCGCTCGCCAGCAGCAGCACCGGATTCAAGGGCGTGCGCAGCTCGTGCGACAACGTCGCGAGAAAATCGTCCTTCGCCCGCGACGCCGCCTCCGCCTTGTCCCGCGCCGTCTCCATGTCGCGCTCCGCCTGCTTGCGCGCCGTCACGTCCGTGATCACCGCCACGATGCCGATCACCTGTCCGTCCGCCTCCCGCTCGGGCTCGTGAATCACCCGCATCCACCGGCGCCCAAAACGCTCATACGGAATTTCCATCTCGAACTCCACCCGGCGCCCTCCCAGCGCCTCATCGATCCTCGGCTTGAACGCCGCGAACGCCGTCGCGCCGATCAGCTCGTCGATTCGCTTTCCCACCAGCTCGTCCGGCGTTCGCCCAAACCGCTGCGCGTAGGGCCGGTTCACAAATTTCAACCGATACTCCCGGTCGCAGTGCGCGAGAAACACGATCGCGTTGTCCGTCACCAGCCGCAGCCGCTCCTCCCCGCGCCGCAGCGCCGCTTCCGTCTGCTTGAACGCCGCGATGTCGAGATTGATGCCCGCCCAATACGTCACACGTCCGTCCTCGTCGCGGATCGGCACGCCGCGCGCGAGCACCGGATGCCACTGCCCGTCCACGCCCTTGAACAAATGCTCGCGCTCCCAAAACCCGCCCGTCTCCACACAGCGCTTCCAGGCCTCCACGGTCGGCCCCACCTGCTCCGGCGCCAGCACGCGCGCCCAGCCCGCGCCCGAGGCCTCCTCCTGCGTCAGCCCGACAAGTTTCAGGAACGACTCGCTGCAATAAATATTCCGCCCCTGGGCATCGCACACCCAGATGCCGAAATCGATCGATTCGCCCACCGCGCGATACAACTGCTGCTGCCGGCGCAGCTCCGCCTCCGCGCGCTTTCGCTCCGTGATGTCCCGCGCGATTTTCGAAGTGCCGATCGGCTTTCCATCCGCGCCGAGCACGGGCGACACCGTCAACGACACCTCCCGCAAGCGTCCGCTTTTGTGCCGCCGCGTCGTCTCGTAATGCTCCAGCCTCTCCCCGCGGGAAATCCGTTCCACGATCGCCGGCTCCTCCTGCTCCCGTCCCGGCGGCAATAACATCGCCAACGACCGTCCGATCGCCTCCTCGCGCGTATAACCGTAGAGCCGCTCCGCCCCGCGATTCCAACTCGTGATCGTCCCCTGCAAATCCGTGCTGATGATCGCATCGTCCGACGACTCCACGATCGCCGCCAGTTGCCGCGTCGTCTCCTCGCCCTGCCGCCGCTCCGTCACGTCGAGCGTCGCCCCCAGCATCCGCACCGGCACGCCACCGTGCTTCAACACCACCGCATTCGTGAACAGCCACACCACCTGCCCATCCGGCCGCACCGCCCGAAATTCCAACTCGTAGTCCCCGCTCCCCGTCAGCGCCCGCTGCAGCGCCGCCTGCACCTGTTCGCGATCCTCCGGGTGCACCAATTCCGCAAACGCTTCCACCGTCCCCGCAAATTCCCCCGGCGATATCCCGTGAATTTCGAACAGCGATTCCGTCCAGGTCACCCGATTCTCCGCGATCTCCCAATCCCACACGCCCACTCTCCCCGCATGCGTCGCCAGCCGCAGCCGCCGCTCGCTCTCCCGCACCGCCAGTTCCGCCACCTTGCGTTCCGTGATGTCCACCACCGTGCCGATGTGCCCCGTTACCTTGCCCGCCGCATCGCGTAATTGCACCGCGTTGCCCTGCACCCAGCTCGTCGAGCCGTCCGGCCGCACGAAACGATACTCCGCACTCGAGGACCGGCCCACTCGCACCGCCTCCTCCCAATCGCGCACGATCCGTTCGCGGTCGTCGGGGTGAATCGCCTTCGTCCATCCGTTTCCGCGCGCCTCCTCCGGCCTCAGCCCCGCCAGCCCGCACCACACATCGTTCAGAAAAACGCTCTCGCCATTCGCGTCCGACAAAAAGATCCCCACCGGCGCGTGACTCGCCAGCGCCCGAAACCGCTCCTCGCTTTCCTTCAACCGCTCCACCGCGCGCGTCCGCGCGACGAGGTCCGCCGCCATCTGCGCATACAAGTCCGTCAACGCCCGCTCCCGTTCGTCCGGCACGCGCCGCGTCGGAAAATACAGCGTCAAAACCCCCACGACTCCGCCGTCCGGCGCCTGCAACGGCACGCTGTGACTCGCGACGAATCCGCCCGCTCGCACCACGTCGCGACACCCCTCGAAAATCGCATCGCTCGCTGCGTCCTCGACCACCACGCGCTCCCGTCGCGCAAGCGCCAAACCAGCCACCGCCCCTTCCAGTCCGTCGTCCAGCGCGCGCACGAACGCGTCGGGAAATCCCGCGGTCGTCGTCCACGCGGGCCCACCGCCCGACGAGTCGCAGAGCGAAAGCCGTCCCATCGTCGTGCCCGAGCCGCTCGCCGCCGCTTCCAACACCCGCCGCAATCCCTCCCGCCAGTCCCCGCTGCGCGCCACCGCCACCGCCGTTTCATGCAGCCGCCGCAGATCCTCCACGTCGCTGCCGCGCTGCGCTGGACGACGAGGAGCGACGGTTTTTGCGTGAGCTTTCATCTCGGCTTTCGCCTTCGGAGCGCCTCTCCCGTTGCCGCGGTTTCCTTACGGCAGCTTGCTCTGCACCCTTTTGCTCGCCGCCCCAAAATCGATCAGTCCCGCCTCGGGCCGCTGCTTCAACGCCCCGATCACACGGCCCATGTCCTTCTTCGACTGCGCCCCGGTCTCGCGAATCGCTTCGTCGATCAACGCATCCAGCTTCGCCGCGTCCAGGCCCTGCGGAAGATATTTCTCCAGCACGCGCAGCTCCGCTTCATTTGCCGCGACCAGATCCGCTCGCCCGCCTTTCGCGAACTCCTCTTTCGCGTCGTTCAAATTTTTCACCGCTTTCCGCAGCGTCGCCGTCACCAACGCATCGTCGATCGGCTTTCCCGTATCCATCGCCGCCCGCTGGATCGCCGCATCCGCCGTGCGCAACGCCGTCGCCGTCGCCGCATCCCGCGCCTTCATCGCCGTCACAATGTCGCTCCGCAGCGTCTCGTAAATCGTTGCCATGACTTCGCAGCATGCCGCCACGCCTCTCGCTGTCGAGTCCCGCCCCGACGCGCGAGCGGTCGTCCCCTGACCGCGGACTCAACCGAGTCTCTTCCCGATTTCCGCCGCCGCCCGTTCCCCGCTCGCCAAGGCCCCGTGGACCGTCCCCAGCTCGAGCGGGTCCGCCGTCGCCTCGCCCGCAAAAAACAGCACGCCTCCCACCGGCCGCGCCAGCTCCTGCGGCGCCATCTCCGCGCCCGCCACCGCAAAGCTATACGCTCCACGCGTAAACGGATCCGCCGCCCAATCGTGCGAACGCGCCTCCCGCACCCCCGCCCGCAAGGATTTCGCCTCGCACCCCAGCAGTTTCGCCAGCGTCGCGCACGCCGCGCGCAACACTTTCGCCTCCGACCAACCCGCCATCGCCGCGGCCGCCGGCCCGCCCGTCCATCCCACCATTACCGGCTTCGGCGCCTCCGCCCACCACACGGGAAAAAACTCCTCCTCGGAATGCAGAAACCCAAACGCTTTCCCTCGCCGCGCCCGCAACGCCTTCGGAATCGGCCCGCGCCGCCAGATATCCTCCCGCATCCGCAACACCACTCGCCGCGCATGCCCGCTCTCCACGTTCGCCAGCACGCGTTCCTTTCGCCGCAACCGCGGCTCGAACCGAATCGCCCCGCGCTCCCCCGCCTTCGCTTTCCACACCCCGAGCGGCACGGTCACCAGCACAAATCGCCCCCGCCAGCGTTCTCCACGCGCGTCCTCGACCGTCGCGCCTGTTCGCGACCACGCGATCTTCGTCACCACGCTGTTCAACTTCACCTCCCCGCCCGCCCGCACGAATTTCCGCGCCACTCGTTCGATCACCGCGCTGTAGCGCCGGCTCGGACGAAACTGCTCCTCGTCCTCCTGCGACGCCGCGAACAACGCCCGCGCGCTCATCCGCTCGATGGGCGCTCCATTGAAACCCTTCACAAACGTTTCCGTCAGCGCCCCGTCCACCGCCGGCACGTCCTCGCCATGGTGCGCCAGCCACGTCGAAAAACTCCCCCGAAAACGCGGCCCGATCCGCTCCATCACGCCGTAAATGCGATCCCACGCATCCGACACCTCCACCTGCCGCCCCTCGCCCGCCAGCCAGTGTTGCTCCACAATCGGCCGCTTTCGCACGCCCGCATCCGCAAGCGCCTTTTTCAAAACATCGTTCCCGGAATGGATAAACTCCGCCCCGAGTTCCACCGCCGCCGGCCAGCCTTTTCGCTCCTCGCTCCAAATCCGCCCGCCCATCCGGTCCCGCGCCTCCAACACCACCACGCGCCGCCTTTCCCCCGCCAGCCGCGCCGCCGCCCACAACCCCGCCGCTCCCGCCCCAATCACAATGACGTCGCACTCCTCCATACGCCTCTTCGACCGGCGATTCCTCACCCGGTGCGACCGCGGCCCAACCCCGCGAAGGGGCCGCGCCCGCCCTTTTTTTCCCAAGCCCGGCGAACAGCTCCTTGCTTACCGCTGAAACGACGACTTGTCCGTCGGCTCCATCGAGCCTTCCTCCACGCCCGACGACGAGATCTCGCCCAGCAGAAAATTGCACCGTTCCTGGCAGTGACGGCACGTCTCCGCGCAAATCTTGCAATGCTCGTGCATCGACGCGTGCTGCTCGCATTCATCCCCGCACACCTGACACGCGAGAATGCACGCGTGCAGTTGCGCGTGCACGATCTCGTTCGGTGTCTCCGTCTGCCGCCCCAACAACGCCGCCGTCGCCGCGCACACGTCCGCACAATCCAAATCCGTCCGGATGCACCGCCGCAGTTTCGCCACATGATCCTCGGCCAGACACGCATCGGCGCACGACCGGCAAACCTGCACGCACTGCCCGAGAGCCTCCAGCACCTGCGCGTAGTGTCCGATGTGCTGCACGTCCGCTTTCGGGTGTTTTCGTAACATGGAATCGATGATCTTCATGATTTGAAATCTTCGCCGCAGCTCATCCACGACCGCGAAACCTACTCCCGCCCCCGTCGCTCCGCCATGGGGACGCCACCCCGGTAACCCGTCGGTGATTGCCTGTAAACCGCAGCCGCCGAAATTGCACCGAATTCAGCCGGACGACGTCCGCGCCATTTTACGCTATCGTCACTGCATCACGATGATTGCCTCGCGCTCGCTCTCCTCCGATTTTTCCGCGGTGAAGCCCCGCGCCTTGCGCCTCTCCGCCGCCGCGATGTATGAGCGCGTGCTCGCCGGCGACCCCGCCTGGAACGGCCGCTTTTTCACCGGCGTCCTCACCACCGGCATTTACTGCCTCCCCTCCTGCAAGGCCCGCAAACCCAAGCTCGAAAACGTCCGCTTCTTCCCCACCTGCGAAGCTGCCCGCGCCGCCGGTCTCCGCCCGTGCAAGAAATGTCACCCCGACGATTTCGCCCGCGGCGCCGACCCCGTCCTCGAAACGGTCGAGGCGATCGTCGCCGAGATTCGCCACCGTCCCGTCGATTTCCCCGACACCCGCGCCATCGTCAGACGCCTCGGCTTCGGCGCCACCCGCACGTTCGAACTTTTTCGTCTCCATTATCACACTACACCCGCCGATCTCCTGCTGCGCGCCCGCCTCGCCGTCGCCCAACGCGACCTCCTCGCGTCCTCGAGCCCACTCGCCGCCATCGCCTACGCCGCCGGCTTTGAATCGCTCTCCGTCTTCCACGAAAACTTCCGCCGCCTCAACGGTCTCACGCCCGCCGCCTATCGCACGCTGCCCTCGTCAACTTCGTTCGAAATTTCCCTCCCGGCCGGGTTTCTCCTCGGCTACCTGCGCCGCGCGCTCAGCCGCGACCCTCACAGCGTCAACGAACGCCTCGAAGCCGACACCTACACAACCGCGCTCCAGCTCTCCTCCGGCCCCGCCGTCCTCCGCCTTCGCCTTTCACCCGAAAAAATCCTCGCCGAAATCGCTCCCGCCTCCGGCCGACATGCCCCTTCCGCCGCCGTCGAGGCTCATGCCGTCGTTATCGCGCTTCTCGGACTCGACGACGACACCGCCGCATTCGCCCGCCTCGCCCGCAAGCTCGGCCTCGCCCGCCTGATCGCCGGGCGCACCGACCTCCGTATCAGCCGCACACCCTCTGTTTACGACGGCCTGCTGTGGTCGATCATCGGCCAGCAGATTAATTTTCCCTTCGCCTGCCTCCTCAAGCGCCGCCTTTTCGAACTCACCGGCACACGCCTCCCGCATGGTCTCGTCGCCCCGCCCACCCCCGCCTCCGTCGCCGCCCTCGATCCACGCGATCTTCTCCCCCTGCAGTTCTCCCGCCAAAAAGCCGATTACGTCATCTCGCTCTCCCGCCTCGTCGCCGACAGCTCCCTCGACCTCGCGTCGCTCCGCGCTCTCTCCGCCACCCGCGCCGAACGCACGCTCCTCTCGCTGCGCGGACTCGGCCCGTGGTCCGTCAACTACCTCATGATGCGCGCCCTCGGCTTCCCCGATTGCGTGCCGCTCGGCGACACCGGCGTCACCAGTGGACTTCAATCTCTCCTCGATCTCGAACAACGCCCCGACGTCGACGCCACCCGTCGCCTCATGGCGATGTTTTCTCCCCACCGCAGCCTCGCCACCGCCCACCTCTGGCAACTTCACCAACCCATCCCGTCATGACATTTCACTACGACACGTTCTCCACCCCATTCGGCCCCTTCAGCCTCGCCGTCACCGAAACCGGCGCGATCGCCGCCACCGCGTTCGGCGACGCCCACGCCCTCCTTTCCCGCGTTTCCAAATGCCATTTGGTGCACAACACCTCCGCCACCGCCCCCGCTCGCGCACAGTTCTCCGATTTTTTTGCCGGTCGTCGCCGCACCTTCGATCTCCCGCTCGCTCTGTCCGGCACGCCCTTCCAACTCCGCGTCTGGTCCGCCCTCCGCGCTATTCCGTTCGGTGAAACGCGCACCTACGGCCAGCTCGCCGCGCAACTGGGAGCGCCCTTCGCCGCTCGCGCCGTCGGCCGCGCCAATGCCACCAACCCCGCCTGCGTGATCGTTCCCTGCCATCGCGTCATCGGCGCCGACGGCTCCCTCACCGGCTTTGCCTTCGGCGAGGACCTCAAGCGCCGCCTTCTCGACCTGGAACGCACCCCGCGCCAACACGCCGCATGATCGCGCCCGCTCAAAACCGTCGCCGCTCATCCTTCGCTGACTCTCGCTTCGCTCACGACTGTTCGGCCCCGCGCTTGCCCCCCGACCCGTTTTCCCCCGCACTGGTCGCCCGCGCATGCCTGAAGACACGCCTCCGCTCCCCGTCGCCCTCTTCGAACTCTCTCTTCTCGTCCTCGGCGTCGTCCTCCTCTGGCGTTTCGTCCTGTCGCCCGCCGCCCGCGCCCGCCTCCGTGCCCATCCGCCTCAACTCGCGCCCTGGACCATTTCGATCCGCGATTTTTTTCTCTGCGCCGCCCTCATCGCCGCTGCCGGCCTCGTCGCCTCCTTCGCCGCCGGACTTCTTCTCGCCCCGTTCGATCTTTCTCCGGATGCGAAAACCATCGTCAACAGCGCCGCTTTTCAGCTCGGCCTCCTCCTCGGCCCCGCCTTCGCCCCGCTCGATCTCGGCCACCCGCCGCTCCGGCCCCCCCTTCCGCGCAGCGTCTTCGCCTCCGGACTCGTCACCTTTCTGATCGCTCTGCCGGTCGTCACGGCCGTCAACCTCGTCTCGCTCTACCTCCTCGACCTCGCCGGCCTGCCCGCTCAACAACAGGATCTGCTCCGGCTGTTTTCGGAGGCCGACTCGTCCGTGCTTCTCACCGTGATGATCGTCCTCGCCGTGCTCGTCGCACCCATCGCTGAGGAACTGCTTTTCCGCGCCACCTTCTTCCGCTTCCTCCGCACGCGCGTCCCCCGCTTCATCGCGCTGCTCCTTCCCGGCACGATCTTCGCCGCCCTTCACGTCAACTGGTCCAACTACGACGGCCTCGCGAGTTTCCTGCCCCTCGTCACGCTCGCGGTTATCTTCTCCCTCGCCTACGAGCGCACCGGCCGCATCGCCACCGCCATGATCGCGCACGCCTTTTTCAACCTCCACACCCTCCTCCTCCTCTTCGCCGGCGTCTCCCCCCAGCCCTGACGCACCCCGCTGCCAGCCGTCCCAACTCTGACTTGCGCCGCCGCGCCCGCGTCCCTCCACTTCGCACGGCATGTCTCCTTGGCGCCTTCTCTCCGCATCTATCGCTCTCCTCGCGCTCGTCGCACTCGGCGGATGCGCCAATTACCGCCTCGGCACCGGCGCCGAACCCTCCTTCACCTCGATCTACATCGAGCCGGTCGAGAGTCGCGCCGTCCTTCCCCAGGCCCGCGCCGTCCTCGCCACTCAACTCCGCGACGCCTTCGAGCGCGACGGCCGCCTCGTTCTCGCCGGTTCAGCCGACTCCGCCGACGCCACCCTTCACATCGTCATTCACGAATTCGATCGCGACGTCGCTTCCGTTCGCGAATCCGACACCCGTCTCGCCCGTAAATTCACCCTCACGCTCGCCACCTCCTGCACCCTCCGCGACCGCCGCACCGGCACCGCCCTTTTCACCAACCGCATCATCCGCACCCAACGCGACGCCATGACCGACGGCGGGCAACTCCAGTCCGAATACCAAACCGTCCCGCTTCTCGCCGAATCGCTCGCGCGCAAGATCGCCCATTCCGTCCTCGACGTCTGGTAACCGCCCCGCGCCGACGATGCACGCCCCCGTCCTCGCTCCTTCGATCCTCGCCGGCGATCACGCCCATCTCTCCTCGAGCGCACGCATCGTCGAGGAACTTGGACTCGAATGGCTCCATCTCGATATCATGGATGGCCATTTCGTCCCGAATCTCACCTTCGGGCCCGAAACCGTCGCCGCCCTTCGCCGCCACGGCCTCGACCTTTTTTTCGACACCCATCTGATGCTCGCCGAGCCGCAGCGCTACATCGAAGCATTCGCCAAAGCCGGCTCCAATCTCATCAGCATCCACATCGAACCGGCCTACGACCACGCCGCCACCCTCCGGCGCATCCGCGATCTCGGCTGCCAATGCGGGATCGTCCTTAATCCTGACACCCCCGCTCACGCCATCGGACACCTCCTCGACGCCGTCGATCTCGTGCTCGTCATGACCGTCCAGCCCGGCTTCGGCGGTCAGTCCTTCCGCAGCGACATGTTGCCGAAACTCCGCCAGCTCGACGCGTGGCGCCGCGACCGCAAGCTCGCGTTTCGCCTCGAAGTCGACGGCGGCGTCGACCTGAACACCGCCGCCGATTGTCGTAGCGCCGGCGCGGATACTTTCGTTGCCGGCACTTCCTTCTTCAAGGCCGCCGATAAATCCGCCTTCGCCGCTGCCTTCGCGCAACTGTAGCGCCCGTCGCTTCACCGCACTGCCCCTGCCGCTCGAGCGCCCGCGTCGCTACGATGTCGCCTCCTGGCTCCTCCCATGCCTCACGAGCTTCACCACGACGGTTATTTGATCTCCGACGACCCGACGCTCCTCGACGTCGACGCCGTTCACGCGTTTCTCTCCGCCAGCTATTGGGCCGCCGGCATCCCGCGCGAAACCGTCGCTCGCTCGCTGCAAAACTCCCTCTGCGTCGGCCTCTACGCGCCCGATCGCCGTCAGGTCGGACTCGTCCGCGTCATCACCGACGACGCGACCTTTGCCTATCTGTGCGACGTCTATGTCCTCGAACCTGATCGCCGCCGCGGCCTCTCGAAAGCCGCGATGCAGCTCCTGATCACGCACCCACGTCTGCAAAACCTCCGCCGTTTCCAGCTCGTCACCGAAGACGCCCACGGCCTCTACGCCCAATTCGGTTTCACCCCACTCGCCCACCCCGAGCGCCACATGGAAAAGCGCAACCCCGCCGTCTATCGGCGCATCGCGCAATCATGATCGCTTCCGCTTACTCTTCGCCCCGCGCGATCGCCTCCGCACGCCGGTAGTTCTCGCGAAACGTCTCCGCCAGCGTTCGCGCCATCGTGATCTCGCTCACTTTGTCCCGGGATGTGAGCGCTCGTTTGATCTCCCCCTCCGCCCGCTCGTAGCTCACGGCCGACAAATCCTGCAGCACCGCGAGCGCCCGATCCCGCACCGGCTCCGGCGCCGCCGCCACGGCCCGCCAGGCGCTCTTCAACTCCGCATGCGTATCGAGCGTCATCACCCGGATGATGAACGCCAGCTCCCGAAACAGATGCGCCGTCCGCTCCGGTCGATACACCAACTGCTCCTCTTCCTCGAACGGCTGCTCGTCCGGATCGCTGCGAAACTCCTTCCACGCTTCTTCCGCATAAAAATCCCGCCGCACCGGCAACCTTCGCAATGCATACCGCTCCGGTCCCCCGGGCGTCCCCGGCCGAAAATTCCATAACTTCTGCCCTTCCATCGACAGCGTGAATTCGATGAACGCCTCCGCGACTTCGCGATGCGGCGCCCCGCGCAGGATCGCGATCGGATCGACCGACGGCACCGTGCCGCCCCGCGGCGTCGCAAAACCCAGCCGCGCTGCCTCCGTTCCACTGCGCACCGCCGCCACCTCCGCCTGGGCCCTTCCGTAGAAATCGATGCAGATCCCTGCCGCGCAATTTCCCTGCGCCACGTCGATCGGCGGTTTCTGCGACGAATCCGTGAAATACCGCGCATTCGCTCCGATCAACTGCAGCCATTTCAGACCCGCCATCCACCCCTCGCGAATCGCCGCCACCTCGGCTTCCTCGCCGCCCTTCCCCGCTCCCGCCCGCCGCTGCATCTCCTGCTGTATCACGTTTTCGAATGCCTTCGCGATCGAGCTGCTCTTCGTCGGATCCGCCAGTGCCACCTCGCCCAGGAAACGCGGATCCGCCAGGTCTCGCCACCGCCGCGGCGGCGTTTCAATCCCGAGCCGCCGCAACGCGTCGCGATTGTAGATGATTCCGTAGCTGCTCAGGACATTTCCCACCCAGCGCCCCTCGGGATCGCGATAGCTCTCGCCCGCAAATTCGAGCGGCACGGTCCCCTCGCGAAACCATTTCGGATTTCGCTCGAACACCTCCGTCGGCACGATCCGCCCCGCGTTCGCCTGCATGACGAAGTCGTAGCTGCCGCCGCCAAAAAACAAATCGATCCCGCAACCGACCTCCGACGCGAGAAACGCCTCGCGCGCCGTCCGCGCCTCCTCGCTCGCTCCCGCGCCCAGCCTCGCATTCGTAAACCCCGCCTGCACCTCGCTGCTCCACGGTCGCTGCAGTTGCCCCGTCCAATGATTCCGAAACGCGGCGACATACTCCGACTCCAAAAA
>JAEZAD010000122.1 GCA_023430565.1 Verrucomicrobiota bacterium
GAGCCGAGGCGGTTTTTCCAGAAGCCGTGGTTGACGAAGCCGACGGTGAGGGCGCGTCCGGCGCGGAGCGCTTCGAGAATCACGGTGGCGGGATCGTCGAGTTCCTGGACGGTGCGCGAGCAGATGATGCGGTCGTAGTGGCGGTCGGGGAACTGGCGCATGAACGATGTCATGTCGCCTTGATACGCGGAGAGGCCGCGCGCGACGCAGCAGGTGATGCGATGGAAGTCGAGGTCGACGCCGACGGCGCTGACCTGCTTCGTTTGCACGAGGTAGTCGAGGAGCGCGCCTTTGCCGCAGCCGAGGTCGAGCACGCGGGAGCCGGGCTCGACCCACTCACCGATGATCTGCATGTCGACGGTGCGTTTCTCGACGAGCTTGGTCATGGCGTGTGGAGCGGAAGGACGATGGGGAAAGCTGGAAAGCAGGTGAGGCAAGGGTGCGGGGAAACTTGATTTCCGGCTTTCCACATTTCAGATCGAGAAGTCGACGACGCGGTTGGCTTCGGTTTCGAGAAAGCCGCGGACGAGGGCGTAGAGCTCTTCGGACTCGAGGAGGAAGGAATCGTGGCCGAGGTCGGTGGAGAGTTCGGCGTAACTCGCGCGTTTGCCGGCGCGGAGGAGGGCGAGGGCGATGGCGCGGTTTTGTTCGGGGGGGAAGAGCCAGTCGCTGGTGAAGCCGACGACGAGCGTTTCGGCCTGGACGGGTGCGAAGGCGGCTTCGAGGGAGCCGTAGGCTTGCGGGAGGTCGAAGTGATCGAGGGCGCGCGTGATGTAGAGATATGAATTCGCGTCGAAGCGGTTGATGAAGCTCTGGCCCTGGTGGCGCAGGTAGCTTTCCACTTCGAACTGAACGTCGAAGTTGTAGGCGTCGCCGTTGACGGCGGCTTTTTTTCGCCGGCCGAATTTCCGGTCCATGCTGGCGTCGGAGACGTAGGTGATGTGCGCCATCATGCGGGCGATCGCGAGGCCGACGCGGGGGCCGCCGCCCCTGGCGTAGTCGCCGCGGTTCCAGTCGGGGTCCTGCATGATGGCCTGGCGGCCGACCTCGTTGAAGGCGATGGCTTGGGCGCCTTCGCGGGCGGTGGTGGCCATGGCGATGACGCGGCGGACGAGGTGGGGAAACTCGATCGAGAAGAGCATCGCCTGCATGCCGCCCATGGAGCCGCCGATGACGGCGTGGAGTTCGCTGACGCCGAGGTGGTCGAGCAGGAGTTTCTGGGCGCGCACCATGTCGAGGATGGTGACGAAGGGAAACGAGACGCCGTAGGGGCTATCCGTGGCGGGATTGGTCGACGAGGGGCCGGTCGAGCCCTGGCAGCCGCCGAGGACGTTGGCGCAGATGACGAAGAAGCGGCGGGTGTCGACGGCTTTGCCGGGACCGATGAGGTTGTTCCACCACCCGGGCTTGCGGTCCTCGGGCGTGTGAAGACCGGCGCAGTGGTGGTCGCCGCTCAGCGCGTGGCAGATGAGGACGGCGTTGTCGCGGGTGGCGTTGAGGGTGCCGTAGGTTTCGTAGCGGAGCGTGAAACCGGGGAGCGTCTGGCCACTTTTGAACGTGAAGGGCTTCGGGTAAGCGAAGTCGTGGGGCGCGACGAGGCCGACCTCGCCGGGGGCGAGGTGGTTGTAGGCCACGGTGGTCGTCGTGTCGTCGGTCATGCGGCTGCGCCAGCGTTGCGCGGAACGGCAGGTGAGACAAGCGATGGGTATGTCATCCGGGGAGCCGGGCGAGACGGTGCGCGGCGCGGTGCACTTACGAAGCGGGCGCGGACGGTGGCGTGAACGGCGCGTCGGGCAACGCGCTCCGCCTCAGGAGGCGAGGGTTTCGTCGATCTCTTCGTTGGAGAAGACGGTTTGCACGTCGTCGAGCTCCTCGAGGGCGTCGTGGAGTTTGGCGAGCGATTGCGCGACTTGAGGGTCGTTGACGGGAACGGTCGTCGTCGGGATGTAGGCGATCTCGGCGCTGTCGGGTTTGAGGCCCTTTTGCTCCAGCGCGGCGGAGAGTTTATCGAAATTTTGGATACTACAGCGGATTTCGAAACCCTGTTCGCTGGCGATGACGTCGTCGGCGCCGGCTTCGAGCGCGATTTCCATGAGCGCGTCTTCGGTGGTCTGTTCCTTGGCGACGAGGAACTGACCGGCGTGGAGGAACTGGAAGGAGACGGCGCCGGTGGTGGCGAGATTGCCGCCCCAGCGGGAGAAGACGGAGCGGACGTCCTGGGCGGCGCGGGTTTTGTTGTCGGTGGTGGCCTTCACGACGAAGGCGACGCCGCCGGGGCCGTAGCCTTCGTAGGTGATCTCTTCGAAGACGACGCCGGGGAGTTCGCCGGTGCCTTTTTTGACGGCGCGGTCGACGTTGTCGGCGGGCATGTTGGCGTCGCGGGCCTTGAGCAGGAGCGTGCGCAGGCGGGCGTTGCCGTTGGGGTCGCCGCCGCCGGCTTTGGCGGCGAGGGTGATGTCGCGCGAGAGGCGGGAGAAGACTTTGCCTTTACGCGCGTCGGTGACGGCTTTGAGGCGTTTGACTTTGGACCACTTGTTATGGCCGGCCATGGGCGAACAAGTTGAGAGCTGAGGGTTGAGAGATGAGAGTGGGCGAGCGGACGGCTCGGAGAGCCGTCCCTACCTTACTTCTTTTTCTTTGGCGTGACGTTCTTCATCGGTTTCGCGAAGGCGCCGGCGGTGGTCGCGGCGGCGGTGCCGGCGCCGACGGGGCCGGGGGCGTCTTTCATGCGATTGATGACGAGTTGCTGGCCGATGGTGAAGATGCCGTTGACGGTCGAGTAGAGCGCGAGGGCGCAGGAGAACGTGTAGCAGAACAGGGTGAAGATGTAGGGCATGACCTTCATCATTTTCGCCTGGGCGTTGTCCATCGACGGGGTGGGCGTGAGCTGCATCTGGATGACCATCGTGGCGCCCATGAGGATCGGCATGATGTTGATCGGAAGTCCGAACACGTGGGCGATGGTATCGGGCGCGGAGAGATCGGTGGCCCAGAGGAAAGGCTGGAAGCGAAGTTCGGCGGTGCTTTGCAGCATCTGGAAGAAACCGATGAAGAACGGAATCGTGATGAGGATCGGGAAGCAGCCGCCGACGGGGTTTACCTTATGCTTCTTGAAGAGCTCCATGGTGGCGGCCTGGAGTTTCTGCGGGTTGTCTTTGAATTTTTCGCGGATGGCCTGCATCTCGGGCTGAATCTTCGCCATGCGTTTGGCGGATTTCGAAGCGGCGAGCGTGAAGGGGACGAAGATGGTTTTGAGGATGAGGGTCGTGATGACGATCGCCCAGCCCCAGGACCACGAGCCGCCGGGGAACCACGAGTGGACCCACGTCATGAGGGTGAGAAGGATCTGGCTGAAGAATTTGAAGAAGCCGAACTGCATGACCTTGTCCTGGTCGGCCTTGAAGACGTCGCCGTTGGCGAGGCGGCGGTATTCCTTGGGGCCGACGTAGAAGGCGGCGGCGAGTTTGGTCTCGGCGTTGGCGGCGACGGGCGCGACGTCGAACTGGGCGGTGGAGGTGAGGCCGTAGGCGTTGCGTTCGTCTTCGGGGAGCGAGGGGAAGAGTTTCACGCGGCGCGAGACCATGCCGGCGGCGGGCGTGTCGGGCGTGAGGATCGCGGCGAAGAACTGGTTGCTGATCGAGGCCCAGACGAGGGGGCCGCCGGTGGCGACGAACGGTTTTGGCAGGCTGGCGCCGATGCCGAGGAATCCATTGCCGCCTTCGAGCTCGGCGCGGGCGAAGAATTCCTGGTCTTCGCCGGTCGAGTAGCCGGTGGTGAGCTGGATGCCGAGATCCTTGGCGTGGGTCGGCGCGGCGGTGCCGAGGCTCAGGGCGATGCGCGGAAGCGTGAAGGGTTGGTCGCCCGTGTTGCGGAAGGTGGTCTCGTGCTGGACGACGTAGGGGTCGTGCGAATCGTCGGGCTGCGCGACGATCTGGTAACGGCGCGTGACTTCGAGGCGGTTGTCGAGGGTGGCGCGGTAGACGACTTCGCTGCGGTTGCTGGAAACGACTTCGAAGGGCGTGGTGCGGTCGAGGCCCGGGAAGTCGACGAACGCGAGCATCGGGTCGGAGTGGAGCGCGTTGAAGACGAACGGCTCGGGGCTGCCTTTTTCGGCGGCGTATTTTTTGAAGGCGACGTCGCGGATGGCGCCGCCGGAGTTGGTGAGGCGGACGATGACAAATTCGTTTTCGAGCGTGGTGACGGTGCCGTTGGCGGCGTCGCGGGAAATATCCGCGAAGACGCCGGTCGGCGTGGGCGTGCCGGAAGGATTCGAAGGCGTGGCGGCGGCGACGGGGGCGGCGGCTTCGGGGCCCTGGTTCGCGACGGCGGGTTGATTGACGGTGGGCTGGGGCGTGCCGGAGGGATTGGGCGACAGGTAGCGTCCGAGGAACATGCTGCCGAAGGCGGCGAGCAGGAGGACGATGCCGATCGTGGTGTTCTTTTTGTCCATGAAAAGTTGGGCTAGAGGCTGGAGGCGAAGGGCGAGGGGCGGTGGGCGGGAACGATGCGCGTGCAGCGGAGGGCGCGGCGCGGCGGCACGGGGTCGAAGCCGCCGGGGTGAAGCGGCGTGCATTTGAGGAGTCGCACGAGGGCGAGCGTGAGGCCGATCAGGGCGCCGTGGGTGCGGACGGCGTCGGCTGCGTAGTGCGAGCACGATGGCGTGAAGCGGCAGCCGCAGGTCGGAAAAAGCACGGCGAAGGCGGGGGACGCGGTGCGTTGGTAAAGCCAGACGAGAGCGAGGAGCGCGCGCGCAGGAAGATGGAGGAGGAAGCGGGTCGCGGAAATGACCGAGGCGAACGCGGGACGGCGGTCATGGGCCGCCGGGGCGGGGGCGGAGATGCGCGGGGCGTTCATGGCGTGGCGGCGGGGACGACTTTGCGGCAGGCTTCGAGGAAACGCGCTTCGAGTTCGGGAAACGGTGCGTCGACGGTGGCGGCGCGGGCGGAGAGAAGGATGTCGCAGCCGGGGGGAATCAGGAGTTGGTGCCGGCGGAAAACGTCGCGGAGGCGGCGTTTGGCGCGATTGCGGCGGACGGCGTGGCCGACGGCGGCGGTCGAGGCGATGAAGCCGGCTCGACGGAGACCTGCGGGTGCGTTGTCCGGCTCGGGCGGGTGGCAGAGGCACCAGAAGGTGAAGACGCCGCAGGTGTAGCGGCGGCCGCGCTCTCGAATCGCCCGGAAATCGCCCTGGCGGCGGATGTGCTGCTCAGGGCGAAAACGCATCGGAGTGAACGTGAAGGTGAAAGTGAGGCGGCAGCGGCGGGCCGTTTCACGGTCACTCCCCGGCAGCGTTGCTCAGACGACGGTGAGGCGCTTGCGGCCCTTCAGGCGGCGGGCTTTGATGACTTTGCGGCCGCTCTTGGTGGCCATGCGCGCGCGGTAACCGATTTTGCGGGCGCGCTTTTTGCGATGTGGGCGGAACGTGGGTTTCATGATTTCTTGAAAAAAAGAGGGTCAGTGGTGCCCAACGCGCCGGGGGGTGTCAAGGGCGCGATTGGGAGGAGGACGGCGGAGGTTTCGCGACTGGCGGCGCGGGGAGTTTTGATTTTGGCTGCGGCATGCGCATCGCGGTGATTTCGGACACGCACGACAAGTATCCGGCGGGTTTGCCGGAGCGGTTGCGGGGGGCGGAGGAGATTTGGCACTTGGGCGACGTGTGCGAGCCGTGGATTCTGGCGGAGTTCGAGGGGCTGGGGGTGCCGTTGCGCGTGGTGGCGGGCAACTGCGACGAGCATGCGTGGCCGCTTTCGCTTGCGCTGGAGCGGGGCGGGCTGACGTTTTTCCTGACGCATGTGCCGCCGGCGGCGGAGAGGGTGCCCGCGGGCGTAGCGGCGGTGCTGCACGGGCATACGCATGTGCCGCGGGACGAGACGATCGACGGGGTGCGCTGGTTGAACCCCGGTTGCATCACGCGGCCGAATCGTGGGGCGCCGCCGAGCTTCGCGTGGCTGACGGTGGGCGAGGGTCGGTTTGGCTGGGAACTGGTCCGGCTTTTAGGCTGACTCACGCGAGCGACTGCCATGCGCCCCGTCCCGTATCTGCCGAATCTATTGAGCAGCTTGAGGATCGTGCTGGCGCCGGCGGTGCTGGCTGCGGCGTATTCGAATTCGAAAGTGGGTTTCGCGGTCCTGTTGACGGTGGCGCTCGCGACGGATGCGCTCGACGGCCTGCTGGCGAGGCGGTGGAAGGCGGAGAGCGAATTGGGGGCGCGGCTCGATCACTGGGGGGATGCGTTGACGGCGGTGTTGGGCGGCGTGGGGGTGTTTTTCTTGTGGCCGCAGGTGGTGGAGCGCGAATGGGTGGCGGCGGTCGTTGCGGTGGTCGGGTATGCACTCGCCGGCGCGGGGCGCGTGATGCAGCCGGAGGATCCGCCGGGATGCCGCGGGTGGATTGCGAAGCTGTTGTCGTGGCTCGTGCCGGTGTCGCTGGTGCCGCTGGTGACCGGCGTGGCGGCGTGGCCGTTCGAGGCGGCGGCGGCGCTGCAACTGGCGCTCGGCGTGTGGCGGGTGATCCGGGCGGGAGCCGAAAACGCGCGGAAGAGCAAGGAGGCGGCGGCGTGAGAAGGCGCCGGCGTGGTGACGGGAGCGGAGCGACGCGGCGGCGAGAGGGCGGCACGGGGGCGGCGAAACGACGAGGCGCATGAACCGTTCGCAGTGGCCGAACATCATCACGGGAGCGCGGCTGGCGCTGATGCCGGTGGTGCTGGGGCTGGCGCTGGCGGACGAGCGGTGGTGGTTCGTGATCGTGCTCGGCGCGGCGCTGGCGACGGACGTGCTCGACGGATTTCTGGCGCGACGGCTGAATGCGTATTCAGATTTTGGACGCAAGCTCGACAGCGTGGCGGACTACGTGACGTTGTTCACGGGGCTGGGCGGGATCGCGCTGCTCTGGCCGGAGATCGTGCGGCGGGAGTGGGCGTGGATCGCGACCGGGCTGGGGGTGTTTGCGGCGGTGTTGGTATTCGGATTTCTGAGACTGGGGCGGGCGCCGTGTTATCACACATGGGGGGCGAAGCTCGGGGCGGTGGCATGCGCTTTGTCGCTGGTGCCGCTGCTGGCGGGGTGGACGGCGGTGCCGTTTCACGTGGCGGTGGCGTTGCAGGTGTTGGCGGGCGTGGAGGAGATCGCGATCACGCTCGTGCTGCCGGGACACGTGGGCGAAATGCCCAGCGTGGGGCACGCTTGGCGCATACGGTCTGCGACCAAGCGGAAATTGTAACGTAATACGTTACAAACGACGGGATGGAAACGGCCGGATGTAACGTAATGTATTACAATGGGGCGGGGTGGCGGGGGAGGAGGGAGAGGAAGTGGGGGAGGGCGGGGTGGGGGCGGTCGGTGCGCCAGAGAGCGTCGAGGCGGACGGTGAGGCGGAGGTCGGAGAGGGGGAGGAGGACAACGGCTTCGGGTTTGCGGCGGGCGGCGGAGGCGACGGTGAAAGTCAGGCCGGCGCCGGCGGCGACGAGGCTGAGGGTGGTGAGGTCGGTCGTGCTTTCCTGCACGATTTGCGGAGCGAAGCCGTGGCGGGCGCAGGCGGCGAAGATGGCGTCGTAAAAGGGCGGGCTGACGGTGCGCGGAATCCAAACGAAGCGTTCGGCTTTCAGGTCGGTAAGACGGAGGCGGCGGCGGGGCGCACGGGCGAGGGGGTGCGCGGCGGGAACGGCGAGGACGATGGGGTCGTGGGCAACGGGATGGTGGGCGAGCGCGGCGAAATGCGGCGGATGATGAAAGACGAAAGCGAGGTTCAACTCGCCGGCGCGGAGCAGTTCGCCCTGGACGGCGGAGGGGTGTTGGACGAGCTCGAGCTGGACGGCGGGGAATTTTTCGCGGAAGCGGCGGAAGGCGCGGGGGAGGACCGGGTGATAAATCGCGGTATCCACGAATCCGATGCGGAGGCGGCCGGTGCGGCCGGCGGCGGTGTCGCGGGCGCGTTGGGCGGCGGTGGCGTCGGCGCGGAGGAGCGCGCGGGCGTCGTCGAGAAAGGCGCGACCGGCGGCGGTGAGGCGGACGCCGCGTGGGAGGCGTTCGAAGAGGGGCGTGCCGAGTTCGGCCTCGAGTTCGCGGATTTGTTTGCTGAGGGCGGGCTGGACGATCGCGAGGCGGGCGGCGGCGCGGCCGAAGTGTTCGTGTTCGGCGGCGGCGACGAAGTAGCGGAGGTGTCGGAGTTCCATCGTGAGATCACTTTGGGTGACCGGTGCGGTGAGAAACGGGCATTGGACGCGGCGGCGTGAGACTGGCAATAATCGAGACGATGACGATCGAGCGAATCACGAATTTGGAGCATGCGCGGGACGCGGACGAGTTGGCGGCGTTGTTGTCGGCCTGTGTGGACGCGGGGGCGTCGATCGGTTTTTTGGCGCCGATGGCGAGAAAGGAGGCGGAGGCGTATTGGGGGAAAATTGCGGCGGAGTTGCCGGCGGGAAACCGGGTGTTGCTGGTGGCGCGCGAGGCGGAGACAGGGAGGATTGTGGGCGGGGCGCAGCTCGTTGGTGAGACGAAGCCGAATGGGCGGCATCGCGCAGAGGTGCAGAAGGTGATGGTGCTGCCGTCGCACCGGCGGCGGGGGATTGCGGCGGAGTTGATGAGCGAGGTGGAACGAACGGCGACGGAACGCGGGGTGTGGTTGTTGTTTTTGGATACGAGCGACAGCCACGCGGGGGCCCGGGCGTTTTACGAGGCGCTGGGGTATGTTTACGTGGGCGGGATTCCGGGGTATGCGACGGATACGCGCGGGGTGCCGGAGCCGAACGCAATTTTCTACAAGACGCTCGCGCGCGGCGCGTGAATCGTTTCACTCGCGGGCGACACGTGGGACACGAGGAGCAACAGGATCTTTTCGGTTTATTCGCGCCGGAGAGCGGCGTGCACAAAGCGCCGCCGGCGCAGCCGCTCAAGGCGGCGGAGCCGGAGTCGGCGGGCGGGATCGTGTTTCGACGGAGTCATCTGGCGCGGAATTATCGGCTGACGTTGAAGCGTGATGGGACGGCGGTGGCGACGATTCCGGCGCGCGGGACGGAGCGGGAGGCGCGGCGTTTCGTGGCGGAGCACCAGGAGTGGCTCGAGCGGGCGCGGGAGCGGCAGCGTCACCGGCCGCGTGGCGCGGAGGTGTGGATGCTGGGAGCGCATGTGTTGTGGCGCGGGGAGATGACGGAGATCCGCGTGGCGGCGGCGGGCGAGAAGCCGCAGGTGTGTCTGGCGGCGGATGTGTTTCGCGTGGCGCGGCTCGAGGGAGATTTACGGCCGACGCTGGAAGCGCATTTCGCGCGGCGGGCGAAAATCGAATTGCCGGGGCGGACGTGGGAACTGGCGGCGATGACGGGCGTGGAGGTGAAGCAGGTGACGGTGCGCAATCAGCGGTCTCGCTGGGGGTCGTGTTCGGCGAACGGGACGATTTCGCTGAACTGGCGGTTGGTGCAGACGCCGGAGTCGGTGCGAGACTACATCATTTATCACGAGCTGATGCACCTGCGGGAGATGAATCACTCGGAGCGATTCTGGGCGCGGGTGGAGGAGGTGTGTCCGGCGTGGCGCGAGGCGGAGCGGTGGATCAAGCGGAACGGGGCGCTGGTCGGGTTGTGAGCGAGGCTCACAACCGAAAGCTCCAAGGACCAAGATCCAAGCTCCAGGGAAATCTCAAATCCCAACATCCAAACAGGGTGATGGTTGTTTGGAGGTTTGGAGCTTTCATTTTCGCTTCAGCGGAAATCGATCAGCTCGACTTCGAAGACGAGGGTGGCGCGCGGGGGGATGTTGGGGGGACGGCCGTTGATGCCGTAAGCGAGCCAGTGGGGAATGATGAGGGTGCGTTTCTCGCCTTTCTTCATGGTGAGAAAAGCTTCGTCCCAGCCCTTGATGACGTTGCCGGTGCCGACGCGGAAGGTGAGCGGGACGCCGGCGCGGTAGGAGCTGTCGAAGGGTGTGCCGTCGAGGAGGCGGCCGTCGTAGTGGGCGATGACTTCGTCGCCAACTTGGGGAGTGCCGCCGCTGCCGGGCGCGCGAATGAGGTAGAGCAGTCCGGAATCGGTGCGCGTGGCGGTGGGATATTTATGGCGAATGACGTCGGCATCGGGTCCGCTAAGTTCGTTGCCCTGTTTATCGAGGGCTTCGCGCATGGCGCTATTGATGGGGCGGCCGGGGTCGTCGCGGAGGAGCCAGCCGGAGCGGACGACGAAGGCGATGGTGATGAGGATGACTCCGAGGAGGGCGAGGTAGATGACGCTGCGCATGGCGATGGGTCGGCTGCGGAGTTCGGCGCAGCGGGATGGGTTTTGCAAACCCGGAGGTGGGGCGACGCAGCGGTGGCGCGAAATGGCGGCGCGGCGGCGTGGGGCGGCGCGTGCCGAGAGAGCGGGTCAGCGTTCGAAGGTGACGGTGCGGAGGCCGGCGATGTTGGTCACGACGATGGGCTCGTTGCTCGTGTAGACGTTGGGGTAGGTTTCGTTGGCGACCAGTTGGACGACCTTGATGTAGCGATCGGGGCCGACGAGGTCGGCGTAGAGGGCGGTTGTGACGCCGTGTTCGAGCATGTATTGGTCGGACGCGGAGGCGAGCTGGCGGGCGTTGTTGTAGACGGCTTTGTCCTGGGAGACGATACGCAGGCGGTTGAAGGTGGGCATCGCCATGGCGGCGAGGAGGCCAATGATCACGACGGTGATCATGATTTCGACGAGGGTGAAAGCCTTGCGACTGGAGGGGAGCATGGCGGGAAGCGGTGCGAACCAGTCAGCCCGAGGAGCGGGGAGAGTGCAGTAGTAAAGTGCGCTGGGGCAGGTAGAAAAGATGTGAAAGTGAAACGGTGCGGGGCGCAGTCCGGCTTGCTGGCGCTCGCCGCTACGGGCGCGGGGCGGATTCGAATTTGAAGATGAGGGCGTCGAGGGTGGCGTCGACGAGGAGCTTGGTTTTTTGGGCAGGCGGGACGGGCGCGGTTTTTTCGGCGGTTGCGATGGCGGCGTCAGCTTCGGTTTTCGCGGCGGCGAGGAGGGATTGTTTTGTTTCGTGGAGCGCGCCGGTGCGGGTGAATTCCTGGAGGGTGCCGGGACGGCCCATGAAATGTTGGAGGTAGCGGTCGCCGATCCAGAGGCCCCATTGCTGCAAGTCGGCGAAGTAGACGGCGAGGACGCTGTCGGGTGGAAGGTGGAGCTGGCGGGCGAGGGCACCGGTGTAGTTGCCGGGGCGCTGGCCGGGGGTGTCGGGGGTGAAGGTTTCGAAGAGGCGGGCGTAGAGTTTCACGCCGGTGGCGCGTTCGAGGTTGGCGAGTTTGTTGTTGAAGGCTTTTGCGCGGGGCCAGTCGGTGGGGAGGAGATTGTCGGGATCGTCGAAGTGGGGCGGGGTGGCGCGCGGGGTTTTGGCGGCGAGGGCGGCGAAGGATTCGGGCGTGGCGCGGAACGAGCGGGCGGCGTCGCCGACGCGATGAATGGCGACGGTGGTCATGGCGTCGCCCTGCTGGATTTGCGGGAGCATCTCGAGTCCGCGGATGATGCGGCCGAAGACGCTGTGGAGGTAGTTGAGGCGGTGGACGGGGGCGAGGGTGAAGAAAAACTGGGAGCCGTTGGTGTCGGGGCCGGCGTTGGCCATGGAGAGGATGCCGGCGGCGTCGTGCCGGAGGCCGGGGACGAATTCGTCGGGGAACTCATAGCCGGGGCCGCCCATGCCGGTGCCGAGGGGGTCGCCGCCCTGGACGACGAAGCCGGGCACGACGCGATGGAACGTGAGGCCGTCGAAGTAAGGTTTTCCGGGTGTGGGGCCGAGGGTGCCTTCGGCGAGGCCGACGAAACTGGTGACGGTGAGCGGAGTTTTTTCGAAGAAGAGCTCGGCGACGAGCGTGCCGCGGGGCGTGGTGAATTCGGCGTAGAGGCCGTCGGGGAGAGCGGGGTCGGCGGCGAACGTGGCTGAGGTGACGAAGGGGAGGAGAAGGACGGCGAGGAAGAGGCGGAAGGCGAGTCGCATGGCGGGACTGTGGGAAAATTGCAGGTGGTGGGCGAGAGGAAGGTGAGTGGGCGGCGGGAGGGTGGGAGAGGACGAGAAAGAGAAAGAGAACGAGAACGAGGGTGAGCGGTAGGGGGCAAATTCGCGTGGACGGGGGGGCGACGGGGCGCGATGGTGCGCGGCGTGGTTGTGCTGAACACACTTGCGCCGGTTTTTCTGCTGATCGCGGTCGGGGTGTGGTTGCAGCGGAGCGGCCTCGTGTCGGTGGGGTTTTTGAAAGAGGCGAATCGCGTGACGTATTGGCTGGGGTTGCCGGCGCTGTTGTTCACGCAGCTCACGCGATCGTTTCACGAGGCGAGCGGGGCGGAGGAGATGCTGGCGGCGATGGCGATCGGGACGGCGATCGTGATCGGGCTGGCGTATGGCGCGGCGGCGGTGCTGCGGGTGCCGGGGGCGGCGCGCGGGACGTTTGTGCAGGGGGCGTTTCGCGGGAATCTGGCGTTCGTGGGATTGCCGGTGATTTACGTGATGCCGGACGCGACGCTGGTGGGCGGAATGTCGGCAAAGGCGGCGGCGGTGGTCGTGGTGGCGCCGATGATGGTCGTCTACAATCTGGTCGGCGTGGTCGTGCTGTTGTTGAGCCAGCACAAACTCGGGTGGCGGATGGTGGCGCCGTTCGTGAAACAGTTGCTGTCGACGCCGCCGTTGGTGGCGACGCTGGCGGGGATCGGTTTTGCGCTCGCGGGGTGGACGTTGCCGTCGGCGGTGGACAAGGCGCTGCTGGCGTTGGGCGAGATGGCGCTGCCGCTGGGTTTGCTCGGGGTGGGAGGCGCGCTGGCGTCGGTCGGCGAGCACGTGGGCGGGCGCGCGGCGTGGGGGGCGGCGGTGTTGAAGACGATGGTGTCGCCGCTGGTGGGGTGGGGGGTCGGACGGGCGATGGGGCTGGGGGAAATGGAGCTGAAGATGCTGATGGTCTTCATGGCGACGCCGACGGCGATCATCTCGTATGCGGTCGCCGTGGAGTTGAAGGGCGACGAGGGGATCGCGTCGGGTGCGATCGTGCTGAGCGTGCTGACGTCGGTGGTATCGCTGGCGGTGGTGATCGGCTTCCTGTGAGACGTGCGGTGGGGGCACCGCGTTTGTCCAGCGGAACGAAGGGGCGGCCACTCGCTGGCGCTCGCAGCTACAAAAACGGTTTTAGGGGATGCGCAGGGTGGTGCCGACGGTGAGGGCGTTTTCGTTTTGAATGACGTCGCTGTTGGCTTCGAGGATTTCGTCCCAACGGCCGGCGGTGCCGTAGTATTGGCGCGAGATTTTTGCGAGGGTGTCGCCGAGGACGACGGTGTGTTCGCGGGGGCCGGAGGCGTTCGCGGGCGCGGCGGGCGTGGCGGGGGCGGTTGTATCCGTGACGGCGGGACGGGCGAAACCGGGGCGCGTGGGGGTGGAGAAGGAGGAGCCCGGGGGCGGGCCGGAGAGGGCGACGCGGGTCTTGAGCTGGGAGTTTTCGACGGCGAGGGAGGCGAGCTGGGCTTTGGTTTGGCGAAGCTCGTCGTAGAGCGCGGCCATTTGGGCGGCGTTGTCGGAGGCGGTGCGTTCGGCGGAGACGTGGGCGGATTCGGACGTGCGGGACGCTTCGTTTTTGAGGCGGTCGTTTTCGGCCTGGAGTTGCGAGTAGCTGCGGAGGGTGGTGGCGAGGCGATCTTCGGTGTCGGCGAGTTTTTGGGTGAGATCGGCGGACGGGGTGGCGGCGCCCGCTTCGGTGGCGGGGGTGGCGGCAACGCGGGATTCAAGGGCGGCGTGATCGGCGCGCAGGCTGTCGAGTTCGGCTTGGAGGCGGGTGGCGTCGGCGGCGGAAGATTTGAGGCGGTCGTTTTCGGCCTGAAGTTGGGAGAAGCTGCGGAGAGTCGTGTTCAGCTTGTTTTCGGCGGCGGCGAATTTTTGGGCGAGGTCGGCGGGCGGTTGGGCGGCGAGCCGGGACTCGAGCTCGGTTTTTTCGGCGCGGAGCGATTCGAGCTCGGCGGCGAGTTTTTCGGACTCGGTGGACGCGTTCTTTAGGCGATCGTTTTCCTGCTGGAGGAGTGAGTAGCTGCGCAGCGAGGTGGAGAGTTTGTCTTCGAGGTCGGCGAGGCGGGCGGCGATTTCGGGCGACGGGGTGGCGGGATCGGGGCGGTCAGCGGCGGCGGCGAGTTGTTCGCGGAGGGCGGATTCGGACTGGCGGAGTTGGGCGAGTTGGGCTTCGAGGGTGGTTTTTTCCTGGCGAAGGGTTTGGAGGGCGGCGGCGTTTTGCGTGTGATCGTCGGCGGCGGCGCGGAGGACGTCGTTTTCGGCTTGGACGACAGCTTGGGCGCGGCGGGTTTCGGAGAGCTGGGCTTCGAGGGCGGCGAGTTTCTTGGGCAGCTCGGGGTCGGGTTTGGGGGCGGCGGTGAGTTGTTCGCGGAGTTGGGTTTCGTTTTGGCGGGCGGTGGCGAGTTGGGCTTCGAGGGCGGCTTTTTCGTCCTGAATGCGGGCGGCGCCGGCGACGAGGGTGTTGAGGCGCGTGGTGGCTTCGTCGGCCCGGGCTTTTTCGGCGGCGAGGGCGTCGGCGTTGGCGGAATCGGTGCCGCGGGCGGTGGAGAGCTCCTTTACGCGGGTGTCGGCGGTGGCGAGGAGGGTTTTGACTTCGCGGAGCTCGTTGGTGCGGGCGGCGAGCGTGGCGTCGAGCTGTTGGTTTTTCGTGGTGAGGACTTCGATGGTGGCCTGGGCGCTTTGGAGCTTGGTGCGGAGGTCGGCGATTTCGGCGGAACGGTCCTCGGTGTCGGCCTGCGTCACGGAAGCATCGGGAGTGTCTGGAGCACGTTCGATGACGATGTCGGGAGTATCGTCGGCGGCGCGCGTGGAAACGACTGCGGCGGCGCAGAGGAAGGCGGCGAGGAAGAGGCGGATCGGGAAGGTCATGAGGCGAGGGGCGTGAGGAGGTTTGACACAGCGAATGGACGAGAGTGCGAGCAAGCTGCGCGGGAGGGTCAGGCCCAGTGGCGGGCGCGATCGACGGCGCGGCTCCAAGCCTGGCGGAGTTTTGCAGCGGAGGAGGCGGAGGCGTGAGGGCGAAAGGTTTTGGCGAGGCCCCAGAGGCGCGCGATTTCTTCGCGGTTTTTCCAGAAACCGACGGCGAGTCCGGCGAGGTAAGCGGCGCCGAGCGCGGTGGTTTCGGTGGTGCGGGGGCGAAGGACGGGAACGCGGAGGAGGTCGCTTTGGAATTGAAGGAGGGCGTTGTTGACGGTGGCGCCGCCGTCGACGCGGAGTTCGCGGAGCCGCTGGCCGGAGTCGGCCTGGATGGCGTCGAGGAGATCGGCGCTTTGGAAGGCGATGCTTTCGATGGCGGCGCGGGCGAGGTGGGCGGCGGTCGTGCCGCGGGTGAGACCGAGGATGGCGCCGCGAGCGGCGGGATCCCAGTGGGGCGCGCCGAGACCGGCGAAGGCGGGGACGAGATAGACGCCGCCGTTGTCGGTCGCGCGGGCGGCGAGCGGTTCGACGTCGGCGGAGCGGGCGATCAGGCCGAGGCCGTCGCGCAGCCATTGGACGACGGCGCCGCCGATGAAGACGCTGCCTTCGAGCGCGTATTCGAGCGGGCCGGAGGCGCCCAGGCGCCAGGCGACGGTGGTAAGAAGTTGGTTTTTGGATACGACGGGTTTCGTGCCGGTGTGCTGAAGCAGGAAGCAACCGGTGCCGTAGGTGTTCTTGGCCATGCCGGGGCGGAAGCAGGCCTGGCCGAAGAGCGCAGCCTGTTGATCTCCGGCGATGCCGGCGATCGGAAGGCCGCGGAGGGCGGGGAGCGTGGCGATCTCGCCGACGACTTCGCTGCTGGCGCGGATTTCGGGAAGCACTTCGCGCGGAATGCGCAGGGTGCGCAGGAGCTCCTCGTCCCACTGGCCGGTGCGCAGATTGAGGAGAAGCGTGCGGGAGGCGTTGGAGACATCGGTGGCGTGAACGCTCCCTCCGGTGAGTTGCCAGAGGAGCCACGTGTCGACGGTGCCGAAGGCGAGCTCGCCGCGCCGGGCACGGCGGCGTGAGCCGGGCACATGGTCGAGGAGCCAGCGGAGCTTGGTGCCGGAGAAATAGGGATCGAGAACGAGGCCGGTGCGTTCGCGAAACAGCGGCTCGAGTCCGCGGCGCTTCAGGTCGGCGCAGAGGTGGGCGGTGCGGCGATCCTGCCAGACAATGGCCGGGGCGACGGGTTGACCGGTGCGGCGATCCCAAAGCAGCGTGGTTTCGCGCTGGTTGGTGAGGCCGACGGCGGCGAGGTCGCGGCGGGTGAGGTTGGCTTCGGCGACGGCGGCGAGCGCGACGCGGCGGGTGGTTTCCCAAAGATCGCGCGGATCGTGCTCGACCCAGCCGGGCTGGGGGAAGTGTTGGGGAAATTCCTGTTGCGCGGTGGCGCGACCGCGGCCGCGGCGGTCGAAGACGATGGCGCGCGACGACGTCGTGCCCTGATCCAGCGCGAGGATGAACGTGGCGTTCATGGGGTGCGGGGAGCTTTGGGCGGTGCGGCGAGTGCAGCAAGCGCGGGAGAGCCCTACGCAGATATACGTAGAACTGCGGGGGCTCTCGTCTTGACTTGGGCGCCTAGGGAATAAACCTCGGTCGCGCTGTATCCGGTCCGGCATGCCACTCCTGCGAAAAAGTTCTTCCACGACTTCGCCGGCGCTCCTTGCGAGCGCGAGGGTGTGGTGATTTTGCGCACTTCGTTTCCGTCTTCCGCGTTCCGCCTCGTTCCCGCGTGTTCCTTTTCAAGCCCATGAAAGTTCTACGTTTTAGTTTCCTGTTCGTCACCGCGCTGCTGAATGCAGTGCTCGCGCAAAACGGACCCGCCACCAACGCTCCGACAACATATAACGCGGCGATCTTCGTCACGAACCGCGCCGGCGCCGAATACGATGCGCAGATTCCGGTGCTCGAGGATCTGCTGACGGCGAAGCTGACGGACATCGGTTTCAGTCTGATGACGCGCGGGGTGGTGATCGATGCGGCGAGCAAGTTCGACAACAGCCTGGCGTCGGCCGATCGGCCGGACGACCGGCTCTCGGCGCAGTTGCAGGACCAGTCGTCGGCGCTGCGGCTCGCGGAGAGCATGGGTGCTGACTACATCCTGTCGGCGTCGATCGCGGGCCTCACGAAACAGAAGCGCAACATCAACGCCTATGGCGTGCAGGTCGCAAATTATGAATACACGCTGCGGCTCGCCTATAATGTCTTCGACGCGAACGGCGGCGGTTCGTTGACGGGCGGCGTGGTGCGCGCGACCAAGACCGAGCAGAACACGGTTCATTCGAACCAGGGCTTCAACGTCGTGCCGCCCGATCCTTCGACACCGGCGGCGGCACCGGGATCGGACGCGGCGAATGCCGACGAGGCGCTCGCGCGGTTCGCGAAGCAATACGAGAAGGCGATCGGTCTCGTGGTGATCGCGTCCCCGAACGGACCGGTGCCGATGGCAACGGCGTGGGGCGTGGGGCCGAATGCGTTTGCGACGAACAGCCACGTCACGGAGCCGGTGAAGGAATACATGGCGAAGGGCCTGCCGGTTTACGTCGTCATCAACAAGCACCCCGAGCTGCGATATCCGGTGACGCGCGCGATTTCGCATCCGGGCTATGGTGGGCCGGGGCCGAATGGCGATGGCCGCGAGCCGGCGGTCGGCGGCTACGATGTGGGCATTCTCGAAGTCGAAGGGGCGCTGCAATCGTGGATGCCGGTGGCGACGATGGACGAGTTGAAGCAGCTCGATTCCGGGCACCGCATCGCCTATCTCGGTTTTCCGATGGAGGAAGTGCAGGGCGGCGGCGTCGATCCGCGCAGCCCGGTGGCGACGATGCAGTCGGGTATCGTGACGGCGAATACGGACTGGTGGCTCTCGCACGGCACGCCGGAATCGCGCCACCTCGTGCAGCACAATCTCAGCTCGTCCGGCGGCGCGAGCGGCAGCCCGATCTTCAATGCGAAGGGCCGCGTGATCGCGCTGCATTCGGCGGGTAATTCCAGCCAGGCCGTCTCGGTGGAGGGCGGCCAGATGAAGGTCACGCGGCGCAAGTCCGGCGTGCAGATCAATTACGCGCAGCGGGCCGACCTGCTCTCCGATGTTTACACGTTGCGCACCTCCGGCAGCGGCGGCAGTTCGGCCGCGGCGAAGGCGCCGGTGGCGGTGGCGTTTGTCGATCCCGACATCGAAGCGGTGGTGGCCGACTTGCTGGACGATGCGACGACGCAGCTGGCGACGATGTTGAAGGCGAAGGTCGCGCAAAACCGGATTCCGGCGCCGAGCACGAAGGCGAACTTCGTGAACGTCACCCTCAACGTCGAAACGGCCGATCTCTACGTGCCGGACGTCCGCATCGGACCCGAGAACACCGTGACAATCCAGGACGGCCGCCTCGCGGTGGCGCCGCTCAATGTCAGCGTCGAAATCGACGGCGTGACGGTCGGTTCCGCTCCCGGCCAGCTTCAGGTCCGTCCCGGCCTGCGAAAGCTGCGGCTGACGCGCGAAGGTTACACGCCGTGGGAACGCACGATCAACGCGGTCGAAGGCCAGACGCTCACGGTCGCGATGCAAATGAGCCCGCAGGGTCTCGGGCGCTGGCAGGAGCTGACAGGTTTCATGAATGCGTTAAAGAACGGCGCCAAGCTCACCGATGCGCAGGTGCAGGTGCTGCAGGGCCAGGCGCAGATGCTTCAGAACAGCGGTTTCAAGATAAACGTGAACACCACCGACGGCCTCGTCATCCAGAACCGCTCCATCTTCGGACTGTAATCCTCAAACTCTCGATGATCGCCATGAAACTTTCCCGCTGGTTTTCCCTCGGCCTCGCCGCCGCCGTGTTGTCCGCGCCGCTCTCGCTGGCGCAGGACGGTCGCAAAAGCATTGTCGTGACGAAGATCGCCGCGACCGACGCGCTGTTGAAGCGCATGTCGAATCAAGGCGTGACGCTCTCGATCGAGAGCGTGCTGGAGGCGCTCGACGCGCAGGTTTACGACCGCCTCGTCAACACGCGCCGGTTCAACGTGCTCGAGCGTTCCGATGCCGATGCGCTGCTTGAAGAAGCGGGCGCGACGGGGGGCACGTTCATCTTCAGCAAGTCGGACTACGTTTTCACGATCCGTGTCGACAGCTTCAACGACCGGCAGGAGACGCGCCGGCTGGCGTCGCTCGGCAAGACGGTGATGGCGCGTTCGCTCGAGGTTTCCGCGGTGGCAAAAGTCACGGAAGGCGCGACGGGCCGGGCGGTCGGCACGGCGAACATCCAGGTCGCGGCGCGCGACTCCGAAAATCGTTCGGCCAACACGGTCGATCGTGTCGGCGAAGCCAGCGACGACCTGATCAACCAGGCGACGCGCGAGCTCGCGCACAAGCTCGCGATGCGCGCCGTGGATTTCATTTATCCGGCCCGGGTCATCGGCAAACGCGACCAGGTTGTGACGATCAATCGCAACGACGAATCCGGCATCAAAGTCGGCCAGGTGTGGGATGTGTTCGTCCTTGGCGACGAGCTCATCGATCCGGACACGGGCGATAAGACGATGGAGGAGGTTTTCGTCGGCCGGGTGAAAGTCAGCCGGGTCACGCCGCAGAACTCGCAGGCCCAGGTTGTGGAGGACACCGGCATCGATCGCGGCGCCCTCATTCGGCTCAGCGAAGACGTTTCGGACGAGGAGGAGTAATCCTCACTGCCGCGAGCGCCTCGGGCGCGCGCGTTTCCAACTTTCCAGCAAACCATCCAAATCCACGCATGAAATCGTTCCCTGCTTCGACTCCGGCGAAGAAACTCGCCGTTCTCACCAGCCTCGCCGCGCTCTTCCTCGCCGGCTGTCAGACCTATCAGCAACAAAGCAGCGCCCTGACCCAGTCCAGCAAGATGGGCGGCGTGGCGGCCGCAGTGGCGGCTGCGGACAAGAAGGCCGAGTCGGCGAAAGGATCGAAAGACGAGATCATCTGGCGACTCGAGCAGGGCGCCGCGTTGCGCAGCGCTGCGCTGGCGGACGTTTCGCAAGTCGCGCCGCCGCCGCCTCCTCCTGCCGCGCCGGTGGCGGAGGGTGAGGCGCCCGCGCCCGCCGCCGCCCCCACGCCGGAGGAAGTGCATGCCTATTATTTCAAGCGCTCGCTCGAGGCCTTCGATCTCGCGGAGGAGCGGATCAACCGCTACGAGGACGAGGCGAAGGTAAAGGTCGGCTCCGAGGTCGGTGCGGCGCTCACGAATCAGGCTTCGCTGCCCTACCGCGGACGCGCCTATGACAAGGTGATGATGAACACCTACAAGGCGCTGAACCAGATGGCGCTCGGCCAGCGCGACAACGTTCGCCTCGAGCTGAATCGCTCGCTGCAGCGCCAGCGCGATGCGGTGGCGGAAAACGAAAAGCGCATCGCCGAAGCGCAGGAAATCACCGCCAAGGCCAAGACGGGCGAGGCGAAGACCGAGGATGGCAAGAATGCCTCCTACGATTCCGACAAGGCGCTTTCCGACCCGAAAACCGGTCCGCTTCTGCAGGCCGCGCTCGATTCTTCGATCGCGCCGATGAAGCCCTACGGCGACTACGTGAATCCGTTCGCGGTGTTTCTCGACGGCCTCTTTTTCAGCACGCTCGGCGAAAACGGTTCCGACTGGGAACGCGGCCGGCACTCGTTCGAGCGCGTGGCCTCGATCGTATCCGATAATCCCTACCTGCGCGACGACCTCGCGATGGCGTCCGCCGTCGCCGAAGGCCAGGCGCCCGAAGGTCTGACTTACGTCATCTTCGAGACCGGTTCGGCCCCGGCGCGCGGGCAGGTTCGCGTCGACATCCCGACGTTCCTCGTCACGAGCAAGCTCGCCTATGTCGGTGCGGCTTTCCCAAAACTTGAATTCAACAACGACTACATCAGCACGCTCGGCGTCGGCTGCGGCGGGCAGACGTTCACGACGGCCACGATCGCGAGCATGGACAGCATTGTGGCGAACGACTTCAAGAACGAGTGGCCCTCCGTCGTGACGAAGACGATGATCACGACCGCGACGAAGGCCATCGTGCAGGCCGCGGTGCAGAAGGCGGCGGAAGACCGCGGTGGCATGTGGGGTGGGCTTGCGGCCGGCCTGATCATGGGCGGCATCAATTCCGCGACGAACATTGCCGACACCCGCACGTGGTCGACGCTGCCGAAGGAGTTCCAATACGCGCGGGTGCTCACGCCCGCCGACCGCCAGCTCACGCTCACCGCCGGCACGGCCTCGCAGACGATTGAGTTGATACCGGGAGCGGTGAACGTCGTCTATGTGAAGAGCGCGTCGTCCACGGCGCCCCTCTACGTTTCGCAATTCGCCCTCAAATGAAATCCAGTCTCCTCCTCGTGCCCGCCGTGCTCCTGCTCGCCGGGTGCGGCACCACCGTCAATACGGTTTCGCGCGCCGACTCGCTCGCCGCGCCCAGCATGGTCGCCGACCGTCGCGTGATCACCGACAACTCGCTCGCCGGCATGGTGCGCGTCGTCTCGGTCAACCAGGCCACCGTCTCGGGCAACCTGCTCAAGATCCAGGCCACGATCGAAAACCTGAAGCGCTCCACGAAGACCCTGAACTACAAGTTCGAGTGGATCGATGAGAACGGCATGGCCGTCGACTCGCCGAACGAGGTGTGGAAGCAAATCCGCCTGCAGCCGCGGGAGACGACGACGGTCTCCACCGTCGCGGTCACGCCGCGCGCCGTCGACTTCAATCTCAAGCTCAAGGAATAGCCCTTCGTCTCCATGAACCAAATCCGCATCAAGAAACTCTCGGCTGCCGTCACGCTGTCGGCCGCCGCGCTCCTTTTCGCCGGCTGCGAAACGACACCCGAGACCCGCACGATCGATTCGCGCGGGCCGGAGACGTTGAACACGTCGAGCATCAACTCACAGGACTGGGCCAACGCGGCCGACCAGCTCGTCGCGTCGCTCCTCTCGTCGAGCGCGCTCGAGCGCGCGCCGTCGCAGCCCGCCGTGCTCGCGATCGACCGCGTGATCAACAACACGACGCTCTCCGTCGACACCGATCTTCTCATCAAGAAGATCCGCGTGGCGCTCACGCAGACCGGGAAGATTGCCGTGACGAACACGATGGGGCTCGGCGAGCGTGCCGTCGTGGCGGCCGAGGCGGCTGAGCTCGAGGAGATGACGTCGGGCAAGAAGCAGAAGCTGCGCGCGCCGGATTACACGCTTTACGCGAAGCTCATCCAGCAGACGGATCGCTCCGGCAAGCAGACGCAGAACACGTATTCGTTCCAGATGTCGCTCGTCGAGACGCGCAGCGGTCTGACGACCTGGGAAGAAGAACGCTCGATTGCGAAGCTCACGCGCCGCCCGAGCGTCGGCTGGTAAGCGCCGACAAACGCGTCACGATTCAATCCAGCACCAAGCAATAAAGCCCCGGCGGAAACGCCGGGGCTTTTGATTTGGTGAGTGGCTACGAACGTGAGTGAGTGGCGCTTCAGCTTGGCCACTCGTTCACCCCGACAGGTCGGGGCAGGTCGCTCGCAGCCACAGCAGGCAGAGTTTACTTGCTCGTCGGCGTGGTCGATGGGCCGATGGGGCGGCCGTATTCGTCGACCTCGGTATCGACCGGCACGCGGATGGTGCGGCCGTCGGCGGTGGTTTCCGTGCGCCAGGTGCGGATGATGCGCCGCTCGTTCGTGAAATTCGACTTCACTGCGTCCGACGCGCCCTCGGCTCCGCCGGCGATCGCACCGGCGACGCCGCCCGCGATTGCGCCGACCGCTGAACCCGCGGCATAGCCGACGGCGGGGCCGGGCTGGTTGGGGTTGGTGACGCGAGTTTCAGGCGGGCGGGACGCGCAGCCGGAGGCCAGGGCGAGGAGCAAGGCGGCGCTCGACGAAAGGGTGACGGAGCGAGTCTTCATGACGCGGGTTTTCTAGGCGGGCGGGCAAAATGCAGCAAGACCGATCTGGCGCTGAGGGCGTCACTTCCGTCGCCGGGTGAAACCAAAGCGGGGCGATCTTGTCAGGGGCGCCATGAGAACCTGGCGAAAGTTCGCGCTCGCGACGTTGGCGGCGGCCGTGGCGCTGCCGGCTTTTGCTGACCGCGGGCGCGGGCATCGCGGCGGACCTCATCGTCACGGTTGGCACGGTCATGCGGGATGGCACCACGCGCACAACGCCCACTGGCATGATTCCCGGGCGGCGAGCGGTTTTTATGTCCGCCGGCATGCGCGGTATCGGCCGCATTCCCATGCGAGCTTCTCGTTCGGATATCCGGCTTTTCCACGCGTCTACTCGTATTCGCATTATGACTACGGCCGTCCGGTGGGGACGGCGCGGCCGAACTATGCGGCGAGTGGGTTGCTGCTCGGCGCGCTGGCGGGCGCGGTGATCGGAAACAACAGTGGCGATCTCGGAAACAGCGCGTGGCGGGGCGCGGCGCTCGGCGGCGTGGCGGGTTTGGCGGCCGGTGCGACCGTGGAAAACCGCGCGCGCGAGCGCGAGCGGCGCGAGGCAGCGGCGGCAGTTGACGAACCGCGGGTGGAACCGGCGGTGCGGGAAGAAAACCAAGTTCCGGCTGCGCGTGACGCGCCCCGGCCGGCCACGAATGAGAAATCCTCGCGAATGGCCGAGGCGAACCGGCTGTTCGGACGATGAGCAAATTCAAACGGCACCAATCTTCCGACCGGCGGATCAACACCGCCCCACCTATGAAACAGCGAAATGTAGCGCGTATCGTTTTTTCGAGCACAGCGGCGGTCGCGCTGGGGATGTTGTCGGCCTGTGCCACGCGCGGCGTGAAAAATCCGGACGGTGTGGCCGTCACGGAAATGGGGGCGGATGAGCGCGGGTTTGTCGCGGGCACGGGAATCGAGTCGCAGGATCTCGTGACCGTGACGGATCGGATGACGCGCAGCATCCTGGGAATTCCGGAAATCGCGCGAGCGGAGGTGGCGCCACGCGTCGTGCTGGATTCGGTGGTGAACGACACGCGGTTTCCGATCAACAAGGACATCTTTACCGATCGTATCCGGATCGGGCTGAACCGTCAGGCGATGGGCCGCGTGAGGTTTCTCGCGCGGGACCGGATGGCGACGCTGGAGCGCGAGCGGGAGCTGAAGCAAACGGGCCAAGTGACGGCGAGTGCGGATCCGAATGTGACGGAGTTTCGCGGCGCCGATTATTTTCTCACGGGAAAACTGTCGGGGCTGACGACGCGCACGAGTGCGGGGACGAGCGACTACGTGCTTTACAGCTTTCAGCTGATCGATGCGCGGACGAGCGAGATCGTATGGGAGGACGCGGCGGAGATTAAAAAGCAGGGGCTCGAGGACGCGGCGTATCGTTGAGCGAGGACCAGCGGGGAGGATCCGCGTTGACATGAAAACGGGGGCACAACGCGGCGCGCTCGGAGCGCGCGCCCTAACGAGCGTGTTGCGTCTGATGGCGGCGGGCGGCGCAATGATCGTGCTGGGCGGGTGTTTTTCGCCGTCGCGGCTGCCAAGCATCGCCTACACGGGCGATCCCGTGATCGATGGCAATGCGCAGTTGGCGGCGGCGCGGCCGGAGGACCGGGTGTTGTGGAATTACCGGATCGCGGCGTCGGCGATGCGGGTGGGAAATTTCGAGGAGGCGAAAGCGAAGCTCGACGATGCGATTCTCACGATGGGCGGGATCATCACGAACTCGGCGGAAGCGGAGCGGACGCGGAGTTTGTTTTCGGCGGAGCGGTCGAAGGTGTTCATCGGCGAGCCCTACGAGCGGGTGATGGCGTATTATTATCGCGGGATTCTTTATTGGCGCGACGGCGAGCCGGACAACGCGCGCGCGTGTTTTCGGACGGCGCAGTTCATCGACAGCGATGCGGAGAACAAGAGCTACCGCAGCGATTACGTGCTGCTCGAGTATCTGGAAGGCCTGGCAAATGTGAAGCTCGGCGGGGATGGCCGCGAGGCGTATCGCCGCGCGGTGGAGAATGGAAAAGGCCGGCCGCTGCCGCCCTATGATCGCGAGGCGAATGTGCTGGTGTTTACGGAATTCGGCGAGGGGCCGCGCAAATATTCCGGCGGCGAGCATGGGGAGCAGTTGCGGTTTGCGGTGGCGGACTCGCGCGCGCACTTCGCGACGCTGACGGTGGCGGGGCAGGCCGTGACCCTGCCGGCGTATGACGATCTCAACTACCAGGCGACGACGCGCGGCGGGCGCGTGATGGATCACATCCTGGGCAACAAGGCGGTGTTCAAGAGCACGACGAACGCGATCGGCGACGTGGCGGCCGTGGGCTCGATCGTGGCGGCGAGCCGGATGAACCGCTGGGACGGGACGCATAGCGAAGGGTCGCAAAACACGGCGCTGGCGCTCGGGGCGGTGGCGTTGATCAGCAAGATTGCCTCGGCGGCGACGACGCCGGAGGCGGACACGCGGATGTGGCACAACCTGCCGCAGCGGCTGAGTTTCGCGACGGTGAAGCTGGAGCCGGGCGAGCATCCGGCGCGGCTGGAGTTTTTCGACGCGGGCGGAGCGAAGCTGGCGGCGCTTACCCAAGAGGTGACCCTCGTAGTCGATGATCCGGCGGAGGATACGGTGGTTTTTCTGAGTGAACTAAAACGCTGAGGGGCAGTCTCACCGCTCACTGACTATGAACCCAATGTATCGAACGACCGTGCTCGCCGCCGCCGCGGGATTTCTGCTGCTGGCGGGTTGTGCGACCGAGCCCGGGCCGTTTGCGCCGCAGGACACGACAAAATATACCGTCGAGAACACCGAGAAATTCGTGCTGCTCGACAAGCCGGCGCAGTATTCGATCACGTGCACGGGGCTGCAGGAGCGGATCCTGCCGGACGGGCGGTTGGAGGTGGTGGCGAATGTGAAGAATCGCGAGAAGCGGCGGCTGCAGGTCCAGATCAACTGCGTGTTCAAGGACGAGCAGGGATTTTCGACGGGGGATGAAACCCCGTTCCAGAATTTGATTCTGGCCGAGTATGCGACGGAGGCGGTGCGGTTCACGGCGGCGAATCCGCTGGCGAAGCGCTATACGATTCGGGTGCGACAGGCGCGGTAGCGAAAGGAGACAAGCCATGAAACTCGCGATGCTGGTTTTGCTCTCGATCGCGGCGACGGCCGCGGGGGCGCCGGGACGCGAGCCGGGCGTGCCGGTGCGTCAGGCGCAGCCGGATACAACGCATCTGACCTTGCTCACGCCGCCGGGCGGCGAGAGCCAGCAGCTCTACGGGTCGCGGCGGGCGATACTGATCAACGAGGAGGCGGCGCGCGATGTGACGGCGCGGTTTCGCGAGACGTATGGGAAGGAAGCTGCGCCGCGGATCGCGGTGTTCGTGAATCGGGCGTTACTCGAGGAAGAGGAAGGAGTGCGGTTGACCGGACGGACGGAGCGTTTTGACGAGAGGACAACCGCGAAGGAAGGGGAGGGCCAGACGATCACGAGTGACGTGTCGGGTGAAAATACATATGCGGCGGACGAGCCGGAGGAGAAGCGCTCACTCGCGGATCAGCAGACGGAGCGCGAGATCGAGCGGTTGTTTGGGCGGGTGTTTCGGCACGGCGGCGCGACGCTCGCGGATGCGCGGGCGTCGGCGGCGTTGTTGGAAAAAGGCGAGGGGCAGCGGATCGCGCGGCTCTCGGGGCGCCCGCGGGCGGCGTTGAAGGAGGTGGCGGATATCGCGATCGAAGTGCTGGTCTCGAGCCGGCCGATGACGGTGCGGACGATTTCGGGCGATACGACGCTGGAGGTGCCGGACCTGCAGGTGACGGCGATCCGGTTGAGCGACGCGGCGATTTTGGGGCAGGCGGCGGCGAGCGATTTGCTCGGGGAGGGCGTGCGGGCGGCGCAGGTGGTGCGGCAGTTTGGCGTCGCGGATATCACGGAGGCGACGGCGTTCGCGTTGATGGAGGATATGTTGACGGGCGCGGAAGAGTAGCGGGTGGGAGCGGAGGGGATTACTCTTTCGAGGGTGGGGGCGGGATTTCGATTTTGGGCGGGGGGAGCGGCTCGAAGGTGATGTTTTTGGCGGCTTCGTTCATCTCCTTCACGGCGGCGTCGATGATGGCTTTTTCGGCGGCGTCGTCGCGCACGACAGGTTCGCCGGTGGAGAAATCGATCGTGGCGCGGTCGCGGATCTCGACGGTCGTCTTCGTCGAGAGCGGAGCGGGGCGGGGGCGAAGGAGGCGGAAGCCGAGAAAAATAGCGGCGGCGAGGACGAGAAGCCAGAGGAGGATTTTTTTCATGACGGATCAGCCGAGGGCGAGGGCGATGACGCCGGCGGCCATGAAGAGAGCGGCGAGGAGGCGACGACGGGAATCGGTTTCGTTGAGAAGTTTCGCCCCGAGGAAGGCGCCGATGACGATGCTGATTTCGCGGGCGGGGGCGATGTAGCTGACGGGAGTGAACGTCATCGCGGTGAGAATAAGGAGATAGGCGACGGGCGAGAGAAGGGCGACGCCGAAGATCCAGCGTTTCTTGGTGCGCCACTCGTGTTTCACGTCGGGCCAGCGGCGCGCGGCGAACGGCGAGAGGAGCGCGAGCTGGGTGAAGGCGGTGCCGCCGTCGTAGACGATCGGCGCGATGGCGAGGGCGGCGACGCCGTGGCGATCCCAGATCGTGTAGGTGGCGATGAGGACGCCGGAGACGAGGCCGTAGTTGATGGAAGCGAGCGGTGCAGCGGAAGGAAGGGTTCGGACGGCGGGGGCGTGGCGGTTGAGCGCGATGGCCTCGATTTTGGCGAAGCCGCCCGTGAGCCAGAAAATGCTGCCGACGATGACGAGGCCGCCGGCGAGCGCGAGCGGCGTGGGGCGTTCGCCGAGAAGAAGGATGGCGGCGCAGGTGGCGAGGAACGGACCGGTGCCGCGAGCGACGGGGTAGACCAGCGAGAAGTCGCCGTGGCGGTAGCTGCGCTGGAGGAAGAGCGTATAGCTGGTTTTGAGGACGCCGCTGCCGAAAATCCACAGGAGCGAGGCGAGGGAAAGATCGGGTTCGTAGACGGTGAAATAGAACGCGAGCACGGGCACGTAGCACGTGCAGATAACGCAGCCGACGACGAAGACGAAAGGCAGGCCGCCGGCGGAGCGTTTCGCGCAGTAGTTCCAAAACGCGTGCAGCACGGCGGCGAGCAGCACGAGGAGGAGCGCGAAGGCGGTCATGGGCGGTGCGGCGAGAGAAAGGGGGAAGCGTGGAAATGGAAATGAGGAACGCGCGGGGCAGCAGTTCGCGGGCGCTCGCCGCTACGTTCGGCAGCACAGTGGCGGGCGGGGAAGGTGCGGCGGTGTGATTCGCGTGAGATTTCGTTCGTGAGAATCGCGTTTTTGTCGGCAGGGTCGATGCGTTGCATGCACCCGGTCTTGCGTGAAGTTCGTCCGACGCTGGCGCTGGCGCTGCCGATTGTGGTTGGGCAGGTCAGCCAGATGGTCGTGGGCATCACGGACAGCCTGATGGTGGGTCGGGTGGGCGCGGTGCCGCTGGCGTCGTCGTCGTTTGGGACGAGCATTTTCGGCGTTTTCTATGTGCTGGGAATTGGGTTGATGGTGCCGGTGTCGGTGTTCGTCGCGCACGCGCGCGGGGCGGAGCGGCCGGAGGAGTGCGGGGAGTATCTGCGGCACGGGGTGGCGCTGGCGCTGGTGTTTGGCGTGGTGGAGACGCTGGCGATGATCGGGCTGGCGTTGCGGCTGGACTGGTTTGGGCAGCCGGCGGAAGTGGTCGAGGCGGTGAATCCGTTTTTCCTGCTGATCGGCGGAACGCTCACGCCGGTGCTGGTGAATCTGGCGTTGCGGCAGTTTGCGGAGGCGATGGGGCGGCCGTGGATGCCGGTCGCGGTGATGAGCGGAATCGTGGCGCTGAATGTGTTGTTAAACTGGATACTGATCTACGGGCGCTGGGGGGCGCCGGCGCTCGGGTTGACGGGCGCGGGGGTGGCGACGGCGATCGTGCGCGTGCTCGGGCCGCTGGCGCTGTTTGCGTGGATGGCGCGCGACGTGCGGTTGCGCGAGGCGTTGCCGAAGCGGTGGTGGGCGCCGCTCTCGGGCGCGCGGGTGAAGGAAATGCTGCGGCTGGGCGTGCCGGCGGCGGGAATGTTGTTGTTCGAGAGCGGGGCGTTCGCGGCGGCGGCGTTGATGATGGGGTGGCTCGGGACGGTGGCGCTGGCGGCGCACCAGATTGCGATTTCGTGTGCGTCGTTCACGTTCATGTTTCCGCTGGGCGTTTCGATGGCGGCGGGGATGCGGGTGAGCGCAGCGCTGGGTGCGGGCGAGCGGGAGCGGCTGCGGCCGGTGGGTTATGCGGCGCTGGGCGTGGGCGCGGCGACGATGATTTTCTTCATGGTCTGCTTTTTCGTCGGCGGGCGGACGATTGCGGAGTGGTTCGTGCGCGATGCGGCGGTGGTGGCGCTGGCGGCGCAACTGCTGGGGGTGGCGGCGTTGTTTCAGTTTTTCGACGGGGCGCAGGTGATCGGGGCGGGGCTGTTGCGCGGCTTGAAGGACGTGAAGGTGCCGGTGGCGATCACGTTCGTGGCGTATTGGGGACTCGCGATCGGCGGAGGATACTGGCTCGGCGTGCGGGGAGCGGTGGGGCCGACGGGCGTGTGGTGGGGGCTGGCGATCGGGCTGGCGTTTGCGGCGGTGTTTTTGGCGGTGCGGTTTCGGGCGCTGACGAAGTAGCGGAAGCGGAAATGGCGGCAAAGAGGCGCAGAAGGCGCAGGAAAATGAGGCGAAGCGAAACCCAGGCGCTCACGTGGGGAGACGCGATTTCAGGTCGGCGAGGGTGAGGCCTTCGAGGCGGATGAGTTTTTGGCGGGAGGTGTCGCCGCGGAGAACGGAGACAGCGCGGCGGGGAAGGTCGAGCGTTTCGGCGAGGAAATCGCAGAGGGCGGCGTTGGCGCGGCCTTCGAGGGGCGGGGCGTGGACTTTAATTTTCAGGGCGTGGCCGAGCCAGCCGACGATCTCGGTGCGAGGGGCGTTGGGGATGGCTTTGACGGCAACGGTGCAGGATTTTTCCACGGAAAGAGCGCGAGCGAGCTCGTGGCCTACGAGCTGAAGTTAGTTCAGCGCCGCGGCGAGGTTCGCGATGATTTCGTCGGCGGGTTCGATGCCGATGGAGAGGCGGAGGAGATTCGGGTCGATGCCGCTCGCGGCGAGTTCGGCGCGACCCGCTTCGGTCGTGACGAGATCGTAGTGCGCGAGAAACATGAACGGGCAGATGAGCGTGGTCTTCATGCCGAAGCTGGGGCCTTTCGGAAGGTTGAGGCGGTCGTAGAAACGTTCGAGGGAATCGCGGAGCGTGAAGGTGATCATGCTGCCGACGGCGTCGGGCGAACGGGCGAGGCGGAGGTAGTTGTCGCGGGAGCCGGGGTGAAGCGACCAGAAGACGTCTTTGACTTTGGGGTGGGAGGAGAGGAATTCGGCGACGCGGGGGACGGTGGCGTGGATTTGAGCGAGGACGCGAGGGGTGTCGCCAATCTGCGCGGCGAGGCGGGCGAGGTCGCGCGCGTAGAGCGGGTCGAGTCGGGCGGCGAGGGTGCGGCGGAGCGTGGCGGCGTCGGGCGTGGCGGGGTTGACGACGACGAGGCCGGCGGTGAGGTCGCCTTCGCTGGCGGCGTATTTGGTGAGGCTGGACACGACGACGTCGGCGTGCGGGAGGACGTCGAGGTTGAGCGGGCAGGAGATGGAAGGGTCGAGGATGACGGCGGCGCCGTGACGGCGGGCGAGAGCGCAGATCGCGGCGACGTCCGGAGTCTGGATGAGGGGGTTGGTGGGAATTTCGGCGAAGAGGCCGGCGATGCGGTCGCCTTTTTCGGCGAAGAGTTTTTCGAGGGCGGCGAAGTCGAAGACGTCGCGGATGTGGACGTAGTCGTCGGGCGTGGCGGTGAATTTTTTAAGCAGGGCGATGGTGTCGAGGTAGAGCCAGCCGAGCTGGATCCAGATGGTGCGACCGCGGGCGGCCTGGAGGTCGGAGAGCGTGCGGAAGGCGACGTCGATCGCGCTCATGCCGCAGCTCGTGAGGAAGAGGTCGTCAGGGGTGGCGGTGGGGAATGCGGGCGCGAGGTGGCGGCGGACTTCGGCGAGGGCGTCGCCGGAGAAAAGTTCCTCGCGGGCGGCGGCGGGAAGGAGGCCGTGTTGGACGAGGCGGTCTTCGGCGGCGCGGGAGGAGAGGAAGCCGCCGGTGTTTTGGAGGAAGGTTTTTGCGCGGGTGGCGAGGTCGGCGGAGTCGGGATGCGCAAGGGCGTGGACGGGACCGTCGGTGAAGCGGATGACGTGGGCGGCGCCGAGGTGGGCGGCGAGGCGGTCGGCGACGCGGTCGGACGAGGCGAGCCAGAGGGTGTGGCCGGCGAGATTTTCGCGGGCGATGAGGTGGGCGGAGAGTTGTTGGAGGAAAGGGTGGACGACGAAGCGCGGGTAGCCGGACGTCATCTGCCGCGTGATCTCCGGATCTTTTTCCTCGTAGCCGCGGACGGCGCGCAGGGTGGGCAGGCTCGCGGAGACGGCGTGCGGGGACGCGGGCGGAATGCGCTGACCGAGAGGGATGGGCGTGAACGCGGGCATGAGGACAGGTTGAGAGTTGAGGGATGAGAGTTGAGAGTGGAGGGCGGAGCAAATGGAAGGTGTGTCAGGGCGTGGGTGCAGCTGTCGTGCTTCTTACGGGTTGCAGGGAGGCCGGCGGGGGCATTGAACGGGCGCGCATGAAAATCGTGTCGTGGAACGTGAACGGGATTCGGGCGGTGTTGAAGAAGGGGTTTCTCGATTACATGGCGAAGGTGGATGCGGATGTGATTTGTCTGCAGGAGACGAAGGCGCATCCGGGGGACGTGCAGCATGTGGCGTGGGAGGCGGGTTATACGCCGCACTGGTATTCGGCGGTGAAGAAAGGGTATTCGGGGACGGTGATTTTCACGCGCGTGGCGCCGTTGAGCGTGAAGTTCGGGATCGGGCTGCCGGGGCACGACGACGAAGGGCGGGTGATCACGGCGGAGTTCGAGGAGTTCAACCTCGTGAATGTGTATCAGCCGAATTCGCAGCGGGGGCTGACGCGGCTGGAGTATCGGACGAAGGAGTGGGATCCGGCGTTTCTCGGGTATTTGAAGAAGCTGGAGAAGAAGAAGCCGGTGGTTTTTTGCGGCGACCTGAACGTGGCGCACACGGAGATCGATTTGACGAATCCGAAGACGAACCGGCGAAACGCGGGGTTCACGGACGAGGAGCGGGAGAATTTTTCGAAGCTGCTGGCGAGTGGATTTGTGGATACGTTTCGCGAGTTCGAGAAAGGGCCGGGGCACTACACGTGGTGGAGCCAGATGATGAATTGCCGGGCGCGGAACATCGGGTGGCGCGTCGACTATTTCGTCGCGAGCGAGAAGCTAAGAAAGCGGCTGAAGCGGGCGTGGATCTCGCCGGAGGTGATGGGGAGCGATCATTGTCCGGTGGGGTTGGAGATCGGGTGAGGATTGGTTTCAGGGAAAGGGAGGCGCCGTGCAGCAGGGTGAGTTTAAATGCGAAGATTGGGCTGAAGGAGGGAGCACGAGCACGATTACGAGCAGGAGCACGACTCAGCATGACGACAAATGATGAAGAGGCGGGGACTTCGGATCCGGCGCGGGCGTTGAAGGGGTTGATGCTGGCGGAGCCCCGGTGGACGCTGGCGGTGGCGGAGAGTTTGACGGCGGGGCATTTGCAGGCGCGCGTGGCGAGTGTGTCGGGAGCGTCGAATTATTTTCTGGGGGGACTCACGGCGTATTCGCTCGAGGAGAAGGTGAGGCTGCTCGGGGTGGATCGGGTGTTGGCGGAGGCGACGGATTGTGTGGCGCGCGAAGTGGCGGAGCAGATGGCGCGCGGGGTGTGTGCGTTGTTTGGTGCGAACGTGGGTGTCGCAACGACGGGGTATGCTGAGGCGGCGGTGGATAAAGGGGTGCCGGTGCCGTTCGCATGGTGGGCGGTGGCGGTGCGAAAAAGTGAGAGCTTCTTCGCGCGGAGCGGGCGAGTCGAGGTGTCGGGTGCCGCGCGCGTGGAGGTGCAGCGGCGGGTGGCGGAGGCGGTGTTGGTCGAAATCGCAGAAGTGGTGCGCGAGGGGAGACAATAAAAAAGCCCGGCGGAAGGCCGGGCTGCACGTGGAGATTGTTTTGGTTCAGCGGGTGATTTGCTGGACGTATTGCATGAGCGGCTGGACTTCGGGGATGGGCTGGACCCAGTCGCTGTAGAGGAGCTCGGGGAGCGTGTATTGGGTGGAGTAGAGGACGAAGTTGGAGTTGTCCGAGCGGGAGAGGTGGCCGAATTTCACGGTGGCGCCGGCGTAGAGGCCCTTCGATTTCGAATAGATGAGCACGGGGGCTTCGACGATGGGGCGGTTGGCGCGCTCGGCTTGGGCGGCTTTGGGGCCGGCGACGGCCTTGGCGTCGACGCCGACGTTGAAGCGGTCGTTGAAGAGGAGGCGCGGGGTTTCGTCGTTGGTGATGATCATCACGGTTTCGACGGCGTTGGCGCCGATCTGGAAACCGAGGCTGGCTTCGCCGGCGGAGATGAGGACGGGGACGCTCCAGCTGTCGTCGGGTTTTTTGGCGAGGATGACGCCGTAGCCGTCTTTCACGCCGAAGAAGAAGCCGGCTTTGAATTGGTTAACGATGACGATGGCGCGAGCTTGTTGGAGGATGCCGGCGGGGATGGCGTGTTCGGGGTCGGCCATGAACTCGCGCAGGATCGCTTCGCAGGTCTCGACGCGGGCGATGGTCTCTGCACGCGTGACGGAGGCGGCGCGGGCGGTGGCCGCGGCGGAAAGGAGCGCGAGCAGGAGGAGCGTGAGGAGTTTTTTCATGGCGTGACGAAAGACGTTGGTCGAAGCGAACGTAAGCACGGGGGGCGGGAATTTGAAAGCGTGGAGTAGGCGGAGCGAGGAAGCGGGACGGGTGGAGAGAGGTGAAGCGGAGGTGTTTGGCCGGACAAAGGGAAGACGGCGAAGGTTCCGCGAGTCGGTGGGAGGGCGGTCGGCACTTTCCACTCGCTCACGCTCGTGGCTACGAACGGGGCGGTCAGTCGAGGCCGCGGGCGGTGAGGTCGTCTTCGTCCCAGCCGAGGTAGTGGCCGAGTTCGTGGAGGTAGGTGAGGCGGGTCTCCTCGCGGAAGATTTCGATGTCGCCTTCGGCGAAGTCCCAGAGGTTTTCCAAGTAGAGAAGGATTTGCGGCGGGGTGGGATGAGTGGTGTCGAGTTCGCGGCCGTGGGCGCTACCGGTGAAGAGGCCGAGGATGTCGGGTGGAAAGCCGTCGGCGAGGACGTCGGGGCCGGGGAGGGCTTCGTAGTGGACGGCGACGACGCGCGCGAGCGCGCGGATTTCCGGGGGGAGTTTTCGCTGGGTGGCGCCGACGACATCGGCGGCGAGGCGGGTGAGCTCGGGAAGTTTCACGCGCGAGGTTCGGAGGAGAGGTCGAAGGTTTCGAAACGCCGGCCGAGAAGCCAGAGGCCGCACCACAGTTCGGCGACGAGCACCGTGGCGACGACGACGGTTGCGAGAATGACGCAGAGGGCTGGGGCGAGCTCGAGCCAGCCGTAAAGAATGAAGACGAGGAGGGCGGCGCTGGCGGCGGCGGGGAGCAGGGCGACGAACACGATGAAGACCTGGCCGAAGCCGAAGATCAGGCGCTGGCCCATTAAGTCGAGGCCGGCGCCGGGCGTGCGGACGGTGTTGAACCAACTGGGGAAGACGAGCGGAACGGCGTTGGGGATGAGCAGCTCGAGGGCGATGACCACGGGGGCGACGAAGGCGGCGCAGAGGCTGAAGACGACGCGCATGTCGTGGTTGAGCCAAGTCTTCGAGAGGTTTGGCGGTTCGTGTCCGGTGAGTCCGAGAATCCAGGCGAGGATGGCGAGCCAGACGATGCCGGTGAGAATGGCGCTGGGCGTGAGCAGCTCGCCGAGGAGGATGCGCCAGCCGGGAAGCGGGTAGGTTTTAAGAATGTCGGCGTTGACGAGATCCTGGCGGAGATCGAGCCGGGCGATCAGGGGGCCATAGAGCAGGGCGAGACCGCCGACGACGCTGCCGAGCGCGGCGAGTGCGCCGCCGAGTTTCCAGTAGGTATTTTCCAGGGAGAGCCGGCCGGCGACGTAGATGAGGACGAGCGTGAGGGCGGAGCCGAGCCAGATGCGCGGGGTGAACCAGGGGCGGGTGGTGGAGAGCAGATTTTTCCAGAGAAACGCGACTTCGGGCCAGCGGGCGCGAGAGAGGTTGAAGGGCGGACGGCGGGCGACGGTGCGCGGGGCGCCGACGCGCAGCATACCGGTGCGGCGTATCTCGGCGATGCGCACGGCCTGGCGTTCGGCGTGGGCGAGAGCGCGTTCCTCGAAGGCGACGTTCAGGCGCACGACCCAGAAGTAATGCGCGGCGAGGATGAGCAGCACGGGCCCGAGCGCGGCGAGGAACGGGAGGAGTTCGCGCACGAAGAACGGTCGTGCGAACAAGGCGAAGGGCCAGAAGAGCCATTGCAGCGGACCGTCGGCGATGGCGGCGGGCACCCAAAGAGCGAAGTCGTTGAGGAGATCGATGTGGGGCGGGACGTGGACGATGGCGCGGCCGAGCGTGGCGAGCACGACGAGGACGAGTGCGAGGGCGGCGATGCGGGCCATGCGGCCGCGCCACGGCGACGCGTCGCCGGGAGCGAGGCGGGCGAGCGTCAGGGAGGACGCCTGGTAGTGGAGCGTGAGGACGCTGAGCACGGCCCACCACGCGAAGAGGATGAAAAGTGCCTCGCCGCTGAAGAGCCGGCGGGCGTGGAAGAGCAGGGCGTAGAGCAGCGACTGGAGGAGCGCGTTGAATTGGGCGCTGAGGAGCTTGTAATGGACGAGCCGGCGGCGGGTGAGCGGGGCGGGGAACAGGAAGGCGATTTCGGCTTCGCTGAAGTTGAGTCCGGCGCGATCGGAGGGCGCGGCCCACATGAGGGTGAAGACGATGAAGAGGCCGACGGAGGCGACGGCGACGACGAGATCGGGGGTGTTGCCCCACCCGAGGTTGAAGAACGGAAGCGGCGATTGGGCGGAGCGCGGGCCAGTCGTATGCCGGAAGAAGAAAAAATAGAAGTAGGCGATCGCGAACAGTGCGCCGAAAAGATACTTGGGCTGGCGCAGGCGTCGGAGTTGCGCGAGGACGAGATTGTTCAGCGAGGTGAGCCGCAGGTAGAGGAGCGCGCGGAGCATGCGAGCGGGTGGGGGGACCGGCGAGCGGCGGGGCGAGGGGGGTGGGGCGAATCAGTTTTCGGTGCCGCCGGTGGCGCGAATGAAAACCTCCTCGAGGGAGACGGTGGGGTCGCCGTTGCTGAAACGTGCGGCGATGTCGGCGATGGAGCCGTCGGCGATTTTTTCGCCGCGCTTGAGGATGAGGACGTGCGAGCAGACCTCTTCGAGGAGATGCAGCAGGTGGGAGCTGAGGATGATCGTGGCGCCGGCGCGGGCGCGTTGGACGATGGAGTCTTTCATGCGGCGGATGCCGAGAGGATCGAGGCCGGTGAGCGGCTCGTCGAAAAACATCACGGTCGGCGAGTGGAGGAGGCCGCAGGCGATCGCGAGTTTTTGTTTCATGCCGCGCGAGAGGGCGCCGGGGAGCTGGTCGGCTTTGTCCGTGAGTTCGAGTTCGGCGAGGAGGGAATCGGCGCGCGGGGTGTGGTCGGCGACGCCGTAGATTTTGGCGACGAAGTCGAGGTGTTGGCGAACGGTGAGGTAGTCGAAGAGGCGGGGTTCGTCGGGGAAGAAGGCGAGCGCGCGTTTTGCGGCGATGGGGTCGGCGGCGAGGTTGTGACCGGCGATATGGATCGTGCCGGCGGCGGGCGGGATGATGCCGGCGAGGCAGCGGAGCGTGGTGGTTTTGCCGGCGCCGTTGGGGCCGACGAGGCCGAGGACTTCACCGGGGCGAACGTTGAAGGAGAGCTCGTGCACGGCGGTGAAGCGGCCGTAGCGCTTGGTCAGGCCCGAGACTTCGATCATGCGCGGGACGGTGCGGCGGATCGCGAGGGGCGGCAAGCTCGCGAGGCGACGGTGTAACTCGAACGCGGAGGAGACGTCTCGGGGCGCACGATCATGAAGACGACGAAACGACTTTGGGCCGTGGCGATGGCGGCGGTGGTGTTGGGGTCGGCGGGTTTCGCGGCGGGTGAGACGACGACAGGCAGCGGGGCTGAACGGGGAACGAAGCTCGAGCAGGCGCGGGAACGGCGAATGGAGAAGTTGGACGGGGCGTTGAAACTCAGCGCGGACCAGAAGGCGAAGATCGAAGCGATCTGGGAAAAAGCGGAGGAAAGGACCGCGGAAATCCGCGAGAAGAATGGGCTGCGAAAGAGGAAGCAGCGCCGCGAGCTGCGGGGGGTGATGCAGGAAACGCGGGCGGAGGTGCGCGCGGTGTTGACGCCGGAGCAGCAGAAAATTTTCGACGCGATGCCTCGCCAACGAGATCGGTCCGCAGAGGCGGAGTGAGCGTGGGGTCGGGAGGACGATAAGGTTCTTTTGGCTTGGGGATGGTTGGCCGCCGTGGTGGGACACGGCGGCCTTTTTGCGGTCGACGGGAGCGAACGAGATTTGTAACGTAATGTATTACAAATCGGTTGGTGAAGTTGAAAAAAGGCGGGGAGAGGAGGGAGCGGTTGCCGGAGAAATGGGAGGGCTACGGGGTAAAAGGGGGGATGGCGAAGTTGTAACATAATACTTGGATTCCGATATAGAAGAGGAGAGGGCGTAATTTTGAGGAGGGAAAATGGCGGGAGTTAAAAGGCGGGTAGCGGAGGAGGATCCAATGTCGGCGCGATCGGGCGCAGAGCGTGTTGGATTTTTTCGAGCAAGGGTTTGCGCGAGTGAAGTCCGCCCCAGGCGGAGGAGAGAAACAGGACGAACTTGTGGCCGGAGCGCCCGGCGATGGCGCCGCAGACCAGAAGCGACTGGCGCAGCGTCGCGGGGCGGGCCTGGCCGCGCTGGCGGAAGGCGCCCAGGGTTTGGGCGACGCTGAGCAGGTTGAAGACGAACAGAACACTGAGGAAGGCCGCCTCGGTGGGGAAAAACTTCTGCAGGCAGAAGTCATCAGCGCCCAGATCGGTTTTCAACTCGGAGAAGCGCGGCTCGATGGCGGCGCGTTCGTCGTAGTGGCGCCAGAGCCACTCGGGCGCCTCGCTGCGGTTGGTGACGAACACGCGGTAGTCGTAGCCGGGCACGTCGAGCAGCCGCCGCTCGGTGGGATCGGGCAGGCGCAGACGCACGACGATGAAGCGGCGCGCGCGGTCCGCGGCCGGCAGTTGCACGGTGAACTCGCCCACATCGGCCCGCGCGTTCACCGGGGTCCACTGCGGGAGGCCGTGCACGTGGTGTTGGATGACGCGGTTGCGCCGCACGACGATCACATAAGGCAGCGCTTTCTCCTCGAGAAAGCGCAGCAGCTTCTGGTCGTAAAAGCCGGAGTCGGCGCGCAGGCCGCTGAGCGCACAACTCGCCGGCAGCGTGGCCAGCGCTTCGGTGAGAAACTCCACCGCGCCGCGGTTGTCGGCGGCGTTTCCGGCCCGCAGCCAGGCGTGCAACACCAGCACCGGTTGGGCGAGGAAGGCGACGAGCGGGCGGTGCACCCGGCCGCTGCGCCGGGTCGGATTGTAGCCGTGTTCGGCACCTTCCTGCCGGCCGAAGCGCTGAAACAACGTCGAGTCCAGATCGAGCACGGTGCGGCCCGGTGGATGACGCTCGAGCAGCCAGCGAAACAACGCGGGGAAGAACGCCGCGTTGTGGGCCGCGCTGAAACGACCGAAGAAGTTGCGCACCGCGTCGTCCCCGGGGAAGCGCGCACCGCACAGCGTCTGGAGCGCCTGATCGCAGCGCAACATCTGCAGGTGCGCGAAGCGCCGCGCCCCTGCCATCACCCCCAGCCAGAAGGCCAGCAGCGTGTGCTCTGGCGGGATGGAATGGTTCGAGGTGTAGCGAAACGGCAAAAACTGGCGCACGGCTTCGAGTGCTCCGAGTTGCCGCAGCAACTCCACCATCACCACCAGCCCGCCAAACGGCGTCACCGCCCGCTTCGTCTCGCGTAAAACCGCTTGGCGCCCGTCCCCAATCCGGCGAAACTCATAGTGCATCGTTCCGTTCCTCCCTGTGAGTGTTGTTCATCACCCAAACTCATAGCGGCTTTTCCTCCCGGAACGGAACGATGCGTTTCCTATCTCGGAATCCAGGTAATACGTTACAAGTCGGATTGGGGAAAGGAGGTGGAAATTGGGGTTGGAGAGAAGGGGGGAGAGGGCAGAGTGGGGGGATGGGTGAGTTGAAACGTGTGGTGGTGATCGGGGGCGGGGCGGCGGGGTTTTTTGCGGGGATCGCGTGTGCGGAGGAGCTGGCCGGGGGCGGCACGGTCACGATCTACGAGGCGACGGCGCATCCGCTGGCGAAGGTGCGGGTGTCGGGGGGCGGGCGGTGCAATGCGACGCATGCGTGCTTCGAGCCGCGTGAGCTGGTGAAAAAATACCCGCGGGGCGGGCGGGAATTGCTGGGGGCGTTTCACCGGTTTCAGCCGCGGGATACTATCGCTTGGTTCGCGGAACGGGGGGTGGAGCTGAAAACGGAGGAGGATGGGCGGATGTTTCCGGTGACGGACGATTCGGCGACGATCGTGGACTGTTTGATGCAGGCGGCGGAAAAGGCGGGGGTGAGGATCGTGACGTCGATGGGCGTGCGGACCGTGGAAAAGTTGGCGGATGGTTTTTGGGTGACGCTGACGAGCGGCGAGGAACTGCGGTGCGAGCGGGTGGTGATGGCCACGGGTGGGAACAAGGCGTCGGCAGGGCTGGCGATTGCGCAGAAGCTGGGGCACACGATCGAGCCGCCGGTGCCGTCGCTGTTCACGTTTCACATCGACGACAAGCGGCTGGAAGGGTTGTCGGGCGTGGCGGTCGAGAATGCGGGCGTGGCGGTGCGCGGGACGAAGTTGAAGGAGGGCGGGCCGCTGTTGATCACCCACTGGGGGATGAGCGGGCCGGCGATCTTGAAACTGTCGGCGTGGGGTGCGCGCGAGCTGGCGGGAATGAATTATGAATTTCCGCTGGTGGTGAATTGGGTGGGAGGGAAGACGAGGGAGGCACTGCTTCAGGAACTGACGGCGGTGCGCACGGCGAATCCGAAAAAGCATGTGACGACGTGGAGTCCGCTTCCCATGCCGCAGCGGTTGTGGGAGCGGTTGGTGACGGCGAGCGGGATCGCGGGGGCGACGCCGTGGGCTCAGGTGGGTAATGCGGCGCTCGGAAAACTGGCGGGGGATCTGACGGCGGCGGAGTTTGGCGTGGTGGGGAAAAGTTTATTCAAGGAAGAATTTGTGACGTGCGGCGGGGTGAGGTTGAGCGAGGTGGATTTTCGGACGATGGAGAGCAGGGTGTGTCCGGGGCTGCACTTTGCGGGTGAGGTGCTGGACATCGACGGGGTGACGGGCGGGTTTAATTTTCAGGCGGCGTGGACGACGGGGTTTCTTGCCGGCCGGGCGGCGGCGGGCCGCGCCCTGACGGGCGCGGAGCTCCAAGCGCCAAGGTCCAAGCTCCAATGAAAGACCAATGATCCAAGCCAAGGCGGGCGGAGTGGGTGATTGAAGTTTGAAGTTTCTCTGGAGCTTGGGGCTGGGATCTTGGAGCTTTTGAAGCGGTGCTCTCCTACGTCGATCTGTTGCTGCTGATTTTGCCGGTGTTCGCGTTGATCGCGGTCGGGGTGGTGCTGCGGCGCGTGCACTGGGTGGAGGGGGCGGCGGAGGCGAGCATGATCCGGCTGGTGATCAATCTGTGCATGCCGTGTTTGATTTTCGAAGCGGTGACGGGGAATGCGGCGCTGCGCGATGCGGAGAATTTGTTGATGCCGCCGCTGGTGGGTTTCGCGACGACGGCGGTGACGATCGGGGTGGCGTTTCAGGTGGGGAAGCTGATCGGGCTGACGGCGGGCACGGGGCTGCGGACGTTTGCGCTGGCGGCGGGGATCGCGAATTACGGCTATCTGCCGCTGCCGATCATGGCGGCGATGTTTGGGCCGGAGAGCCGCGGCGTGCTGCTGGTGCATAACATCGGCGTGGAGGCGGCGATCTGGACGGTGGGCGTGCTGGTGTTGAGCGGGCTGTCGTTGAGGGAGGGATGGCGGCGGCTGGTGAGTCCGGTGGTGATCACGCTGGTGGTGTCGGTGATCGTGAATCTGGCGGGATGGGCGCCGTTGCTGCCGAAATGGTTTCTGGAGTTGGTGCACGGGCCCGCGGTGTGCGCGATTCCGCTGGGGCTGTTGATGACGGGGGTGAATCTCGCGAATCATCTGGGCGAGCCGCGGGGGTTGTTTGTGCCGCGGGTGTCGCTGGGGGCGATGGCGGTGCGGCTGGGGATGTTGCCGCTGGGGTTTCTGGCGCTGGCGAAGTGGGGGCCGTTTTCGGTGGAGTTGAAGCAGGTGATCGTGGTGCAGGGGGCGATGCCGTCGGCGGTGATGCCGATCATCATCGCGCAACATTTTGGCGGGCGGGCGTTGACGGCGGTGCAGGTGGTGCTGGGGACGACGGCGCTGGCGGTGGCGATCACGCCGTTGTGGCTGCGGGTGGGGTTGGGGTGGGCGATCTGAGAAGCTCCAAGGACCAAGATCCAAGCTCCAGGCCAAACCGCACAGGTCCAGCGCGGGTGCGGAGGAACCAGGCGAAAGATCGGGGAGTTTTTGGTGGGAGCAGCGTTGACCGGTTCGAAGGCAGCAGCTTGCGTCTCGCGCCATGATTGAAGCGCTTTCGGATCCGCAAGCTTGGGTGTCATTGCTGACGTTGACGGCGCTCGAGATCGTGCTCGGCATCGACAACGTGATTTTCATCTCGATCCTCGCGGGAAAGCTCCCGGAGGAGCAGCAGAAGAAGGCGCGTCAACTCGGGCTGACGCTGGCGCTGGTGACCCGGATTTTGCTGCTGCTGAGCCTCACGTGGATCATGGGGCTGACGGCGCCCTTGTTCACGCTGCCGGTGATGAACCAGGAGATCTCGGGGCGCGATCTGGTGCTGCTCCTGGGCGGGTTGTTTTTGATTTGGAAGAGCGTGAAGGAAGTGCACGAGAAGCTCGAGGAGCCGGACGGGCATGCGACGGCGGCGAAGGGGCGGGCTTCGTTTTCGGGGGTGATCGTGCAGATCCTCCTGCTCGACATCGTGTTTTCGCTGGATTCGGTGATCACGGCGGTGGGCATGGCGAACCAGCTCTGGGTGATGATCACGGCGGTGATCATCGCGATCTGCGTGATGCTGGCGTTTGCCGGTGCGATCAGCGATTTCGTGAACAAGCACCCGACGCTGAAAATGCTGGCGTTGAGTTTTCTGATTCTGATCGGCGTGACGCTGGTGGGCGAAGGCCTGGGGCGGCACATTCCGAAGGGGTATATCTACTTCTCGATGGCGTTCGCGTTTGCGGTCGAGATGTTGAATTTGAAGCTGCGTTCGAAAGGCAAGCCGAAGACCGATCCGGTGGAGCTGCATCAGCCGTATCGGTGATTTGGGGACGAGAGGCTGGCGGTCGAAGGTGGGAGGACGGGGTGGAGGCCGGCCGGTGCGGGCACGAAAAAGGGCGGGGATGGATCCCCGCCCTGAAGTCGAGTTGTGGCCGGAGCGATGACGGGCGTGGCGCTGGACGAAGGGGTCACGCGGCCACGGGCGCGGCGCGGAAACGGCGGAGGGCGACGAAACCCGTGAGGAGGGCGGCGGCCCAGAGCGCGTAGGTGGACGGCTCGGGGACGGGCGTCATGTCGAATGTGGCGTAGAGGCTGAGATCCGCGAGGCTGCCTTCGGCGATGGAGGCGCCGGAGCCCATGGAGAATTCCGGCTGCGAGAGTTGCAGGTCGAAATTCACGGCCGAGCCGCCGAGAACGAGGGGATTGACCGCGGCGTGACCGACCAGGAAGAGATCGGGGATGTTGGCGGTGCCGCCGGCGTTGGCGGTGTTGTCGATCGAGAATAGGAGCGTGGTGAGCTTGAAATCGAGGACGCCGTGCTCGGGCAAGTTGAGGTAGAGGTCCATCGCGGCCCAACTCGCGGTGGTGCCGAGGAGGGTGACGCCGTTGCGAATCTCAATGCTGCCGAGGTCGAGCTGATCGCCGGCGCCGACGTCGGTGAAGGCTCCGCCGGTGTAGGTGATGGAGGTCGTCGTGTCGTTGTAAGGCGCGAAGGGTCGGTAAGCGACGCCGGACTCGAAAAGGGAGACGGCGGGGCCGTTGCTCACGCTCGTGTAGGTCAGGCCGGGGTCGACGAAGGCTCCGTGGCTTGTGCCGCTGAGTAGCAGCTGGGCATGAGCCGTCGGCAGGACGGTGGCGAATGCGACCGCGGAGGCGGCCAGCAGAGGTTTCAGAAAGGAATGCATGGTTATGTGTGGCTTTGCGCGCTCATCCGGCCGGCTGGCTTCGGCTGTAGGAACGGCGCTCCCATGGACAAGCGTTCCGGGAAGAGGAACGCGGCGTGGCGACTGATCCGAACGTCGGGCAAACCCTGAATCCCGCGGGCCTCGCGGAGGAACGCGGATCGATGTCAGCGACCGGCGCGGGCGGGGGAGCGGCGGCGAAGGAGCTGGCCGTCGAAGCGCTCCACCAGGAAGTCGAGGGCGCGAAGCGGGTCGCCGTTGGCGACGCTGGCCAGGAGGGTGGGGCCGCCGAGATCGAGTTCGCCCTTGGCGACGTAGCGAGCGTCGTCCGCCGTGGCCTGCTCGTCGCGCGTCATGTCGATCCGGATACGGGTGATCGCGGAATCGTGCTGAAGGAGGCGGGCGATTTTCTCGAAGGCGGCGATGCGCGATTCGGGAGCGAGGCCGACGTTAATGTCGCGGAAAACGATGTTTTCGGAGAGGAGAGTAGGGGCGGAAAGGGGGTCCATCAGGTGAAGATGGACCCGGGAGGAAGGGTTCGGTGTTGTGGAAAATCTCGGAGCGATCCCACGGTGGGAGTCCGATGCGAGGAAACGATGGGGCGCGGGGTGCTCGCCGCCAAGTTGAGGCCACTCGCTGGCGCTCGCAGCTACGGGCGATCAGCGCTTCTTGTTGAGGGCGGACGAGAACCAATCGCTGTTGAGCGTTTGAGGCGGGCGGGGGGCGGGGGTGGAGCTGCGCGGGGCACCGGGGGAGGTGCGAGAGGTGGGAGACGTGCGAGGTGGGGGCACCGCGCCTCCACTCGCGGGGCGGATTTCGGGGCGAGAGCGCATCGAGAGGGAGATGCGGTTTCGGGGGAGGTCGATCTCGACAACGGTGACCATGACCTTTTGGCCCGGCTTAGCGACGGCGGACGGGTCTTTCACGAAGGTGTCGGCGAGCTGGCTGACGTGAACGAGGCCGTCCTGATGGACGCCGACATCGACGAAGGCGCCGAAGGCGGTGACGTTGGTGACGATGCCGGGGAGACGCATGCCGGGCTTGAGGTCCTTGGGCTCGTGAACGGAGGCGTCGAAGGAGAAGACTTCGAATTTGTCGCGCGGATCGCGGCCGGGCTTGGCGAGCTCGGCCATGATATCGGTGAGCGTGGGGAGGCCGACGTCGGCGGTGACGTAGGTTTCGAGTTTGATTTTCGCGCGGAGTTTTCCGTCGCGCACGAGATCGGCGACGGTGGCGCCGAGGTCGGCGGCCATTTTTTCGACGAGCGGGTAGCGTTCGGGGTGAACGGCGCTGGCGTCGAGTGGGTGCGCGGCGTCGCGGATGCGGAGAAAGCCGGCGGCTTGCTCGAAGGCTTTCGGGCCGAGGCGTGGGACGTCCTTGAGGTCGGCGCGGGATTGGAAGGGGCCTTTTTCGTTGCGGCGGGCGACGATGGCGGCGGCGACGGCGGCGTTGAGGCCGGAGACGTAGGAGAGGAGCTGTTTGGAGGCGGTGTTGAGTTCGACGCCGACGCCGTTGACGGAAGAGACGACGGTGTCGTCGAGGGAGCGTTTCAGCGCGATCTGGTCGACGTCGTGCTGGTATTGGCCGACGCCGATGGATTTCGGGTCGAGCTTCACGAGTTCGGCGAGGGGGTCCATGAGTCTCCGTCCGATGGATACGGCGCCGCGGACGGTGAGGTCGTGATCGGGGAATTCTTCGCGGGCGACTTCGCTGGCGGAGTAGATGGAGGCGCCGGATTCGTTGACCATCACGATCGGAATCGTGGCGGGGAGGCCGATTTTGCGGACGAAGGCTTCGGTTTCGCGGCCGGCGGTGCCGTTGCCGATGGCGATGGCTTCGACGTGGAAGAATTGCACAAAGCCGGCGAGTTTGGCCTTCGCCTCGTCTTCGTGGCGGTCGGGATAGACGACGTCGTTGTGGAGGAGTTTTCCCTGGCGATCGAGGAGGACGACTTTGCAGCCGGTGCGGAAGCCGGGGTCGATGGCCATGACGGCACGCTGGCCAAGGGGCGGGGCGAGGAGGAGTTCGCGGAGGTTGTCGGTGAAGACCTTGATGGCGGCTTCGTCGGCGCGTTTTTTGGAGTCGAGGCGCATCTCGGTTTCCATCGCGGGGCAGAGGAGGCGCTTGCAGGCGTCGGTGGCGGCG
>JAEZAD010000127.1 GCA_023430565.1 Verrucomicrobiota bacterium
GACATGACCGAGGCCACGCCCGACGAGATCGCCCTCATCCCCTCGCCCGCCACCGGCGAACCCGGCAGCCTCACGCCGCCGCGCGCGTTCAACATGATGTTCGAGACCTACGTCGGCCCGATGCGCGACTCCTCCGCCGTCGCCTACCTGCGCCCCGAAACCGCCCAGGGCATGTTCGTCGACTTCAAGAACGTCGTCGACACCGGCCGCGTGAAACTCCCCTTCGGCATCGCCCAAATCGGCAAGTCCTTCCGCAACGAAATCACCCCGCGCAACTTCATCTTCCGCTCCCGCGAATTCGAGCAGATGGAGATGGAATACTTCATCCACGAAGACGCCGACTGGGCCAAGTCCCACCAGGAATGGATCGAGTGGTGCAAGAACTGGCTCCTCTCCATCGGCCTCCCCGAATCGCACCTCTCGCTCTACGCGCACCCGAAGGAAAAACTCGCGTTCTATTCGAAGGGCACCGTCGACATCATGTTCAAGTATCCCTTCGGCGTGCAGGAGCTCTGGGGCATCGCCGCCCGCGGCAACTACGACCTTAACCAGCACGCCCAGGCCTCCGGCAAACCGCACGAGATGTTCGACGAGGCCACGAAAAAGAAATTCGTCCCGCACGTCATCGAGCCCGCCGTCGGCACCGACCGCATCTTCCTCGCCGTCCTCTGCGCCGCCTACGCCGAGGAAGACGTGAAGGACGACAAGGGCAACGTCGAGAAACGCACCGTATTGAAACTTTCACCACGCATCGCGCCCGTGAAAGTCGCCGTCCTCCCGCTCCTCAAGAACAAGGAGCAGCTCACGCAACGCGCCCGCGAGCTCTACGCGAAGTTGAAACGCAAATACGCCGTTTTCTACGACGAAGCCGGCGCCATCGGCCGCCGCTATCGCCGCCAGGACGAAATCGGCACCCCGTGGTGTGTGACGATCGATTTCGAAACCATCGAAAAAGACGGCACCTTCACCCTCCGCGAGCGCGATTCGATGACCCAAAAGCGCATCACCGAATCCGACCTCTTCACCCTCCTCGACGAACAAGTCTACTGATCGCCGCCGTCCTGTAGCCCGCGAGCTCGCTCGCGCTCTTTGAGCGCCCTTCATGCCCGACCTCGGTCGGCTTTCGTGACATCATCACCCCTTGTCGTGGTGAGGGGGAGCCTGCGGCGAAGCTATCCATCTGGCTTTCACCCGTAGCTCTACAGCCCGTCCCGAACCGTCGCGGCGTTCGCTTAAATAAGGTAGGCCATATTTAAGCGAACCGACCTCTGCTTAATTAAGGCTTCCCATATTTAAGTAGAAACGCTCCCGTTTGTTCATGGAACGTGGTCCGTCGGGCATTCGGCTCCCTATTTCCTTCGTCGGGGAGAAGTGCTCCGCCTTCGTTCCGCACCCGTTGCCACCCCAGCCGCCGGTGCAATGGAATATCCTGCTGAAGGAACGCGCCACCGTCGCCATCGGCAAACTCGCCGGCGTCACCAGCCTGTTGCCCGACTCCCAGATCTTCCTCTATTCCTACGTTCGCAAGGAGGCCGTGCTCTCCTCGCAGATCGAAGGCACGCAATCGTCTATTTCCGAGCTGCTCCTTTTCGAAAACGATGCGGTCGCCGGCGTGCCGATCGATGATGTCGTCGAGGTTTCCAACTACGTCGCTGCAATGGAGCACGGACTCGCCCGCCTGCGCGAAGGCTTTCCTTTGTCGCTGCGCCTGCTGAAGGAGATCCACGCTGTTCTACTCGCCAAGGGGCGCGGCAGCGAAAAACAACCTGGCGAGTTTCGCACCTCGCAGAACTGGATCGGCGGTTCGCGCCCCGGGAACGCGCTCTTCGTTCCACCGCCTCCGACGCACGTCCTCGAGTGCATGGGCGACTTGGAGAAGTTCCTCTACGACGAATCACTTCCGACGCTCATCCGCGCCGGCCTCGCGCACGCGCAATTCGAGACGATCCATCCGTTCCTCGATGGCAACGGCCGCATCGGCCGCCTTCTCGTCACGCTCCTGCTCTGCCACGACAAAAAACTCCCCGAGCCACTGCTCTATCTCAGCCTGTATCTGAAAAAACACCGCACCGCCTATTACGATCTGCTCCAGCGCGTGCGCACCCATGGCGACTGGGAGGCTTGGATTGACTTCTTCCTCTCCGGCGTGGAGGAGACCGGCAACCAAGCCGCCGAAACCGCTGCCCGTCTCCTGAGGCTCTTCCAAAATGATCGTCAGAAACTGCACACGCTCGGTCGCAAGGGGATGTCTGCACTGAAGCTCCACGACATCCTCCAGCGCAAACCCGTCATCACCGCCCCTCGCCTTGTTTCGCACCACGGTTTCAGCGCGCCCACCGCCAACGCCGCGCTGCGCCTGATGATCGAGCAGGGCATCGTGCGCGAGATCACCGGCTACGCTCGCAACCGCGTTTTCGCCTACGACGAATATCTCCGGACGTTGAACGAAGGCGCCGAGCTCAACGCCTGAGTCGCCCCATTCCCCGAAGCTTGCACCCCACCTTCGTCGTGGGGTCCCGGTCCCAAATGGCGGTCCCAAATGGGGTCGGGCCGATATTCGTTGATTATCATCATCCCTGAATCCCCTCGGCCCCGCCAAGCACCCACGCCAAACTTGCTGCCTCATCCCCGCCAGCCTCACCCTCCCTCCATGTCCCTCACCGCCGAACCCGATCACGTCCGTCTGGCCCTCGAACGCCAGCTCGCGATCGTGCGCGCGATGACTCCGACCCAGCGCCTGCAACGTGCCCAGGAAATGAACCGCTCGATGCGCGAACTCCTCGCCGCCGGTTTCCGCAGCCGCCACCCGGAATGGGACGAAGCAAAGGTCGTCCGCGCCGTCGCCGATCGCGTCCTCCATGCCCGCACCGACTGAGCTGAGCCTGTTTGTGCAACGGCTCGAAGCCCTCGGCGCGCCCTGCATGGCGACCGGCGCCACCGCCGCCATCGTCTACGGCCAGCCGCGCGTCACCAACGACCTCGATGTCGTCCTCAGCCTCAACGACCCCCAGCGCACCGCGCTTCTGCAAGCGTTTCCCGAAAGCGAATATTACGTCCCGGCGGAATCGGTGATCCGCGCCGAACAGGCGCGCGCCCAGCGGGGCCATTTCAGCCTCATCCATCTCGAATCCGGCTACAAAGCCGACCTGTATCTGGCCGGAGCCGATCCCCTCCACGCCTGGGCCCTCCCACTGCGACAACGCTACCTTGGGACATCAGCCTCGAGATCTCGGTCGCTCCCCCCGAATACGTAGTCTTGCGCAAACTGGAGTTCTACCGCGAGGGCCGCTCCGCCAAACACCTCACCGACATCCGCGCCATCCGCGACGTCACCGGATTGGACCTCGGCGTCCTGCATCCTTGGATCGATCGCCTCGGCCTCGCCGCCGCTTGGAACGAAGCCGCCGCGCGCTGATCCGCGCCGTCGTTGTAGTCAGCCCGCAGATGCAGCTGGCTTCGCGTTCCCTCGACGCGCCCCAAATCGCGGCTGCCTTCTACAACGCACCCTTCGCCCGCGCCCTCCCCCTTAGCACCGACACATTCCCCGCCACGACGAGCCCGATTCCCCCCACCGTCGCCACGTGCCAGACCATTCCCTCGAACGCTGTCGACAGCACCACCGCCACCACCGGCACCATCGCGCCCACATAGCCCGCGCGATCCGCCCCGATCCGCCCGACCAGCGTCAGATACGCCCCGAACGCGATCACCGACCCAAACAACGCCAGATACGCCAGCGACCCCATATACGCCGGCGTCATCTCAAACGCCCACGCCCGCCCCGCTGCCACCGCATACACCGCCACGCTCGCCGCGCCATACAACATCCCCCACGCATTCGCCTGCATCACCGGCAGACCCGCACGCTGATTCCGCGCTGCCACGATGTTTCCCAACGACGCCGACACCGTCGACACCAGCGCCAGCCCCACGCCCAGCACGACACTCCCTCGCCCGCCACCACCGTTCTCCAACTCCGGCCACACCACGAGCCCCACCCCGCTCACGCCGAGCAACGCCGCCCCCACCGCCGAGCGCACCACCTTCGTCCCGAGAAACACCCGCGTCGCCGCGATATTCCAGAACACCATTGTCGAAAAAATCAGCGCCACCAGCCCCGACGCGATCTGCTCCTCCGCGAGATACACCAGCACATAGTTCACGCCGAACAGCAGCCCGCCCTGCAGCGCCATCCACCCGTGCTCGGAAACTGAATACGCCAGCCGCAGCCGCCGCACCGCGCACCACGCAAACAACATCCCGCTCGCCAGCGCGAACCGATATGCCACCGACACCTCCGCCGGCACCCGCCCGAGCTGAAACGTGATCGCGAGCCACGTCGACCCCCAGATCAACACCGACGCAAGATACAGCCCGAG
>JAEZAD010000139.1 GCA_023430565.1 Verrucomicrobiota bacterium
GCGCGACCGCACCCGTCCGCTCTGTCGTCACGCCGTCCTCCGAATCGCGAAACAACCAGCGCCCCGCGGCCCCGCCGAAATTCATACTCGCCCGCGACGCGGTTCGACCCTCCACGCATCCGGCACCCATCTCGTTCGAGACGGCCCGCCGTCACACATCGCCGCCGTCTCAAAACAAACCGCCCCCGCCGCTACGCCCCGCCACTTTCTCACATCGCCACCGTCCGCGTCACGGCGCCGTCGCGCGCTCCAACTCCCCCAGCATCGCCAGCGCCTCCCCGCGATCCGCGCCGCACATGTGCTCCACCGGCCGCAAACTCGCGCACACCGCCGGCCTCTCCGGTTTCCCGAAAAGCGCACACCGCAAATCCGGCAACAGCTGCACGCACGGAATCCCCGCCGGCTTGCCCCACCTCATGCCCGGAATCGGCGACGAAATACTGGGAGCAATACAGCACGCCCCGCATCCTGAACGACACTCCATCCAGCCACGAAACGATCCTCCCGCCATCGCGCAACGGCCAAACGTCCGCCGCTACCCGCGTCCTGCGTCCCTGAATTTCTCGTCCCGCCCCGCCCCGCCCTCATCGCAGGTGCAGCATCGCCCGCGGCCCTTTCACCTTCGGCTCATCCCCCGGCGAATCCAGAATCGTCACCCGCGACGCATCGATCGTCCCATCGGCCAGCAACACATCGCGCACGCGCTCGGCCCGCTCCGTCGCGAGCGCCGCAAGTTCGCCGCCTTCCACCGCCAGGCTCGCCAACACCACCCGCTCCATCTCCTCGAGCGACGGCAACGCCCCACCCGGCCCCGCCTGCGCCGGTTCCCGCGACGCGAGCGCCGCGCGCTCCGCCGCCGCACGCTGCTCCACCGCCAGCCGCTCCGCCTCCGCCCGCCGCTGCTCCTCCTCCCGGCGGCTGCGGCCACTGATCCAATCCCGCGGTCCTTTCAACGTCGCGATATCCCACGTCTTTCGGAAAAAGCCACGCCGCTCCTCTTCCTCCCGCGCCGCCGGCTCGGCCCCGGGCGGCGCCGACGCCTGCGTCGATTCCGCCGCCGCACGTTCGTCCACGTTCGACGCCCACGTCACGCCCGACGGAAACCGTTTCACGAACAACTGCCTCAGCCCCCGCTCCCGTTCCTCGCCCGTCAACTCCCGCTCCGACTCCGCTCCCGCTGCGTCGTCCAATCCGATCTCCGCCCGAATAAGCTCCGCCAGCATCCGCCGCTTGAATCCTTCCGCATCCGCCTCGCGATCGTAGCCCGCCTCGATCTCGAGCATCAACGCCGGCCGCTCCGTCAACGCCCGCCGCACCACCTCGAGCCGCGCGCGACTCTCCTCCGTCAGCGTCACGCCGCCCGGCAGAAATTCCTGCTGCCCCAACTCCTCGCCTCCGCCGCCGAACATCGACCCGAGCAGCGCAAACGGCGACGTCGCCGCCTTCGCGAACAAATTCGAAAACACCTGCCCCACCACTTTCCCAATGTCGAACTGCGGATCCGCCAGACTGCCCTGCACCGGCACATCCAGCGTGATCTTCCCCTCCGCATCCTTCAACAACGCCACCCCGAGCTTCACCGGCATCTTCACCGCGTCCGGACTGTTCGTCGCCGCCCCCAGCGCAAACTGCTCCACCTGCACGTTGTTGGTCATGTCGAGCCGCTCATCCGCCAGCTTCGCCCGGGTCTCGACGAACAACCGCCCGCTCGTCAGCTCGTAGCCCACGAACTTGCCGAAATACGGGCTCGCCGGCACCAGGTCCACCGCGTCCACCTCCAGCTGCATGTCGACAAACGGCGCCCGCGTCAGCGGATTCACCCGCCCCAGCACACGCACCGCCGGCGCCCCGTTCACCTGCGCCTGAAACTCCGCATCGCCCAGCTCCGGCCGCAACGACGACATGTTTCGCAACGCCCCATTCACGCGCCCCAGCGCGAGATTCACCTGCGGCTGCACCGACTCGTCCGCAAACGTGAACTCGCCCTCCTGCACCAGCACGCGCGTCACCGCGATCTCCGGCGCCTCGCCGTCGTCCGTCGTCTCCCCTCCGTCGTTCGTGGCTCCCGCCGTATCCGCTTCATCGTTACTCGTCTTCGCCGGCGTCAGTGCGGCCAGATTCAACGTCCCGTCCTCCGCCCGCACCACCCGCGCGAAGGGCCGCACCACCTTCACCTCGCCCGCCGAAAGCGCCAGCCGCGGCAGCGTCGCCACCTTGATGTCGCTCACCGTGAATTCCGACAGCCCCGCCACCTCCGGCCCCTCCCGCCCCGCGATCGCGAAATCCTCGAGCCTCGCCTCGCCCGAAAACGTGCTCCCACCCTCCGCGCTCACGTTCGCCTCGCCTTTCACCGACCCGAGCCCTCGCGCTATCCGCGCTTCGGATACGCTGCGCAACCCCGGCCCGAACGGCGCCAGCGCCACGCGCGCCACGTCGACGCCGACCACCGCCTGAAACGGCGCCAGCGTCACGTTCCCCGTCACGTTTACCGTCCCCTGCGGTTTCACGTCGAACGCCACGCTCACCGGTATCGGCGCGCCCGGCTCCAGCGTGAACGCCGTCACCTTCGCCTCGATCTTCTCCAGCGCGACCTCCACCGGCTCCGGCCCGGCCTCGTCCCGCAGCTCCAGCGCAAATCCACTCACCGCGATCTCTTCCGCCGTCGCCTCCAACCGACGCTCCCCGCTCGCATTCGCCTCCGCCTCTGGTCCGCTCGCATCGTCCTTCGGCCGCAGCATCGCGAGCAGGTTCAGCGTCCCATCCTTCTCCCGCCGCACCGCCGCGCGTCCCTGGTTCACGCGGATCGCCCCGATCGCCACCTTCGGCGCTAGCACGTCCGTCGCGTCCGCGCTCACCCCGGAAATCTCCATCACCCCCACCTCCACCACCGGCGCCCCGCCTTCCTGCTCGATCACGCTCAGCTGTTTCAACAACAGCGACCCTTCGCTCAACGTCATCCGCCGGTCGCCCGGCGCGAGACTCACGTCATAGCTGCCGCCCGCCGTCAGCGCGCCGTCCACCACCACCGCTTGCATCCGGTCCGCCAGATACGGCGCATACTTCGCCAGCTGCACGTTTTCGATCCGCCATTCGCCCACCGACGCGAGCGGCGCCGCCGCCAGCGTGCCCATCCATTGAAAACGCTCCCCCGCCTCGCTCGTCGCCTCGAACCGATAAGCCGCGCCGCCCGACCCCGACGTGCGAAATTTCGTCAACGAAAAGTTCACCGGCCCCACCACCGTCTTGAACTCGTCGTCCCGCGACAGATCCGTGAACGCCACCTGCGCACTCGTCACATCCATCCGCTCGATCCGCACCGGCCGCGCCCACGCCGACGGCTCACTCGGCTCCCGCGCCTGCGCGGAATATTTTTCGATCAAATCCGAAAAGTTCAGCGTCCCATCCTCCCGCACCTCGACCGCGCCGTGAAATCCCTGCAGCGCGATCCGCCCCACCGCCCAGTCGCCCGTGAACGACTTCAGCGGATCCATGTTCACATAAAGTCGCTGCCATCCCAGCCACGACGCGCTGCCGTCCGGCGCGCTCACCTCCAGCCCTTCCACCGTCGCCGAAATCGCAAACGGATTCACCCGCACCCGCGCGATCGTCACACTGCGTTGCAGTTCCGTCTCCAGCCTTTCCTCCATCTGCTTCTTCGCGATCGGCGGGACCACGAAAAACCCCACGAGTGCATACACCACCACCGCGACTGCCAAAAACTTGAGAAAACCAGACATAACCTGTCCCGCTGAGACATCCGTTTCTCCCCCTCGCTCCCTCGAACCCGCGTCCTTCGCTCAGAAATCGAAAACGCTTCAACCCCCCGTTCCGCCCATCACTTACATCCCCGGCGCCCCGCAGCTCCCGTCCCGCTCCTCCCGCGGCGAACCACCGTCCTGGGAAAACCGCCGGTGACGGTTTCCTGCCTTCTTGCGCCCCAGCAGCTTTGACGAGCGCGTTTTTTTTCTGCAACGTCCCCCAGAATGAAATCGGTGAAGGTCCCTGCCCTGGAGCTCTTCCTCCATGAGATGATCCCGCTCGCGAAAGCGATGGGCGTCGGCGTGGAGGTCAGCGACGCCAAGGCGCTCGTCCTCACCGCACCGAAAGAGCAGAACAAGAATTCGCTCAACACCGCCTTCGGCGGCAGCCTCGTCTCCCTCGCCACCCTCGCCGGCTACGGCGTCGTCTGGGAGTTGATGAAAGACGAATCGAGCCCCGCGAAAACCGAGTGGCGCATCGTCGTAAAAGAAAGCCGCGCCGCCTACCGCCGCCCCGTCCTCGGCGACCTCCGCGCCATCTGCGAACGCCCCGCCCAGGCCGCCATCGCCGAGTTCAAGGAAGCCCTCACCCGCTACGGCAAGGCCAAGCTCAAGCTGAAAGCCTCCGTCGTCGAAAACGGCAGCGTCGCCGTCGACGTCACCGCCGCCTTCGTGGTCTCGCGGTAAACCCCGCCGCGGCCGTGACCCTCCCTCACGCCGCCCTGCTCTCGCTCCTCGGAGCCACGTTGCTCCACGCCGGCGAAACACCCGCGCCCTCCCCGCCCGCTCGCCCCCGCGCGTCCGATCGCCTCGGCATCGTCTACACACCCCCGCCCGCGGCCACGCCCAAACCCGACGAACCCATCGCGTCCGCCCCGGGCCCCATCCTCGTCCTCCCGCAACTCGACGTCCGCGCCGATCGCGTCGATCTCGAGGAACATCGGATCCTCACCGACAAAGGCCGGCTCGACGTCGCCAAGCGCCGCCACCTCAGCCCGCTCTATCGCAAAACCCTCGGCCCGCTCTCGCTCGTCGCGACCCTCGCCGCCGACCCGCTTCTCCTCCTCGGCGGCTCCCGCGCCAACGACGCCGAAGCCCTCGCTCTTCACGCCGAAGAGGAACGCGTGCGCCGCCGCACCGAAACCGCGGAGCTCATCGACCTCATCGACGACGTCGACCCCGCTCTCTCGAAAAAACTCCGCCAATCCACGACCACCTCGTTCCGCTCCCCGACGTCGATCGGCGAACGCCGCCGCGAATAGCTCCCGCGGCCTCCGCCCCTCGCCTCTTGCCCCTCGCCCCTCGCCCGTGAGCGCGCCTGAGGCGCGCTCAAATATGCCGCGAGTCCGCCTCGTCCTTCTTGGCGTAGCCCGTCTCCTGCCGCGCGTGGTTCACCGCATTCTTTTTCAGATACGCCTGGTAAACATCGTCAGCCGTCATCCCGAGCGTCTGCGCGAGCGACACGAGAAAGTGAAACAGGTCCACCACCTCCACCTTCGCGTTCTGCTCGTCGAACTTCTGGTATTTCGCCCACCACTTCCACGGCACCGAATCGATCAGCTCCGCCGTCTCCTGCTGCATCGCCCGCGTGTAGTTGAGAATCCACTTCGCTTTCTCCTCATCGCTCGCCGGCGGCAAATTTACCCCGATCCGGCGGTTCAACGCGTCCTGCATCTGGAAGATCTCCTCGAGTTTATCCATGCGCAAAACCCTGCCGCCCCCGCCTCTCCCCTGGCAAGCGACAACTCTGCCTCCTCCTCCCGCCGGAGGAGGCGCGGTGTCCTCGCCGCGTGTCTTCGCCCGACTTTGCAGTTGCTCCCCATCCACCTTTGCACGACCGTGCGCCCTTCACGCCTGCGTCGAGCCGCTACCCATCGCGCTCCGCCGGCCCAACCAACCGGTCGCTCTCCCGCTTTGGCGCGATGAGCACCAGCAACAAACAGATAAACATGTCAGACCAAAACCCGTCCGGTGAGCCCTCTGCGGCTCCCGCGACCGCCGCCGACACTCCGCCAACCGCGGCGCCGGCGAGCAACCCGGCGCCGACCGGCCAGCCCGCCACCACCCCGGTGGTCGGCTCATTCGGCAACGCCCGAGGCTCCGGCCTCGCCCGCGGCAAGCGCCCCACGCCGCCGTCGGCCCCCGCCGCCACGACCGCCCCCGCCGCCGGCTACAAGCCGAGCGCCGTCGCCGTGATCACGCCCGTGCGTGAATACACGCACCCGTTCGTGAGCCCCGCGCCCGCGACCGCCCCCGCCAACGAGCCCGCCGTCCCCGCGCCGCAGGCCGAAAACATCCCCGACACCGCCATCCCCGTCGCCAACGCCCCCGTCACCGGCGCGTCGGAGCCGCCCGCCACCACGGCCCCCGCCGCCGGCGAGCCCATCGCTCCGCCCGCCGAGGTCATCCAGCCGTCGGTCGAAAAAGCGGAAATCAAAATCCTCCCGCC
>JAEZAD010000033.1 GCA_023430565.1 Verrucomicrobiota bacterium
GACGGCGAAAACTCCTCGCTCGGCCTCGCCGCCCTCGGCCTCGATTTCCGCACCGACGCCTTTCGCCTCTCCGCCGACCTCGGCTACCAGGATTTTAAGAAGAACGCCTCGCAACCGAGCATCACCATCGGCGCCGGCCTCGCCATTCCGCCTCCCCCTCGCGCCGACCGCTCCGTCGCGCAGCCGTGGACGTATTCAAACGAACGCGACACCTTCGGCACGCTCCGCGCCGAATACGATCTCTCCGAAAACGTCACCGCCTGGCTCGCCGCCGGCGCCCGCGAAGGCCACGAGAGCGCCACGTTCTCCAACCCCACCGTCATCGACGCCGACGGCACCACCTCCGCCTACCGCTTCAACAACATCCGCGAAGACGACGTCACCACCGCCGAAGCCGGCGTCCGCACCACGCTCAGCACGTCCGCCTTCTCCCACCAGCTCACCGCCACCGCTGCCACCTACGAGCTCGCATCCAAAAACGCCTACGCCTTCTCCAACTTCGCCGGCTACGCCAACAACCTCTACGCGCCGACCGTCGTCACCGCCCCGGCCGCCGACTTCTTCACCGGCGGCTCGATGTCCAACCCGCTCGTCACCGAGCGCGTGAAGACCTCCAGTTTCGCGATCGCCGACGCCATCTCCGCCCTCGACGCCCGTCTCCTCTTCACCGTCGGCGTCCGCTACCAGAAAATATCCACCAGCAGCTACGACTACAACACCGGCGTCCTCGGCTCGAGCTACTCGAAGCACGCCGTCACCCCCGTCGGCGGACTCGTTTACAAATTCACCCGCCAACTCTCCGCCTACGCCAACTACATCGAGGGCCTCTCGAAAGGCGACGTCGCGCCCGCCGCGTCCGGCTCCACGCCCGTCCTCAACGCCGGCGAAGTCCTCTCCCCCTACAAAACCGAGCAGCTCGAACTCGGCCTCAAATTCGACGCCGGCCGCCTCGGCGGTTCCGTCAGCGTCTTCGACACCCGCAAACCCATCGCCGGCGTCGGCGCCGACAACCGCTTCCGCATCGTCGATCACCAGCGCCACCGCGGCCTCGAGCTCTCGGCCTTCGGCGAACTCGCCCCGTCACTCCGCATCCTCGGCGGCATCAGTTTCCTGGATACCGACGCCTCCGGCCGCGACGCCATCGGCGCGCCCGACACCCAGCTCAACCTCGGCCTCGAATACGTCGCGCCCTTCGTCGAAAACCTCTCCTTCGACGCCCGCGTGATCCACACCACCGAGCAGTTCGCCGACGCCGCCAACACCCAGCAGGTCCCCGACTGGACCCGCCTCGACCTCGGCGCCCGTTACGTCGTCCCGCTCGCCGCAAACCGCACGCTCACCCTCCGCGCCCGCGTCGAAAACGTCACCGACGAAAACTACTGGGCCTCCGCCGGCGGATATCCAGGCGCCGGATACCTCACCGTTGGCGCCCCCCGCACGCTTCTCCTCTCCGCCACCCTCAACTTCTGATCCGCACCACCCTGTCACCCGCCGCGCGAGCGGCGGGACCGGGCCCCTGCACCGTTCACCGCATTGTGCACCAAATTCACCCCTGAGCCTGCTTCAGCTGCTCTTTCTCACCTTCAAGGCCACATCCCTGCCAAGTTGCCTTCGTTCACGACGACGCCGGCTTCTACGACTCCGCTACGCCCGCCCCGGCGACCCGATGAACGTCCACCCCGCCATCGGCCGGACATCCTGACGTGTATCCGGCTCGCGGATTCATCCCCATCCGCCGTTTTTCCATGAACTCCCCGCCCGCCATCACCTGCGAAATCCGCGCCCGCCGCGCCGTGGAATCCACCGCCCTCGCCTCGATTGCCCAGACCTGCGCCCGCGACACCGGCCAGCCCCTCGTCGTCGCCACCGCCCCGCCCAACCTCTCCCTTCGCGAGCCCGTCGTCACCCTTCGCCTCCCCGCCGAACTCGCCGCCAGCCAGCACCAGGTCTGGTGCCTCGCCTGCCGTCTCGCCTGCTTCTGCCCCGACGCCCGCGTGTCCGTGCTCGTCCTTGGCGCAAGCGCGTTTGCTTCCGATCCCATGAAGAACATCCGTTGCGCCTGAACCGTCGCCGCAACGCCATGAAATTCCCCGCTCCCGTCTGCCTCTTCGCCTTCGGCGTCCTCCTCGCGGGTTGCCAACACGCGCCTCCGCCTCGAACCGCCGCCCAAGCTCCCGTTCTCCCACCCAACCACCCGCCCACCGCCACGTCCTCCTACCTCTTCGGCTGGGGCGACGTGCCCTCCACCGTCGCCCAGCCACGCGGCGGCACCTCGCGCGGGTCCACCGTTACGCTCGCACCCCCGCAATCCCTGCCGCTGCCCGCCATCGCCTCCGCGGCCAGCGCCTTCGAACGCGACCGCGCCGCCATCCTCGCGCTCGCCGGCGACTACAAGACCAGCTTTCACTTTCTCGAAACCCTCGGCCTCACTCCCGACTCCGCACCGTCGCGCCCGTATCATTCCTGGGCCACCGAGCACATTCGCGTCATCGAAGACACCGGCCGCTTCATCACCCTCCAGCACACGCTCGTGATGTTCTTCCAGCAGGCCGACGGCACCGCGTCCGCGCCGATGCTGCAGAAACACTGGCGTCAGGACTGGACCTACGAAGACACCGACCTCCACACCTTCCGCGGCGAACGCACCTGGGCGCGCCGCCAACCCGCGCCCGACGAATCCGCCGGCGCGTGGTCCCAAGCCGTTTTCCAGGTCGACGACTCGCCTCGCTACGAAGCGCTCGGCCGCTGGTCGCACGACGGCAATCGCTCGCTGTGGACTTCCGAAATCGCCTGGCGCCCACTCCCGCGCCGCGAATCCAGCACCCGCCACGACTACGACGTGATCGAAGGCCGACACCAGATTCTCATTACACCCACGGGCTGGGTCCACGCTCAGGACAACTGGAAACGCATCGCCGGCGAAACCGTCCCCGCCGCCCCGCCCCGCTACCTCGCTCACGAATCCGGTCTCGACCGCTACGAGCGCATCGCCGCCCCTTCCCTCGCCGCCGCCGATGCCGAATGGTCCGGCACCGCTCCCTACTGGTCCGCCGTTCGTCACGCCTGGCACGACGTCTTTGCGACCCACGACCGCTTCACGCTCCGCCCGACCGTCGACGGCCAGCCTCTTTTCGAGCTCCACTTCGCCTACGCCGCCGAACTGGCCGCCGGCCGCGCCTTCGATCCCGCCGACGCCGCTCGCCACGCCCGTGAAACCATCGCCGGGTTTCTCGTTCCATAAACGGCCTCCCGCTTCTTTCGTCCGCACCAGAGTTGCTAACCTCCCAACCTCCAACAAACTCGTCCGCATGAAACCGCTCGCCGAAACCTCCGCCAAATCCACCAAAGCCGATTCGCCCCTCGTTTCTGCCCTCAATCTCCTTCTCGCCGATTCCTACGCCTTGATGGCTCTCACCCACCACGCCCACTGGAATGTCGAAGGCCCCGGTTTCTTCGCCCTCCACAAGGCCTTTCAGGAACAATACGAGCACCTCTTCGAAGCCATCGACGAAATCGCCGAACGCGTCCGCGCCCTCGACTCCTACGCCCTCGGCGGCCTCCGCGCCTTCGCCAAGGAAGCCGGCATGGACGAATTCGCCACCGGCTCCATCCCCGCCAAGGACTACGTCGCCTCCCTCATCATCGCCCACGAAAAGACGCTCAACGACGCCCTCGCCCTTCGCGACGCCGCCGGACACGCCAACGATCTCGAAACACAGGATCTTGCCATCGAGCGAATCACCTGGCATCAGAAGACCACTTGGATGCTCAAAAGCTATCTGAAATCCGTCTGATCGCCGCCTAACCATCTCTCCAACAACATCACTCCGCCGCGCTCCCCGCGCGGCGGTCCGTTTCGCCAAACTCCCTTTTTCACGACAAACCTTCTGCGCCGACTCACCTCGGCGCTTTTTAAAGCCCCTCTGCTGAGACTGAGTTTCACTCCTAATGAACGCCACGACGCCCGTTCCGGCCGCCTTTTCGCCGCTTTCCGCCCCTTCGTCCGCCGCCAGCTGCCCCCTCAATCACGGCACGGCCGTCCTCGATCAGCTCCTCGCCGCCATCACCCGCGACCGCGCTGACGAATCCTTCGAACTCGCCCTCGACGCCGCCCTCGACTTTCGCCTGCTGCTCGCCGGCGACGCCGATGCCGATACGATCCTCTCCGGCTTCTTCCGCCTCCGCCGCATCGTCGAAGAGCGACACTACCTCGCCTGCTTCCGGCTTCGCCGCTGGCTCGAAAGCCAGTTCTGCGCCCGCGTTTTTCTCAACCGCTGCGAACCGCCCCGCACGCTCCCGCTGATTCTCGACCTCGCCAGCTGCGCCGATCTCCGCACGCGTTGCGCGTGCCTCGCCGCCGAGGACCTCCGCACCCTCCCGTGGGTCCGCGTCCAATTCGCCCGCGCCGTCGCGCCCACGCCCGCCTTCGCTTGACGCCCCCGGTCGCGCACCGCTCCACCCATGCGCTTCCGCAAATTCCTTTTCTGGGTCCACCTCGTCGCCGGTCTCGTCGCCGGTCTCTCGATCGCCATCATGTGCTTCACCGGCACCGTCCTGGCCTTCGAAAAACAACTCGTCTCCTGGTCCGAACGCGACGCCCGCCGCATTACCCCGCCCGCTGAAAATCAGCCGCGCCTCTCCCTCGACGATCTCGCCGCTCGCGTCCGCACCGCCCATCCCGACGCCCGCCCCGCCTCGATCGTCCTCTCCGCCGACCCCCGCGATGCCGTCGCGTTCTCCCTCGGCCGTGACCACACCGTCTTCGTCAACCCCTACACCGGCGCTGTCCAAAAACCTGCCTCCACCGCCGTCCACGATTTCATGCACGTCATGGTCGAGTGGCACCGCTTCCTCGCGCTCTCCGGCGACCACCGCCCCACCGGCAAGCTCATCAACGGCATCTGCAACCTCGCCTTCTTCCTGCTCGCCGTCACCGGGCTCTATCTCTGGATGCCGCGCAACTGGTCCTGGCGCAGCGTCCGCGCACTCTCGCTCTTCGACTGGCAGCTCCGCGGCAAAGCCCGCGACTTCAACTGGCACAACGTCATCGGTCTCTGGTCCGCGCCCATCCTCATCGTCCTCACGCTCACCGCGCTTCCCATTTCCTTCCGCTGGGGCAACGCCCTCGTTTACCGCCTCGTCGGCGAAGAGCCTCCGGTCCGCGGCGGCCCGCCCGCCGCCTCCGCCGCACCCATCGAACTGCCCCCGCCTCCCCCCGGCGCCCGCCCGCTCGCCCACGCTGCCCAATTCGCCGCGATTCAAAACGCGTTCCCCGGTTGGCAACAAATCACCCTTCGCCTCCCCGCGCCCGGCCGCGGCCCCGGCCCGGGTCCCCAAAATCGTGGCCAGGCGACGGGTGCTCCGGCCGACGCCCGCCCGCACTCCTCGGCCCCGCAGCCGCTCACGTTTCTCGTCAAACTTCCCGCCACCTGGCCGCGCACCGCGTCGACCACGGTCACGCTGAATCCCTACACCGGCGACCTCCTTCGCACCGAATCCTTTGCCGATCTCGGGACCGGCCGCCAGCTTCGCACGTGGACGCGTTTCCTCCACACCGGCGAAGCCCTCGGCTGGGGTGGTCAGCTCGTCGCCGGCCTCGCCTCCCTCGGCGGCTGCTTTCTCGCCTACACCGGTTTCGCTCTCGCCTGGCGCCGCTTCTTCCCCCGGAAAACCAACTCCTAAGCCCGGCCGCTCCGCTCCAGCCTTCAGGCTTGGAAGTTCACTGGAGCTCGGATCACGGACCTTGGAGCTTTCCTCCTCGGCCTTCTTTGTGCTCTTTGCGTCCTTTGCGGTAAACCCGTCTCCATGTCTCCAGCCGAAATCTTCGCCCAAGCCGCCCAGCTCCTTCGCGAGGGCCAGGTCCTCGAATCGCGCCCCACCGCCGATTCCCTCGCCGCCGCTCTCCGCTGCTACGAGCAGGCGATCGTCATCCTCCGCACCCTTCCGCTCGCGCAACCCGACGTCCGCCACCAGCTCGCGCTCGCCGCCATGAATCGCGGCAACGCCCTCCAGCGCCAGAACACCCCCGACTCTCTCGAGCGGGCCATTCAAGCCTACGACGAAGCCATCGCGTTTTTCCGCACACTTCCGCTCGACCAGCTCCCCGACGCCCGCAACAGCCTCGGCGCCGCCTGGATGAATCGCGGCCACGCCTTCCATCTCAAAGCCGACCCCGCCGCCATCGTCGAATCCGTCCGCTCGCAGGAGGAAGCCATCTCTGTCCTCCGCACCCTCCCCCTCGACGCCCACCCGTCCTTCCGCATCAACCTCGCCGCCGCCTGGATGAATCAGGCCAACGCCCTTCTCGCCATCGACGAAGACGATCGCGCCGACGCCTCCGCCCGCGAAGCCATCGTCCTCACGACCCCGCTCGAACAACAACAACCCGCCCTCGCCGACGTCAGCCTGAAAGCTCGCCGCGCCCGCTGCGAAGCCATCGGCCGCATCCTCTATCGGTCCAATCGCCGCGGCGAACCCACCGACGCCCTTGCCGACGAAGCCAGCGACCTCGTCGACGACGGCCTCGCCCTCTCCCGCCGCTGGGAGTCGAACGGCTTCCCCCACTTCCGCGCCACCGCCACCCGCCTCTACGCCTTCGGCGCTCAACTCTACCGGCTCCACCTGCCCGACTTCCTCGCCGAATTCCTCCTCGAACACCTCGACCCCGAGCAGTCGCCCGGCGCCGTCGCCGACTCGCCCGATCTTCACTTCATCGCGTCCGACACCCTGACCCAGGCGAAACTCGACCTCGAATCGCGCCAGCGCTTCTTCCTCGATACGCCCGAAACATCCCGCCTACTCGACCGCCTTCGCACCCTTCGCGACGCCGAAACCCGCCTCGGCGCCCTCCGCGCGCGTTTTCTGCCCCAATCCTGACAAAGATCGAACGATCTTCGCTCTACGTCGTCGAATAGGGCAGCCAACCCTTTTCGCGACCCGTTCAACCTTTCGATGAAATCAGCCGCCGCCCTGCTGGCGCTCCTCGCCCTTTTTCTCACGTCTTGCACCAGCCTCTACACCGATCGCCACCCGCGCACCGATTTCAGCACCCTCCAACGTTTCTACGTCGAACGCCGCCTCGCCGATAACCACCAGATCGATCGCGCCATCGTCGCCGAACTCCAGGCCATGGGCTTCGAAGCCTCCTCCGGACCGATGACCATGATGCCCCGCGAGGTCGACGCCATCATCACCTACCACGACGAGTGGGCTTGGGACTTCAAAACCTATCTCATTCAACTCCACATCCAAATCCGCAGCGCCCACCGCGACCAACCGCTCGCCTTCGGCACCTACCGCCAGCCCAACCCCATCCCGAAGTCTCCCGACCAAGTGATCCGCCTCATCCTCTCGCGTCTGCTAAAGCACTCCTAAAAACATGCCTCGTCCGGATCGAACCTCGACTCTCCCGCGCACCCCCGCAACCGTCACGTTCGCCAGCCTACCCCTATGAAGAAGTTACCCCTGTGCGCATTGCTTGGCGCCGCTCTATTCGTCATCTCCGGCACGGTCCTCCTCGTTCAACTCGCCCCGACCCCCGACCCGTTCCCGCTCTTCCTGCCGCTCGTTTGGAACGTCATCATGGTCGGCATCGGCTCGAGCATCATTCTCCGCTGCGATTGCACCCGCTGCGCCGGCATCGTCTGGGGCATCTTCTGCCTCCTCGCCTCGCTCGCCCTCGGCGCCGCCGCCTTCTACTGGCTCCTTCCCCAGCAAACCGAACCGCTCGGCACCCCTCGCATCGTTTTCATGTTCGTCACCGTCGGCTTTGGCATCGTCTTCGGCATCTGGCAACTGATCGCGTTCCACAGCCCCGCCGTCCGCGATCGACACACCGAGCACTCGCCCGCCCGCGAACTCACCCACGCCCACCGCGGCTGATTCCGCCGGGCAGTAGCTACGAGCGTGAGCGAGTGGGCTGTTCGCTCGTGTAGCGGCGAGCGCCATCGAGCCGAACCGCCCATCGGGCGCCTCGCCAACCGCATTGCCCTTTCCCCCGGGGCTGCTTCGCTCCCCCCATGCCCGCCCGCGCCTGGTTCCCCACCTACATCTACAGCGAGCCGCTCCAACGCTCCGGCCTCAAACACCTCAACGACAGCCTCGCCACCGAGTGCCGGCAACTCCGCGAGTTCGACGACGCCGGCCGCCGCTGGAGCGAAAAAAACTACCCCGGCGGCTACACTTCCTACGCCTCCCTGAACGAACTCCACCGCTTCTCGAGCACCTTCAATCACCTCGAGAAAAAAATCACCCGCCACGTCCAGGCCTTCGCCCGCGCCCTCGAACTCGACCTCCGCGGCCGCACCATTCGCATGACCGACTGCTGGGTGAACATCATGCCGCCCAGCGCCGCCCACTCGCTTCACCTTCACCCGCTCTCCTTCATCAGCGGCACCTACTACGTCGCCACGCCCAAAGGTTGCCCCGGCCTCAAATTCGAAGACCCCCGCCTCAGCAAATTCATGGCCGCCCCGCCGCGCCTCCCGAACGCGAAACCCGCCCACCGCGCGCATATCACCTACCCCGCCGAAGCGGGCAACGTCATCCTTTTCGAAAGCTGGCTCCGTCACGAGGTCCCCGCCAACCGCGTCGACGCCGAACGCATCAGCATCAGTTTCAACTACAACTGGTCCTAACCCGTAGCGGCGAGCACCAGCGAGCCGCCGCTCGCGCTCCCTCATTTGCCATCTCCGCCCATCTCGCGGACTTTCCTTCGCGCCCGGCCCCTTGCCCACGCGCCCTTCATGCCCACCCGTCGCCTTTTCATCGCGCTCCCCCTCCCCGAACCGATCCAAATCGTCCTCTCGCGTCTCGCCGCCGAATCCCTGCCGGGCGCCCGTTGGACACCCCAACATCAGCTTCACGTCACGATGCGTTTCCTCGGCGACGTCGACGACGCCCGCCTCCCCGCCATCGTCGAACGCCTCTCCACCATTCAGGTCGAGCCCTTCCTCCTCCCCGTCGAAGGCGTCGGCGCTTTTCCCGCCAAAGGCGGTCCGCCGCGCGTCCTCTGGGCCGGCCTCGGCAACGCCCACCCGCGACTCCATCAACTGCGCAAACAGATCGACGAAGCCCTCCTCAACCTCGGCCTCGATTTCGACGTCAGCAGCTTTCATCCGCACGTCTCCCTCGCCCGCTGCACGCCCGACGCCGCCCCCGCCGTCGCGAAATGGCTGCGCACGCACGCCGCCTTCGAAGGCCCGTCTTTCCGTGTCGATGCGTTCGATTTACTCGAAAGCGAACTCCGCCCCGCCGGCGCTCTGCACCACGTGATCGAGCACATCCCCATCGCCGCCGGCTCCTCAGCCTGACACCGTTCGCGGCATGGTTGTCATCCGTCGCCTGGTCGATCGCCGCCGCGCCTACACCGGAATCTTCCTGCCCGGCGAACCGCCAAGAATTTTCCCGACCACCGACCACCGACCACGAACACGCCCGCATCCTGGAAATCTTCAAACAGGACCGCCCGCACGAAGGCATCGTCAACGACTTCTCCGAGTTCGCTCTCGCGTCGCTTCGTCCGTCCAAAAAATAGGGCGGGTCCTCAGACCCGCCCCTCAAACGATCAATACCGGTGATGATGATGCCGGTGACGATGATGGTGCCGGTGCCCATGCCGGTGACTGTCGATCACCACCACCGGCCGTGAAACCACCACCGGCGGCGGATACGCATCCACATACACCACGCGCCGCGGCGCACGATTCACGACGACCACCGGCGCAGGATTCACCACCACGACCGGGGCCGGCCGCACATGACGATGCCGATACTCCACGTGCGACGAGCGATTGCTATCAACCACCGCGCCAACCACCGCGCCCGCCGCCGCACCGACGATCGCCCCTTCCGCCCAGCGGTTGCCATTGTGCCCGCCAATCAACGCTCCCGCCACCGCACCGACAATCGTCGTGTCGCGAACGACCGACGGACGATAATGTTCCGCTTGTGCGGTGCTTACCGCAGCCGTCGCAAGCGCCAGGGAAACAAGCATGGTTTTCATATTCGTGCCTTGAGACGCCGCCCTCCGCGCGCGGTTAACAAAAAAAA
>JAEZAD010000179.1 GCA_023430565.1 Verrucomicrobiota bacterium
ATCCCAGGATTTCGAGAAAGTTTTTATGGACTTTTTACTGTAAACTTAGGCATTTACATCCCTGATATAGTAGAACTTGAAGAGAGACTGAAACCTAGCAAGAACGTTATTCAGGAGTATGATTGCCATATTAGAACAAGACTTAGCAATTTGATATCAAACGAAGATTACTGGTGGAAAATATCAGAGGACTCAAAGGGATTATGTTCAATTATTATAGAACAATTACAAAAGCATGCTTTTGTGTTTTTTGATGAGTTATCCTCCCGAGAGAAAATAATGAATAATTTAGCGTTGTATATTAAGAAATACCATGTTATGAGTAGAAATTATCTTGATATTGGTCTGATACATTATAAATTAGGGAGCATGGCTCAAGCTGAGGAATATTTTAACAGACATTATAGTGAAACAGATGTTCACTCACATAAAAAGTATGTTATCGATCTTTCAGAAAAACTTGGTATAATGATTCATAATAAGTAAATTTTAGAAGATCCTTTGTAGCACGTGCGGCATCCTATAACATTGCTTTTACGTAAAGGGCACAGCACGAAGTAATGCATAAAAAGAAGGTTCACGATGTCATTGCTGCCCACACCTATTAATTATAGAACTTCAAGGAGAATAAAGATGGACTTAACTTTTAGAAAAGCAGAACCATTTGAAATTACTATCGCTTTTTCATTACTAAAGGATGCAGCAATATGGCTAAATGAGAAGGGTATAGATTATTGGCAGGATTGGCTGAACCCACCATCAAATTTTAAAGATTGGGTAAAAGCAGGTTTCAATAATAATGAGTTTTATTTTGTTGAGTATGAAAATGATATAGTTGGAATGTATAGGCTTCAATATAATGATGAATTGTTTTGGGGTATACGGGAAGATAGATCCGGATATATACATTCCTTTACAACCAAAAGAAATCTTAAAGGAAAGGGTATTGGTAACGAGATATTAAAACATATAGAAACAACCCTAAAAGAAAGCGGAATAGATTATCTAAGACTTGATTGTTCATCTAAAATTAATGGTCTATGCACATATTATGAAAATTATGGATTTAGAGGAAACCGTAAGTTTATTTGGTGATATCTTAAATCTTTATGAAAAGGATTTAAGGGCTGTCGTCCATGCCAGCTAAGAGCTTTGAGGTCATCGTCCATCACATAATAAAACCGGTACGTAATGTGTAATTCCTGCTTTGAGCGCCTTATCTATGAATTGAGGAATGGGCTTTGCTTAATTATTATTAGAGTTATTAATATGAGTAAAATTTATTTAAGGAGAGATTAATTAATGATTGTTCGAAGTTGGCATGGAATAGTTCCGATCAAAAAAGCAGAAGGTTTTCGGAGTTATTTAAACGAAACAGGCATTAAAGAAGCAACATCTTTACCGGGGAACAAGGGAGCATACATCTATAGCCAATCACAAGGAGAATTCGAACATTTTTTTATGGTATCTTATTGGGAAAGCATAGAATCAATTATCAGCTTTGCAGGTTCGTGTCCCCATATAGCTGTTACCTATCCGGAGGATAATGATTATTGCCTTATTTCAGATCCGATTGTTCTCCATCATGAGGTTCAAACAATGCCATCTGAGTTTCCTCTATTTTTATAATAACTGGTATTTGATAAATCTTTATCGTGTATTTATTCAAGACTTAATTAAGGCTAAATCCTCAATAACTGTAAGTGTTATGGAGGGCAGGAAACTACACAAAAAGCAGCAGCTTCACTCTTTGATTTAGAGATATCAATGCTCAGAACAGGGTGGGCTAACTAGAAGGATAGATTTCTCCTGCCGGGTGGTAAATATGTTGAAAAGGGCAATGATAAGAGAATTATTTGAGGTTAATAGATGATATCAGCTTACTTAAAAGAGAATATGACAAGATACTAAAATTTGTAGGGTTTAGTTTATTAATTAGATGAATAGAGAAAGGACATATTGGTTGCTTGAACCCTTATTGCAAATTAGCGACACTGCCCATTAGGGCTTGCAACAGACAAAATCATCATTTTTAGGTATTGATATATTAGAAAACTTAATACATAAAGCACATTGTGTTTTGTGATGGTAGAAATGTAGGTGTATAACGGGATGAAGACGGTTATCATTCACGGACAGAGCCATAAAGGCAGTTCCTATAACATTGGAAGAATGCTGGCAAACCAAATAGCATCCGAAAATGAGATTACAGAGTTCTTTCTGCCAAAGGATTTAAATCATTTTTGCTTAGGGTGCTGTCAATGTCTTGAATCCGAGACAAAATGTCCATTTTACAATGAAAAGCACATTATTGAGTCGGCAGTTGAAGATGCTGAAATCCTGATATTTACGACACCAACCTACTGCATGAGAGCTTCTGCCCCCATGAAGTCTTTTATTGATTTAACCTTTATCAACTGGATGCCGCATCGCCCTAAGGCCTCTATGTTCCAGAAGAAGGCGGTGGTCATCTCGGCTGCGGCGGGCGGGGGAACAAAAAAAGCTATAAAGGATATCACCACTTCCCTGTTTTACTGGGGTGTTCCCTATATTAAATCTAGAGGCTTTAATGTTGACTCTATTAGTTGGCAGAAAGTGAAGGATCAAAGAAGACTGAAAATCGAAAGGTCAATATTTCGGCTGTCAAATACCCTAAAGAAAACGGGAAAACCGAGGGTGAGGCTGATTACTAAGATTGTATTCAACTTATTCCGATCAAACATAAGAGAAATAGATATTCAATCATCACCCTATAAAAGTGATTATTTACATTGGTATAATAATGGTTGGCTAGGCAAAAACAGGCCTTGGAAAACATAATAAAGCCGATACATATAGAGCATGGAGTTTACATAAAATCATATCACCTGTAAACCGCTTCAGGAATGTTGTATAACAATTTGGGTATTTGAAATGAATAGCAATAAACTGATGGAGTTATTAATAAGTAAAGGGGCTTCTCAAGTTGGTTTTGCCGATTTGTCAGAATTAGCAACTGATGATATGAAATCAGGGGTCTCAATAGTATTGCGCATCCCTGAGGATGTTATTAGATCCATTTCTGATGGTCCCAATACTGAGTATTATAATTGGTATCATGAGCTCAATAGTAAATTAAATCATCTCGCTGAATCAGGGGCTCAGTTTATAAGAACTCTGGGGTATGAGGCCATTGCGCAAACCACCACCTTTGTTAAAGAATTTGGGATTTATAGAACCCAATTACCACATAAAACAATTGCAACATTGGCTGGCTTGGGATGGATAGGAAAGAGTGCCTTATTAGTGACAAAGAAATATGGTTCTGCAATTCGTTTGTCTTCTATATTAACAAACATGCCATTAGATTACGGGGTGCCGATCAAAAAATCGCTATGTCCTCAAGGATGCGGTATATGTAAGAATGCTTGTCCGGGAGAGGCAATTTCAGGTAAGCTGTGGGATTATAAAACAGACAGGGATGAATTTTACGATCCGCAAAAATGTAGGAAGAAGGCTCGTCAACTGGCTTGGGAGAGAATACAGAAAGAGATAACTTTGTGTGGAAAATGTATTGAAGTATGTCCTTACACTCAACAGTACATAAATAGCAAAAAGTAAAGCCATACAGGCCTTATTATGGATAGGCTTGAAAAGCTTACACAAGAGGCTAAAGTCATTCGTAGTTATTTTGTAGCTTGAGCATGTGTAAACGGAATTTCTGACATTGACTTTCTACCAAACCGTTGTTATAATAAGCTTTGCTATCCATGCGGACATGGCGGAATTGGCAGACGCACTAGATTTAGGATCTAGCGGGTGACCGTGGGGGTTCAAGTCCCTTTGTCCGCACCAAATAAGCACGATAGTTATGATACCATTGGTATTGAAACTATCGTGCTTTTTCTTTTTGCCCAAAATTAATGCATTGGAGTTCGGGGATTGTCACAATTACGAAGATTTTCGCGGTGTAGTTTTGCCCGATATACGAGCCACTCTTAAGAAATATCCTGAAATAGAAAGTTGTCTAACTGCATTGTTTGAGGAGATCAAAGAAAAGCGCATCATCATTGTTGAGTCGGGATGTTCGTGTACTTTCCCAATGCTGCTTAAGAGTTTAGACGACCGAGTTGAAGTGCGTATGTACACAACATATCCTTATCTGTTAGAGATATATGCAGATAAAATATACTCTCCTAAATACGAGGAAAATCGTCTGTTTGAAACCTTATATTCTCAGGATTTGTATTTCCAATTTTCTGATTTAAAGGATGGGCGTTTCTATGTTAGGAAGTGCCAAAATAAAGATGTACAGAAAAATGCTTTTGCAGAAATCAAAGTTACTTTAAATAAAAAACTGATGAAAAGATAAATTGGAAGCCATCTATCTTTATAACAAACTTTCCTTATTTTACAAGGCTTCCAGAGCCTTAAAACGTGAACTTGTATGTATTTAAATCAGCAGTTTCACGCGGACAACACCTGCATCCGCGTGACAAATCAATCCGATTTCTATTGCTTGGCAAAGGCTATTTCAGCAGCAGACCATTAATTTTGCTCTTTAGTGACCTTACCATGAAAATAAAAGCTTTTATTCAGTAGAATGGCAACTGCCATCATAATGAGCAGAACACCGGAAGCAATCATCAGCAGGCGCATGGAAACCACATCGGCGAGTGGCCCGAACACCACCATGCCCAGCGGCAGAAAGCCTGAAAACATTGCACCGAATAAACCAAACATCCGCCCCTGCATCGCCGGTGGGGCATTTTCCTGTAAAAGGGTTGTAGAGGCGGTCTGTACCATGGTAAGTGCTATGCCGTATATCGCCATAAGCACAAGATAAACCACGAAGTGATCTACCGCTCCCATACCAATAGCCAGTACGCCGAAAGCAATCATTCCCACCACCAATGTTTTGACGCGGTTTTTAAATCCACCCCATGCACTGATGAGTAAACCACCCGCAGCCATGCCCATGAATCCGATGACCTCAACCAGTGTTAAATACCAGTAGGTATCACCGTAGTAACGGCTGACGAACAGCGTTGCGAGAAAACCCGCAGGGACGCACAGGAAAATAAATAGTCCAAATAAAAGCAAGAGAGGCCCCACAAAGCTATCCTTTGTGGCGTATTTGAAACCGGCTTTCATTTCTGAAAGCATGGATGGAGCTTCCTCCGATTTGGTAAATGGGATGGAAACGGCAGACAGTATGCC
>JAEZAD010000182.1 GCA_023430565.1 Verrucomicrobiota bacterium
TCGACCTGTTGCTCGTGGTCGTGCTGGGCCTTGTGCTCTATTCGATTTCCGCCCGCGATCCACAGGCTCCGCCGGGCGCGTTCGACCTTCTGCAGCTCGTGCTGATAGTCAGTGCGCTGCTCGCCGACGCGGTGGCGTTGTGGGCGATCGGGACGCGTATCGGCGAATTCGGCCTCAGCCCCAATCGCATCGCCGCCCTCGGAGAAAACATCGTCCTGCTGCTCAACCTCGCCGGATCCGCGGTGCTCTCCCTCCGCTTCTTGCTCGGCCGCGGCACGTTTCAAACCCTCGAACGTTGGCAAACGGGATACCTGCCCGTTTACGTGGCATGGGCGGTCATCGTTGTCGTGGCATTCCCTCTCGTTTTCCGATTCCTCTGAGCCGTCCCGCCGGCCACCGATTCGTCATTCCTTTTTCTCGAAAAACTCGATCAGGTTGCCCGAAGGATCCTCCACCCAAATCTGCGAGCCGCCGGGTCCGGAAACAATGTCGTCGCGCCGAAACCGCACGCCTGCGCCACGCAAGCGTGCGGCTGCTTCGGCGATATCCGCCACGGGTAGTTGGATCCGATTCCATCCGCCGGGCGACGGTGCGGTGCCGTCCGCTAGTGGCTGGCGACCGGAACTTTTCTTGCCGCTCAACAGCAACCGGAGATGACCGCGCGTGACCGCGGCGAACGCCGGTGCCGCGTCGTGCTCCAGCGTGAATTCGAAATGTCGCGTGTAGAATTCGATGGCAGCCGAAACGTCATCGATCATGTAGCGAACGCTTACCTGTTCGGAGTATATGTCATTCATAAGGAAAAACGGGTTCGAGCGCTTCGTCATGAGACATTCACGCGCCGAGTGGTCGCCCGGAGTTGCGGGCGCGAACGACAGCCAGGCCGCCGAGAAACGCCGCGAGCAGCCCCAACACCAAAGCCGCGGCGCCTCCCACCACCCCATTTCCCGTTCCCGGACCCCCGTCGGCGACGCTCAAAACGAGCGCTCCGTTGACCGCCGCGGTGACTCCGGCCAGCACCGCGCCGCATCGTCCGTAAACGGTGCCATATCGGCCGGCAGGCCTTGCCAGCGCCAACGCCCCCACGACCGCAGCCGTCACCGCGAGCACGACCGCCGACGTGGCCCAGAGCCGTCGGAGCGTCGGGCCGTGAATCGTGTCGGCCGCCGGCTCGGCGAGATGGGTCGCCACCAACACGGCATAAATAAGTCCCCCGATCAGCGCAGTCGCCGCACCGGCGAGGATAAGAGCGTATGTTCGTTTCATCATGGTTTGCGTTTCAGGATGACCGACCAGCGCGTCGCTTTGTGACAGCGCCCCGTCAAAGCCGCGGAAAAAATTCGAACCGTGTCACAATTTCCCCCGCGCATCGGTCTCCACTCGCGAGCGCTATCCCGCCCTCCTGCACACCGCCCGTCCCTCCCATGAACGATCGAACTCTCGCCGTTTTCGAAGAACATCGCCGCCTGCTCTTCGGCATCGCCTACCGCATGCTCGGGTCGGTGACCGATGCGCAAGACATGGTCCAGGAGAGCTATCTCCGCTGGCAGCAAGCGGCGGACGAAGCGATTCGCTCGCCGCGCGCGTGGCTCACGACGGTCGTTACCCGGCTTTGCCTCAACCACCTCGAGCTCGCGCGCGTGAAGCGCGAAACGTATTTCGGCCAGTGGCTGCCCGAACCGCTCGTGGACGAGCGCGCGAGCGATCCAGCCGAGACTTCGCAGCTGGCGGACTCGCTGTCGCTCGCGTTCCTCGTGCTGCTCGAAACCCTCAGCCCGACCGAACGTGCGGTGTTCATCCTGCGCGAGGCGTTCGAGTGCGAGTTTCCCGACATCGCCCGCATTGTCGAAAAGTCGGAGGCGAACTGCCGGCAGATTCTGACCCGCGCGCGGCAACGCATCGACGAACGCCGCCCGCGCTTCGAAGCGTCGCGGGCCGAAGCGGAAAAGCTCGTCGGCACGTTCGTCAACGCCCTGAAAAACGGCGACCTCGAAGCGATGCTCGCGCGCCTCTCGGCGAGCGTCGTGCTGGTGTCCGACGCCGGCCAGAAACCTGGCGCGCTGCTCCAGCCGCTCCTCGGCGCCGAACCCGTCGCGCGCGCAATGCTTCACGCGACCCGGAAACACGGCATCGAGCACGCGGACATTCGGCCGGCGTCGATCAACGGCCTGCCCGGCTTCGTGCGGTTCCAGGATGGCCGCGCCCAGTCCGTGCTGGCATTCGGCGTCGCCGGCGGCCGCATCGAAGCGGTGTTCGTCATCAGCAACCCCGACAAACTCCGGCATCTCAACCCGCCGCAGTCGAAGGAGGTTGAACCCATTGCCGCACCCACGCCGGAGCCTTTTCGCCGCGGAACTTAGTGGCGACCAGGGACTCTCCATCAGCCTTTCGGCACCTTGCGATAACGCTGCGGCGAGCAGCCCATCACGCGGCGGAAGCAACGCGTGAAATAATAGGGGTCCGCATAACCGACGATGGCCGCGATCTCGGCGATCGTAAGCCTCGAGGTGTCGAGCAGCCGGCACGCGTGCTGCACGCGCAGGCGGATCAAAAAATCGATCGGCGCAAACCCCGCGACTTTCCGAAAATGGGCGCAGTAATGCGTCACGGACATCCCGGCGGCGCTCGCCAGCTCTTCCAGGCGATAGGCCCGCGACGAGTCGCGCCGCAGCTCTTCGATCGACGCCGCGACACGATCGCGCGCAGAGCGAAGTCCGCGTCGTTCGGTGAGCACTTCGGCCAGCTTGTTGAACGACGATCTCAGGTCGCCGGCCGCCGCTATCTGGTGTCGTGGAGCCTGCCCGCGCTCAATCGTCCGATAAACCCGCTCGAGTGCCACTTCGTCCGCGTAATCGCGGGGTAGTGCCCACACCGCGTCATCCGATCCGGCGCACGACTCGAGAAACTCTCGCCACTTCACCACCTCGTCGCCCGCGAAATGCACCCACGCGATCGTCCACGGATTTTCCCCGGAAGTCCCATACGCGTGCGCCTGGCCCGCCGCCATCCACGCGAAATCTCCCGACCGCACGTCGCGTCGCCGGCCGTGAACTTGCATCCAACCTTCACCGCGGAGGCAGAGAATAACCAGGGTCGTCGGCGCGCCCTGCGGTCGTTCCACGAGGTGATTCGCGGCGCGGGGGAAATAGCCTGCATCGGTCACGTGAAGCCCCCGCAGCAACGGATGGCGTCGCGCCTTTTCACGCAAAGGCTCGGGTAGCACGACCATGTGCTGCCCGACAAAACCATCGGGGCGCGACGGGGATGAAGGCATGTGCAGGATCGTGCAGCTTTTGTGTTCTCCCGTCCATTGCTGGGTGGAGCCCCGCAGCGTAGGATTGTCCGGAGCTCCCCATCATGGCTCGCAATCAAGTCATCACCCGTCGCGAAACGATTACGCTGCCTACGTATCTCCCGGCGCCGCCAGATCGGAATCCGATGTTTCTGGAGAAACGCGTCTATCAAGGCTCGAGCGGTCGTGTCTATCCGCTGCCGTTCACGGATCGGATCGCGGAGCGCGCTACGCCCGAGCGGTGGGACGCCGTGTTCATCGAAAACGACTACCTGCTCGTGATGCTGCTCCCCCAACTCGGCGGCCGCATCCACCGCATCCAGGACAAGACCAACGGCTACGACGCGATTTACTACCAGCCG
>JAEZAD010000197.1 GCA_023430565.1 Verrucomicrobiota bacterium
ACCTGAAGATTCGAAAGGGCGAGTTTGTCGCGCTGATCGGCCATTCCGGCTGCGGCAAATCCACCGTGCTTTCGATGGTGGCCGGACTGACCGAGCCGACTCTGGGCGGCATCGTGCTCGACGGGCGAGAGCTCACCGACGCCGGCCCGGATCGCGGTGTGGTATTTCAATCGCCCTGTCTCCTGCCCTGGCGGACGGCCTATCAAAACGTGCGGCTCGGCGTCGATCAGGTGTTCTTTACCGCGTCGAAAGCCGACCGCCACGATCTCACCGAATATTATCTCTCGGTCGTCGGGCTCGGCGATGCGATGCACAAGCGCCCGGCCGAGCTTTCGCAAGGCATGCGCCAGCGCGTCGGCATCGCGCGCGCCTTTGCGCTCGGGCCGAAGATGCTCCTGCTCGACGAGCCGTTCGGCATGCTCGACTCGCTGACGCGCTACGAACTCCAAGCCGTCTTGCTCGAGCTCTGGCAGCGCGACCAGAAAACGGCGCTCATGGTCACGCACGATGTCGACGAGGCGCTCTACCTTGCCGATCGCGTGGTGATGATGACCAACGGTCCGGAGGCGCGCGTGGGCGAGATCGTCGAGGTGCCGTTTGCCCGCCCGCGCGACCGCCGCGCGCTGCTCGAAGATTCGCGCTACTATGAGCTGCGCGAACAACTGATGGGATTTCTCAATCATCGTTCGCATCTGAAGCCACCGTCTCCGCCGGCCGCGCCGCCGCCGGAGCGCCGCAAGAAAAAGCGCACCTTCTCGCTCGTCTGACGGCGCCTTGGGCGCACGGACGTTTTGTCGAATCGCCGTTCCGCGGCGACTTGGCTACTGCCTTGTCCGAATTCTTTTGCCACCTGTCATGAACCTACACCGCTCCGTTCCGCTCTGCCTCTTCGCGCTCGCTCTCGCGAGCGCTGCCGTCACGCCGCTGCCGGCCGCCGATTCGCCGGCGCCGCCCGATTCGATCGGCGAGGCGTTTTCGAAAGGGAAAATCTCGCTCAATGTCCGCGCGCGTTACGAAGGCGTCGATCAGGTCGGGTTGCGCGACGCCGAAGCCTACACGCTGCGCACGCGGCTGGGTTTCACGACTGCGCCGCTCCATGGGTTCAAGGCGATGGTCGAAGCCGAGAACATCGCCTCGCCCGCGCCGGACCGCTATTCGCAGGCCGGCTTGAATCCCGGCGGCGCCGGGCGCGCGGTCGTCGCCGATCCCGAGTCGACCGAGATCAATCAGGCGTGGCTCGGGTTTACGACGGGCCAGACCGTCGTCACCGCCGGCCGCCAGCGGCTCGTGTTGGATAACGTCCGCTTCGTCGGCGACGTCGGCTGGCGGCAGAATGCGCAGACCTTCGACGCGATCACGATCGCTGACAAATCGGTCGAAAAACTCAGCCTGACCTACGGCTACCTGAGTCGGATCAATCGCGTGTTTTCGGACGATCATCCCCAGGGCAACTGGGACAGCGACTCGCACCTTTTCAATGCCAGCTACGCGGGCTTTCCGATCGGCACGCTCACCGGCTACGCCTACCTGCTCGATTTCGATAACGCGGCGGTCAACAGCTCGTCGACCGTTGGCGCAAGCCTGACCGGCACGCCGGCGCTCAACGAAAACCTGAAGCTGTCCTACCGCCTCGAATACACTGCGCAGTCCGATTACGGTTCGAATCCGCAGAACTACTCGACCGACTATTACACCGGCGAGATCGGACTGGTGGCGAAGCCCGGCAGCGCCGCCGTGGGCTACGAGGTCCTTGGCACCGATAACAACGTCGGCTTCAAGACGCCGCTCGCCACGCTGCACGCGTTCAACGGCTGGGCGGATGTTTTCCTCGCGACGCCGAACGCCGGCCTGCGCGACACGTATCTGAAAGTCGGCGCAAACCTGCCCGCGGGCATTTCGTTTCTCGCGTTTTATCACCGCTTCGAAACGGACACGGGCATCGATCTGGGCGAGGAGTGGGATCTGCAGCTCTCGCGGAAGTTCGGCAAGTATTTCACCGGCCTGGTCAAATACGCCGATTTCCAGCGCGACAGTGTGACCGTGCCCGAGGTGCGCAAAGTCTGGGTGCAGGTGGAATTCTCATATTGAGAGTGCTAGAAGCGCAGAAGGTGGCGGCCGCACGGGGATCGCGCCGGTGCTTGCAAGCGGCCGTCACGTTGGATTCTTCGCTTCGCTCAGAATGACAGTAGGATGGGAAGTTCGCGGTGAACGACCTCAAGGTGGTTGGGGCTTTGTGCGGTTCCCAATGAGCGCGATTCATCGAACCCGAGAAAACTATTCATCGGCCAAATAGGAAGTTTGGCCGGCGTTGGCCTGAGCGGTGCTGAATCACGCGCGCTCAGGCATGAATCTCGTTCAACTCAGAAAATCGGGCCACTGGCCCACGCTGTTCACTTCGTTTCTCTATTTCGATGTCAGCTTCATGGTGTGGACGATCCTTGGTGCGCTCGGCGCGCTGATCGCTCCGTCGCTCGGGCTGAATGCGCAGGAGAAGTTCCTGATGGTGTCGACGCCGATTCTCGCCGGCGCGTTTTTGCGGATCGTGCTCAGCCTGCTGGTCGATCGTATCGGGACGAAGAATACCGGCATCCTCGCTCAGCTCGTCGTGATGGCCGGTCTCGCGGTGGCGTGGCAGGTGGGAATCTCGTCGCTGGGTCAGGCGCTGGCGCTCGGCGTGGTGCTCGGTGTGGCGGGCGCGAGTTTCGCCGTGGCGTTACCGCAGTCGGGGCGCTGGTATCCGCCGCATCTGCAGGGCGTCGTGCTCGGGCTCGCGGGCGCGGGGAATGTCGGCGTGGTCATCGATCACCTCCTCGCACCGCGGATCGCCGCGGCCTATGGCTGGCAGGCGGTGTTTGGTGCGGCGCTCATCCCGCTCGCGATCGCGTTTGTGCTTTACGTGGTGATGTCGAAGGAGCCGCCGGGAGAGTTCAAAAAGAAGAAACTCACGGACTACGTGAATCTCCTGCGCGAGCGCGACGCGCATTGGTTCTGTTTATTCTACACGATCAGCTTCGGCGGATTTGTCGGGCTCGCGACGGCGTTCGCGATTTATTTCCGCGACGAGTTCGGACTGGCGCCGGTGCAGGCGGGCGAGTTCGCGGCGTTCTGCACGCTCGTCGGTGCGTTGGGTCGGCCGGTGGGCGGGGCGATGGCGGACCGGCTCGGCGGCATTCGGGCGCTCGGGGTGTTTTACACGGTCGCCGGGCTCGCGCTGGTGGCCGCGGCGGCGTCGAAGAATCTGTGGTTGTGCGGCGCGGCGTTCTTCGTGGCATCGGGGGCGTTCGGGATGTGCAACGGTTCCGTGTTTCAACTGCTCCCGCAGCGCTTCGCGAAAGACATCAGTGTGATGACGGGCCTCGTCGGGTGCGGCGGCGGCATCGGCGGTTTTGTGCTCGGGATGATGTTTGGGGCGTCGAAGGAGCACACGGGCAGTTATGTGACCGGCATCCTGCTTTTCGCGGGCTTGTGCGGGTTGGCGTTGTTCGGACTCAAGCTCGTCAAAACGCGCTGGCGCACCACGTGGGGAGCGATGGCGGCGGCGCGCATCTGATTGCGCCGCGCGGCGTGAGCACCAGTTTCGCGTCGTGAAAGTCCTTCATTCCGGCTGCGCCAAACCTCGTCGCGAGGGCCGGCCGTGTGACGATGCGTGGGCGGTGGCGGAAGGGCACGGCGCGATCGTCGCGGCGCTCGCGGATGGCATCGGCTCGAGTCGCGAAGGCGGTGAGGCGGCGCGGCGGGCGGTGGAAATGTTGACCGATCACGGCGTGGCGCGTCCGCGCGCGTGGAGTCCGCGGCGGGCGCTCGCGGAGTTCACGGCGCAGGTGAATCGCCAGCTTCATCAGGAGGCGCTTGAGCGGCACGGCTCGCCGGAGCTGGCGTGCACGTTGAGCGCGGTCGTGCTCGAAGGCGGGTGGCTCTACGGCTGCAATGTCGGCGATTCGCCGGTGTTTCACTGGCGAGGCGGAAAACTGCGGCGGCTGTCGGCGCACCATGCTCTCGCCGAGCCCGGGATGCAGCATGTGTTGACGCGCGCGATCGGATTGGAACCGCACGCGGAGCCGGAGTTCTTCGAAGTGGAGCTCGCGGATGGCGACGTGGTGATTTTGTGCTCCGACGGGATCACGGCGGCGCTCGACGAGGCACGCCTCGCGACGCTGCTCGGGCGGAGAGCGGCGGCGCGTTCGATCGTGGCGGAGGCACGCGAAGCGGTGGCCGATCGCGAGGAATTGCAGGACGACACGTCGGCGATCGTGCTCGAAATCGTCGAACGCGGCCGGCCGGCCGGAGCCGATTCGCAGCGGCTCGAGGTGCTGCCGACGCTGCGGGCGGGCGATGCCGTCGACGGTCACACGCTCGTGCGCTCGCTCGATCCCAACGAGCGCGTCTGGCTGGCGAACGGGAGCGATGGCGCGCCGGTGGTGCTGAAATTCCCGCCGCGCGACGCCGCCGACACCGAGGCGCTGCGCGATGCGTTTGTGCGCGAGGCCTGGAACGCCACGCGACTGGCGTCGCCGGATTTCGTGCGCGCGTGGGCGCCGACGGAGGGCGCGTTGCGGTTTTACGCGATGGATTATGTGAGTGCGCCGACGCTGCGCGAAATGCTGCGCGCGGGGGCGCTGGCAGTGGAGGACGCACGTGAGCTGGCGAGATTCCTGGTGCGGACCGCGCAAACGCTGCTGCAGCACGATCTCGCGCACGGCGACATCAAACCGGAGAACATTCTGGTGTTGCGGGGCGCGGCGGATGTGGGCGGCGGCGTGGCGTTCAAGCTGCTGGATTTCGGAAGCGCGGCGGAGCTGTTTTCGGTGACGTCGCGGGCGGGCACGCCGAGTTATCTGGCGCCGGAGCGGTTTCGCGGGGCGGCGGTGGCGGAGCGGACGGAAATTTTTGCGATCGGGGTGACGCTCTATGAAGCGCTGACGGGGGCGTATCCGTATGGTGAGGTCGAGCGCTTTCAGACGCCGCGTTTCGACACGCCGCCGCGGCGGGTGGCGAAGCTGAATCCTGCGGTGCCGCCGTGGCTCGAGACGATTCTGCTGCGGGCGATCGAACCGGATCGCGAGCGGCGTTATCAGAATTTCTCGGAACTGGCCTTCGATTTGGAGCAGCCCGACAAGGTCGTGCCGTATCACCGGAAGGATGCGCCGCTGCTCGAGCGCAACCCGGTGCGGTTCTACCAGTTGGCATGTGTGGTGTTGCTCGCGGTGATCGCGTGGCTGCTGGTCTTGCTGGGGCGGCGGTGATCTTCGGGCGAGCGGCGATTCGGGTGTTTCTGTGCGCTTGGGAGCATGTGAGCGCTGCGGATCCCCAACTGGATTCTTCGCTTCGCTCGGAATGACAGAAGGTTGGATGAAGCCTTCGGAGGAGAGGGCGACTCATGAATCCCATTCATCGAGTCGACCAATAGAATTCACGCTCCTCATCCATCGGTCCCGGTGTCGTGGCACCTCGCGTGCTAAAACGCAGGCGTGTCTTCCGCGTCCGTCATGAACGAAACCGCCCAACCGCCGCAGCCCTTCACGCCCGAGCAGAAGGAATATCTTGCCGGGTTCATGGCGGGCGTGGCGGCGGGCGGGTATGCGCCGTTCGTGGGGCAGACCACGAGCGGGCAATTGACGGCTGCGGCGGGTGCGGCGGTCACCGCGAACCTCGCGACGCCTCCGGCTGAAGATACGGTTTTTGGCACGTCGCTCGGTGATCTGTGCAAGGAGGAGCGGTGGAAATACGACGAGAATCCGCTCGATGCGTGGGAGCGGTTGTTGCGGCATGCGGACGAGAACAAGTTTCCCGATGCGGAAAACATGTATCGGTTCAAGACGTTCGGGCTCTTCTACGTCGCGCCGGCACAGGACAGTTTCATGCTGCGGCTGCGGATTCCCGCCTGCGAGCTGACGGCGACGCAGCTGCACGGCATCGCGGATCTCGCGAACGAACTCGGGGGCGGCTACGCGCACATCACGACGCGCGGGAACCTGCAGGTGCGCGAGTTCAAGCCGCGCGACATCATCAAGGTGCTCACGCGCGTGCAGGAGCTGGGGCTCACGTCGCGCGGGTCGGGGGCGGACAACATCCGCAACATCACGGCGTCACCGAACAGTGGATTCGATCCCGACGAGCTGATCGATGTGCGGCCCTTCGCGAAGGGGCTGCATCATTATATCCTCAATCATCGAGACCTCTACGGGCTCCCGCGGAAATTCAACGTGGCGTTCGACAATGGCGGCAGCATCTCGGTGGCGGCGGATACGAACGACATCGGTTTCTTCGCGGTGCGCGTGACGGAGAAGTCGCTGGTGAACGGCGGGGCGGCGCCGGCGGACAAGGTCGAGCCCGGAGTTTATTTCCGGGTGCAGTTGGGTGGAATCAGCGGACATGGCGATTTCGCCAGGGACACCGGGCTGTTGATCCGGCCGCACGAGGCGGTGGCTGTATCCGCGGCGATGATTCGCGTGTTTGCCGAAAGTGGCGATCGGACGAACCGGAAGAAGGCCCGGCTGAAATACGTCCTCGAAAAGTGGGGCGTGGAGAAGTTTTTGGAGGAAACGCAGAAGAAACTCGCGTTTCCGCTGGTGCGGCTGCCGCTCGCGGCGTGCGAGCCGCGTCGGACGGTGGTGAAGCACGGTTGGCTGGGGGCGGCGAAGCAGTCGCAGCCAGGGGTGAACTCGATCGGACTGGGCGCGCCGGTGGGGCGGATGACGTCGCGGCAGATGCACGCGCTCGCGGATCTCGCGACGAATTACGGCAAGGGCGAGTTGCGGCTCACCGTGTGGCAGAGCGTGATCGTGCCGCACGTGCCGGACGCGTTTGTGGAAACGTTCAAACGCTCGGCGGCGCGGTTGGGATTCTTTCACGAAGCCTCGGCGTCGGCGGGCGGAGTGATCGCGTGCACGGGAAACCGCGGCTGCAAGTATTCGAGTGCGGATACGAAGGGCCACGCGGTGGCGCTGATGAAGCACCTCGGCGGGACGAAGCGGGTGGAGATGCCGGTGAACATTCATTTCACGGGCTGCCCGCATTCGTGCGCGCAGCACTATTGCGGCGACATCGGATTCGTGGCGACGAAGCTCGCGGACGGCGGCGAGGGTTATCACGTGGTGCTCGGCGGTGGGATGGATCACGAGCAGGGCATCGCGCGGGAGGTTTTCCGTGGCGTGCGGGCCGAGGAGGTCAACGGACTCGTGGACACGTTTCTCGCGACTTACACCGCGGAGAAACAGGCCGGCGAGAGTTTTGTCGGCTGGGCGCGCCGCCACTCGCTCAAGGAACTTCAGGAAAAATTCAGCCAGTAATCACCGGAGATATTTCGATGACCGCGGTCCCTTTCATTCCCGACAACGCCCCCTTCACGACCGAGCAGCGCGCGTGGCTCAACGGCTTTTTTGCCGGCATGTTTTCGCGCAGCCCCGCCGGCGGCGCGCAGGCGGCGATTGCGGCTGCACCGGCGCTGACGCCGCTCACGATTTTGTTCGGCTCGCAAACGGGCACGGGCGAGAGCCTCGCGAAGAAAGCGGCGAAGGAAGCGGGCAAGCGCAACTTCGCGGCGACGGTGCTCGACATGGCGCAGACGGATGTCGCGAAGCTCGCGGGCGAAAAAAATCTCCTCGTGATCACGAGCACTTACGGTGACGGCGAGCCGCCGGACAACGCGAAGGCGTTGCACGCAGCGTTGGCGGAGACGACGACCTCGCTCGCGGCGTTGCGGTTCAGCGTGTGCGGTTTGGGCGACACGAATTACACGCAGTTTTGTCAGTGCGCGAAGGACTTCGATGCGCGGCTGGAGAAGGCGGGCGCGACGCGGGTGTCGCCGCGGGTCGACTGCGATCTCGATTACGAGGCGAAGTTCAATGCGTGGCTGGAGGCGGCGCTGAATGCGCTGGGCGCTCAGGCGGGCGCGACGGCGCCGGCGAGCGCGGGCAAGGTCGCTCTTGCAACGGAGGTGTCGGGTTATTCGCGGCAGAATCCGTTTCCGGCGCTGTTGTTGGCGACGCGCACGCTGAATGCGGCGGGCTCGGCGAAGCAGGTGAATCATGTGGAGTTCGACCTCGGCGATTCGGGGCTCGTTTACGAAGCGGGCGATGCGCTTGGCGTGTATGCGCACAATTGTCCCGAGCTGGTGAACGAGGTGCTTGCGGTGCTCGGATGCGATGGCGAGGAGGCGGTGCCGGCGCCGGATGGCAGCAGCATTCCGCTGCGGCGGGCGCTCGCGGAGTTTTACGATTTGGGCAAGCCGAGCGACGAACTACGCGCGCGATTCGGCGGCGGGGCGGCGCCGCATCACGTCGTGGATGCGCTGGCGGCGGGTGGTGTGAGCGTGAAGCTGGCGCCGGCGGACTTCGTGAAGTCGCTGAAGAAACTGCAGCCGCGGCTGTATTCGATTTCTTCGTCGCCGAAGGCGCATCCGGGTCAGGTGCATTTGACGGTCGGTGCGGTGCGTTACGAGAAGAACGGGCGCGCGCGGAAAGGCGTATGCTCGACGTTTCTCGCCGATCGCGCGCAGGCAGGTGCGACGCGCATCGGGGTGTTCGTGCATTCGAACAAGGCGTTTCGTCCGCCGGCGAATCCCGAGGCGCCGATGATCATGGTGGGGCCGGGAACGGGGATTGCGCCGTTTCGGGCGTTTCTCGAGGAGCGCCGCGCGACGGGGGCGAAAGGGAAGAACTGGCTGCTGTTTGGCGATCAGCGGGCGGCGACGGATTTTCTTTATCGCGAGGAACTCGAAGCGATGCAGCGGGACGGCTTGCTGACGCGACTGGATACGGCGTTTTCGCGTGACCAGGCGGAGAAGATCTATGTGCAGCAGCGGATGCTTGAAAACGCGAAGGAGCTGTTCGCGTGGCTCGAAGCGGGCGCGCATTTCTATGTTTGCGGCGACGCGACCCGGATGGCGAAGGACGTCGATGCGGCGTTGCACAAGACGATCGAACTCGCCGGCAATCGCACAGCGGAGCAGGCGGAGACGTATGTGCAGAACCTGAAGGCGACGAAGCGGTATGCGCGCGATGTCTACTGAGGCACAGCGCAGGGAGATGTGCTGATGGTTGCCTCACGCGATAATTTTCCACTGCTGGCCGAATTGCTGGCGGAGCAGCAGCGGCTGGCGACGCCGGTCGCGAAGTTTTCCGATGCGCACGACCTGGCGGCGGGGCCGGCGCTCGCGCCGGTGTATCGCGATTTGATTCCGCTGACGGCGCCGAAGGCGGGGGAGCAGTATGCGTTCGAGGTCGAACTGGACTCGTGCACGGGATGCAAGGCGTGCGTGTCGGCGTGCCATTCGTTGAACGGTCTCGACGATACGGAGACGTGGCGCGACGTGGGCTTGGTGGTGGGCGGCGACGACCGGCGGCCGTTTCAGCAGACGATCACGACGGCGTGCCACCATTGCGCGGATCCGGCCTGTTTGAACGGCTGTCCGGTGCTGGCGTATGAGAAGGATCCGGTCACGGGAATCGTGCGGCATCTCGATGACCAGTGCATCGGCTGCCAGTATTGCGTGCTGAAGTGCCCGTATGATGTTCCCAAATACAACGCGCGGTTGGGGATCGTGCGGAAGTGCGACATGTGTCACGGGCGGCTGGCGGAAGGCGAGGCGCCCGCGTGCGTGCAGGCGTGTCCGACGCAGGCGATTCGGATTGTGACGGTGTCGGTGGAGAAAGCTCCACTCGCTGGCGCTCGCGGCTACGAGGGGGCGTTTCTGCCGGGGGCGCCGGATCCGGATTATACGCGGCCGACGACGCGCTATGTTTCGCGGAAGGGCGTGGCGGCGGATTTGCGCGCGGCGGATGCGAATGCGCTGCGGGTGCAGCCGGCGCACTGGCCGCTGGTGGTGACGCTCACGTTGGTGCCGTTTGCGGTCGGGTGTCTGGGCGTCGCGGCGCTGGCCGGCGGAAGCGCGGAGGAACGTATCCTGTTTTATATGACGTTGGGCGGAGCGTTGTTGGGGGCGGCGGGCGTGGCGGTGAGTGGGGCGCATTTGGGTCAGCCGTTGCGGGCGTGGCGGGTGTTTCTTGGGTGGCGGAAGAGCTGGTTGAGTCGTGAGGCGATGGTGTTGGGGGCGTGGGTGCCGCTGGCGGCGGGAGCGGTGTGGGTGCCGGAATTACGCGGGGTGACGGTGGCGGTGGGAGCGGGCGGGCTGGCGTGTTCGGCGATGCTGTATGCGGATACGCGGCGGGCGTTTTGGGGGTTTGGATTTGGGGCGGTGAAGATTCTGGGCACGGCGATGGTGTTCGGGGGGGCGGCGGCGATGGCGGCGGGGGTGGCGGTCGAAGTGTCGGCTGCGGTGCTGGCGGCGGGGATATTCGCGAAATTTGCGTGCGATGCGCGCGTGCTGCGGGCGGCGGACGAAGCGGACGAGGACGCGCCGGCGGTCGGGCTGGTGGCGGCGGCGCGGTTGTTGACGGGGCCGCTGTGGCATGCGTTCGCGACGCGGCGGTTGTTGGGTTTGCTGGGCGGCGTGTTGCTGCCGATGAGTGTGCTTTCGGGTCACGCGCCGGGTTGGATGCCGTGGGTGGTGTTGGCGACGGTTGCGGCGGGCGAGTTGATGGAGCGGTATCTTTTTTTCCGGGCGGTAGATGCGCCGAAAATGCCGGGGGTGGCGGCGTGAGCACGATCGACGAGATGTTGCGGGCGCGCGTCGGACCGATGACGAGCGAACTGGTGTTGCATCCGGGGGAGTTTGGGCTCGGGCGGGTGCCGGCGCGGTTGAAGCCGGCGGCGACGACGACGGCGGTGTGCGGGTTTTGCAGCACGGGCTGTGGGTTGAAGATTCATCTCAACGAGGCCGGTGAGGCGATCAACCTGACGGCGGATCCGGATCATCCGGTGAATCTCGGGATGGCGTGTCCGAAGGGCTGGGAGGCGCTCACGCCGCTGGCGGCGAAGGATCGCGCCACGACGCCGCTGTTGCGCAATGCGACGACGGGCAAGCTGGAGGCCGTGTCGTGGGGCGAGGCGCTGGGTGTTTTCGTGGAGAAGTTTCGCGGGATACAGGAAAAGCACGGGCGGGCGGCGGTGTCGTTTTTGAGCACGGGGCAGATTGTGACCGAGGAGATGGCGCTGTTAGGGGCGCTGGCGAAGTTTGGGATGGGGATGCGTCATGTGGATTCGAATACGCGGCAGTGCATGGCGACCTCGCACGTGGCGTATAAGCAGTCGTTTGGGTTCGATGCGCCGCCGTTCACTTATGCGGATTTCGAGGAGAGCGACGCGTTGATCTTCATTGGGGCGAATCCGTGCATCGCGCATCCGATCATGTGGCAGCGGGTGATGCGGAACCGGCGGAGTCCGGAGATCGTGGTGATCGATCCGCGGCGGACGGAGACGGCGATGGCGGCGACGCTGCACGTGCCGCTGCGGCCGAAGAGCGATCTGGTGCTGCTGTATGGACTGGCGAATTTGTTGATCGCGCGCGGGGCGGTGAAGCGGGAGTTCGTGGCGGCGCACACGACGCGGTTTGGGGAGTTCGAGGCGTTCGTGGCGGAGTTCACGCTCGAACGGACGGTGGCGGAAACGGGGATCGCGGCGGAGACGATCGAGCGGCTGGTGACGATCGTGGCGGAAAAAGAGCGGGTGTCGTTGTGGTGGACAATGGGCGTGAACCAGAGCCACGAGGCGACGCGGACGGCGCAGGCGATCATCAACCTGGCGTTGATGACGGGGAACATCGGGCGGCCGGGGACGGGGGCGAACTCGATCACGGGCCAGTGCAATGCGATGGGGTCGCGGCTGTTTGGAAATGCGACGTCATTGATGGGCGGATACGACTTTGCGAAGCCGGAACAGCGGGAGCATGTGGCGCGGATTCTGGGGATTGACGCGGCGACGATTCCGGATCGGACGGGGCTGGCCTATGACCAGATTCTGGATGCGATCGATCGCGGGGAGATTCGCGGGCTGTGGGTGATCGCGACGAACACGGCGCATTCGTGGATCAACCAGCGGCGGTTTGCGGAGCTGCGGGCGAAACTGGATTTTCTGGTCGTGCAGGACATGTATGCGACCACGGAGACGGCGCGGATGGCGGATCTCGTTTTGCCGGCGGCGGGCTGGGGCGAGAAGGATGGTGTGTTGATCAACAGCGAGCGGCGGCTGGGGCTGGCGAAGAAGGTGGCGCGGGCGCCGGGGCAGGCGTTGAGCGATTTCGCGATTTTCAAATTGGTGGCGCAGGCGTGGGGGTGCGGGGAGATGTTTCGCGCGTGGAAGACTCCGGAGGCGGTGTTTCAGATTTTGAAGGAGCTGTCGCGGGGGCAGCCGTGCGATTTTTCGGGGATTCGGGATTACGCGCACATCGAGGCGGAAGGTGGGATTCAGTGGCCGTTTGCCGCCGCGGACGCGGCGGCGGAGGAGGGAGGAGGGAGCAGGGAGCAGGAAGGGAGAAGGCATCGGAGGTTGTTTGGGGATGGGAGGTTTTTCACGAGCGATGGGCGGGCGCGGTTTTTCTTCGATGCACCGCGGCCGATGCCGGAGCTGCCGGATGCGCAGTATGCGCTGCTGTTGTTGACGG
>JAEZAD010000263.1 GCA_023430565.1 Verrucomicrobiota bacterium
GTTTTCGGATACATCGCGCCGCCCGTCCGGCGCAGCACGCTTTCGAGCGACTCGATCGAGAGCTTCAACTTGGCGGCATCCGCCTTCGCTTTGAGCTGGGCGCGCAGTTCGCTGGTGCGGCCGAGCAATTCCTTCGACTCCTTTTCGCTGAGCAGGTCGCGCCGGAAATGCCAGACCTTGTCCGCCAGCTCGATCCAGTTCGCCGCGTTGGCGCGCATCTTTTCCTCGTTCGAGAAATAGCGCGCGATCCAGTGAAACGGCGCCGTCACCGGCCAGGCGAGAGCATCGAGAAGTGCGGACACGGGGAGTCGGACTAATTCGTTTTCAACACCTTGATAAAGGCATCCGATGGGATCGAAACGCGACCGAATTGTTTCATCTTCTTCTTCCCCTCCTTCTGCTTGTCGAGGAGCTTGCGCTTGCGGCTGATGTCGCCGCCATAGCATTTCGAGGTCACGTCCTTCCTCATCTCCTTCACGTTGTCGCGCGCGATGATCTTTCCGCCGATGGCAGCCTGGATCGCCACCTTGAACATCTGCGGCGGAATGATCTCGGCCAGCTTCTCACAGAGCTCGCGCCCCTTCCCTTCCGCCTTCTCGCGGTGCACGATGCTCGCGAAGGCGTCGACCGGATCGCCGTTGATCAGGATCTCCATCTTCACGAGATCCGACGTCCGGTATTCGCCCAGCTCGTAGTCCATCGAGCCGTAGCCGTGCGTGATGCTCTTCAGGCGGTCGTTGAAATCGACCAGGATCTCGTTCAAGGGCAGCAGGCACGTGAGCATGACTCGATTGGCGTCGAGCGTGTCGGTGTGATCGACGATGCCGCGCTTTTCCATGACGAGGGAAAGGATGTCGCCCATCGCGTCGTTCGGGATGTGAATCGACGCTTTGATCGTCGGCTCGCGAATCTCGAGGATCGTGCCGGGGTCAGGCAGATTGACCGGATTGTCGACTCCGATGAGGTCGCCGCCGTGTTTCACGACTTCGTATACGACGCTTGGATACGTCGAGATGATGTCGACGTCGTGCTCGCGGCGGATGCGTTCCTGGATGATCTCCATGTGCAGGAGGCCGAGAAACCCGCAACGGAAGCCGAAGCCGAGGGCGACCGAGCTTTCCGAGGAGTAGACGAATGCCGCGTCGTTGAGCCGCAGGCGCCCGAGCGCGGCCTTGAGTTTCTCGTAATCGGAGGTCTCGACCGGATACAGTCCGCAAAACACCATCGGCCGCACTTCCTTGTAGCCGGGCAGCATGTCCTGCGCGGGTTTATTCGAGAGCGTGATGGTGTCGCCCGTTTTGATCTCCGACGTGTCCTTGATCGTGGAAACGACGTAGCCGACATCGCCGGCGCCGAGCGAGGCGATCTTCTCCATCTTCGGCATGAACACGCCGACTTCCTTCACCTCCGATTTCAGCCCATTGCTCATGAGCATCATCATGTCGCCGGCCTTGATCGCGCCGGAAAACACGCGCACGTAGGCGATCACGCCGCGATACGAATCATACAACGAATCGAACACCAGCGCACGCGTCTGCGGATAATCCGCCCAGCGCGGCGGAGGCACGCGGCTCACCACCGCCTCCAGGATATCCTCGATCCCGATGCCTGCCTTGCCGCTCGCGAGGATCGCCTCCTCGGCCGGGATCGTGAGAATGTCCTCCAACTGCTTCAAACACAGTTCGAGATTCGCGCTCGGCAGGTCGATCTTGTTGATGACCGGGATGACCTTGAGGTGCTGGCTGAAGGCGAGATGGGCGTTCGCGACGGTCTGCGCTTCGACGCCCTGCGCGGCATCGATCAGCAGCACCGCGCCTTCACACGCCGCCAGGCTGCGCGACACTTCGTAGGAGAAGTCCACGTGCCCGGGCGTATCCATCAAATTCAGTTTGTAGATGCGGCCGTCCTTCGCCGGATACGACATCGTGACCGGATGCGACTTGATCGTGATGCCGCGTTCCTTCTCGAGATCCATCGAGTCGAGATGCTGGTCCGTCAGCACCCGGGCGGCCACCTGGTTGGTGTGCTCCAGCAACCGGTCGGACAACGTCGTCTTGCCGTGATCGACGTGGGCGATGATGCAGAAATTGCGGGTGAATTCGGCCGACATCGTTCAGGCGGTCACGTCGGAGAATTCCGCGAAGCTTTTCACGTTCCAGCTCTTGTCCGTGCGACGCGCCAGGCCCGCCAGCACCCCGCCCGGTCCGAGTTCCCAAAACTCGGTCGCGCCCGCCGCCACCGCGCTGCGCATGCAATCTTCCCACAGCACCGAAGAAACCACCTGCTTCACGAGCGCCTGCTTGAGCGCCGCCGGTTCCGACACGGACTGGCCGGTCGTATTCGTGAAGACCGTGAATTTCGGCGCGGCAAACGTCACCCCGTCGAGGAACGTCGCGAACTCCGCGCGCGCCGGCTCCATCAGCCGGCTGTGATACGCGCCGGCGACGTTGAGCGACATCGCTTTTTTGATGCCTCGGTCTTTCGCGGCTGCGAGCGCCGCTTCCACCTTGGACTTCTCACCCGAAACGATGATTTGACCGGGCGCGTTGAAGTTCGCCGCCTCGATGTCGAAATCGCGACACAGCTCCGCGACTTTCGCGCGCTCTTCGCCAATGATCGCCGCCATGCCGCCCGTGGTGCGCTCGCACGCCTGCTGCATCAGCCGGCCGCGCTCCGCGACCACGCGCAGACCCGTGGCGAAATCGAACACGCCCGCCGCCGTGTAAGCCGTGATTTCTCCCAGACTGAGCCCGAGCGCGAACTGCACCTCGGCCAGTTTCTGCGCCTCGCGCAACGCGGCCAACAGCGCCATCCCGTGCACGAAGAGCGCCGGCTGACAGACTTTCGTCTGCGTCAGCTCGGTGTCCGGACCTTCGAAGCTCACTCGCGCAAGGTCCCAGCCGAGCACGGTATTGGCTTCTTCATACAGCGACCGCGCGACAGCCGATTGCTCGAAAAGCGAGCGGCCCATTCCGACTTTTTGTGCGCCCTGTCCGGCAAATAAAAGTGCCAAAGCCATGGTTGAAACAGGCGAGACAATCGCCCGGCCCCGCGAAATCCAAGCCCTAAAAACGCTTCAGCTGCTTGAAATACTTCGCGTCGTCGTTGCCGCGCAGCGTTTCGCTCAGGGGAATGCGCGACGGCGGCGCCGAAACGGATTCGCTCAACGGCGCGCGCGTCGGCAAGGGCGCGGAAAAATCGGAGATCGCCGGCGTAATTTCCGACGCATTGGCCGCACTCGCGGGCGGAAGCGGCAACTCCAGGAGCGGGGCGAGGTAAGGATTCTCGCGTTCTGCGGGCAGCAGCGAAGACGCGTTTCGCTGCCGCCCTTCGGACGAAAATAGCGTCATCGATGGCGACGTGGCTGCTGACGTTTCTGTGATCAGCCCGAGCGAACTCCCCACACTCGCCTCGCTGTTCGCGCCATCTTTCGGCTGCGCCAGCAACTCGAAATCGCCCGGCGTCATCCAGGACGCCATGAAATTGTTTAGCGGATTGGCGGATGGGGACGACCGACGTTTCTCGATTTCATTGCGCCGTTCCTCGCGCTGTTTGCGCGCGACCACCTCCTGCCGCTCGAGCGCCAGCGCGGTCTCGACCAAATCGCCTTTCTCCACCTCGTCTTCCAATTTTGTTTCCGATGCGCGCAGAGCCTCGTCTTCCGGCGTCTTCGCCGCGGCCTCCTCCCGCATCGCTTCGACCAACCAATTCGACGATTTCCCGGTCCCCCTCTGGTCCGCCTTCGAGCCATCTTGTTTCCTTGGTGTGCGCTTCGGGATGAGCGGCTGCGACGAGGGCGGCGCTGCGTCGAGCACCGGCAACCCCTCTTTCGCCGGCGCCAGTTTTTGCCCCGGCAGGCGCGACGTGGCGGATTGGAGCGCCTCGTAGTCGCGCTTGGCCGATTCCAAGTTTTCGCTCTTCCCGCTCGACGAGTCGGCGCCGCGCGCGATCGCGACCGCAACCCCCGCACAAACCAGGAGCATCCCCGCCTGCAACCTTCCCGCGCGCCCGTTCACGTTTTGATGAAGATGCCCTTCAGGTTCATGTCGAGCGCCTGCGGATTGGGCGAGAAACGCAGGCCGTCGGCCTTGCTGATCTTGCCGGCCTTGATGAGGCGGTAGAGGTCCTTGTTGAAGGAGAAGCTGTTCGAGTCGCCGGTCCCGTCGAGGATGCCCTGAATCTTCTCGAACTGGCCTTCGAGTATCAGGTTTTTCACGACGGCGTCCGCCGTCAGGATTTCGTTGGCCGGCACTCGTCCGCCGCCTTCGAGCGTCGGGATGAGCTTCTGGCAGATGAATCCGCGCAGCGAGCCGGCGATCGCGCGCCGGGCCTGAATCTGCTCCTCCGGCGGAAAGAATTCGAACAAACGCGTCAGCGACTGCGCCACCGTTGCCGCGTGCATGGTCGAGAACACCAAATGGCCCGTCTCCGCCGCGGAGATTGCGGTTTCGAACGTCTCCCGATCGCGCATTTCGCCGATGAGAATGACGTCTGGATTTTGGCGCAACACCGCCTTGATCGCCAGGTCGAAGCTCGGCACATCGAGTCCGATCTCGCGCTGCTGGAAGAGCGACTTGTCGTCGATGAACGTGTATTCGATCGGGTCCTCGATCGTCACGATATGCTTGTCGAGGTTCTGGTTCACCCAGTTCATCATCGCCGCCATCGTCGAACTTTTGCCCGACCCGGTCGCGCCGCACACGAGCAGGATGCCGTCCTTTGCCTGCACGAGTTTGATCAACGCGTCCGCGGTCTGGCCGAGCCCGAGTTGGTCGAACGTCGGCACGGTGCTCTTGATGTGACGCAGCACGATGCTCACGAGGCCGCGCTGGTGAAACGCGTTGACGCGGAAGCGGCCGATGCCGTCGACCGCATAGGCGAAGTCGATCTGGCCGAGGTCGTCCCATTTCTGGCGAAAGACCGGCGGCACATGCTCGTCGACCCACGCCTGCGCCTCCGGGCACGTGATCGGATCCATCTCGACCGGCTTTAGCTTTCCGGCGAGCCGGACGTAGCCCGGCTTGTTGGATTTGATGATGACATCGCTGACACCGCTATCGACCGCGAGCTTGAGCAAGTCGTTGATGATTTCGGTGTGTGCTGTGAGGGCTGGCATGGGAAAAAAGCGTTGCGGATTCCCTAAATCGCCCTGCTTTCTTCAGCAAGGCTACTTTGCCCGCGTTCATGAAACTCCGCCCGCTCACCGGCACGATCACCGCTCTCGTCACGCCCTTTCGCCAGGGCGACATCGCTTACGATGACCTCGCGAAACTCGTCGCCTATCAGATCAAAGGCGGGATCGACGGCATCGTTCCCGTGGGCACCACCGGCGAGTCGCCGACGCTTAGCCATGAGGAGCATATGGAAGTGATCCGGGCCACGATCGCCGCCGCGCGCGGGCGCGTGCCGGTGATCGCCGGCACCGGTTCGAACTCCACCCACGAAGCGGCCGAGCTCACCCGGCTCGCTCACGCCGCTGGCGCCAACGCGATGCTGGTCGTGGCCCCGTATTACAACAAACCGAGCCAGGAAGGCTTGTTCCGTCACTACTGTGAAGTCGCTGACGCCACGGATCGCCCGATCATCCTGTATTCAATTCCTGGACGCTGCGGCATCGAGATCGGCGTGCCCGTCGTCGAGCGGCTGGTCGCCCGCTACAAACACGTCCGCTGGATCAAGGAAGCCGGCGGCAGCGTCGATCGCGTCGACCAGCTCAAGCAGGGATTAGGTTCGGATCTCACCGTCTTGAGCGGCGACGACTCCCTCACCCTGCCCTTCATGGCCGTCGGTGCCGAAGGCGTGATCAGCGTCGCGTCGAATCTCTTCGTCCGCGAAATCGGCCAGATGGTCCGCGCCGCCGCGGCCAACGATTTCGCGAAAGCCGCCAAACTGCATCGCAAGCTCTACCCGGCGTTCAAGACGCTCTTCATCGAGCCGAACCCCGTGCCGATCAAAGTCGCACTCGCGCGCGCCGGCGTCATCGGTTCGCCGGAAGTGCGCTCGCCGCTCTGCGAAATGACCGCCGCGAATCTCAAGCTCCTCGAGCAGGTGCTGGCCAGGGTCCGCTGACCATGCCGTTGCGTATTCAAATCGTGGGTTCGCGCGGGCGCATGGGCCAGGCGATCGCCGCGGCCGCCCGCGACGCGGGTCTCGCGGTGACCTCGGCGGTGGACGCCGGCGAGGACTCGAGGCCGGGTATGGACGCGGCCGATGTCGTCATCGATTTCAGCGCCCATCACGCGACCGAACAGATCATCGGCTTCGCCACCGAGCGTCGCAAACCGCTCGTCATCGGCACCACCGGCCACACCGCAGAACAGAAGGAATCGCTGCAAAAGCTCGCTGCGGCCGTGCCCTGTGTGTGGGCGGGCAACTATTCCGTCGGCGTGAATCTCTTGTTCGCCCTCACCCGTCGCGCAGCCAGCGTTCTCGGCTCCGACTACGACACCGAGGTGATCGAGATGCATCACCGCTTCAAGAAGGACGCCCCCAGCGGCACGGCCGCACGTCTGCTCGAAATCATCCTCGAGGAACGCAAACTCAACGCGGACGCGCTTCGTCACGGCCGCCAGGGCATCACTGGCGAACGTCAGTCCACGGAAGTCGGCATTCATGCGCTCCGGGGCGGCGACGTCGTCGGCGATCACACGGTCATGTTCGCCGCGCTCGGCGAGCGCCTCGAACTTACGCACAAGGCAAGCGACCGCGCGATTTTTGCCCGCGGTGCGCTACGCGCGGCGCAATGGGTGGTCACGCAGCCCGCCGGCGTCCACGACATGCAGGACGTGCTCGGCTTGAAATGATCCGGCGGAGCCCTCCCGTTTCGTCGTCGCGATGATCACTTCGATCCAAGGCACACTCACCGCGGCAACCCCGCTGCACGCGACGGTGGAGCTCAACGGCTTCGGCTACGAGGTGAACATTCCCGTCACCACGGCGGAAAAACTCCCGCAGCCGGGCGCGACGGTGAAGCTGCACACGCACGTCATTTATCGCGAAGATTCCCAAACGCTTTACGGCTTCGCCGAGCCGGCGGACCGCGACTTTTTCCGGTTGATGATCGAGCACGTCACGGGCGTGGGTCCGAAGGTCGCGCTCAGCATCATGAGCCGCTTGTCGCTTCCGATGCTCCAGAGCGCGATCCGGATGGGCGACGTCAACACCCTCGCAAAATGTCCCGGCATCGGCAAGAAAACCGCCGAGCGGTTGATCGTCGAACTTCGGGCGAAAGTCGGCTCGACCGAAACGCCCGCTTCCATCACGACGCCTTCAGGCGAAGCCGGCGATGCGGGGAGCGTCCATCGCGACGCCGTCGCCGCACTCATCGCGTTGGGCTACCGCGCCGCTGATGCGGACCAAAGTGTGCGACGCGCCAAACTCGCGCTGGGCGGCGAGGCGTCCACGGAAGCCCTCGTGAAACGGGCGCTCAGTCAATAGCGCCCGTCGCTACGCGAAACAACTCGGGCGTGTCAGCGCTGGAAGCGCCACGCGACCGGAAGCACCTCGTCCTGTCGCTGCACCGGCACCGGCTGAAGGCCGTCGCGCAGCATGACGTTTTCGGTGCGCAAAGTCGGTCGTGTTTCGAACCAGAGCGTTTCGATCGCAACCGGCTCGAGATTGACCTGATTCATCCAGTCCAGCGGTGCACGCTCCGTCGTCGCGGCTGGCACCGCATCGCGCACCACCCCCGCGAACACCGGCTGCAACGGCGTGCGAGCCGGAGCAGCCTCAGGTGCCGCTTTCGCCACGACCGGCGTCGGGGCGGGCGTTTCGGCGGCGACGGCTAGGGCCGCGGGCTGTTGCGGCATGGGGTCGCTGAAGCGATCGCGGTTCACGACCACGACAGCCACACAGGCGGCTGCAGCCATGGCTCCCATGAGATATGTCGCGGCATTCCACGACGAACGACGGCGGGGAAATTCCACCACCTTGCCGCCAGCCACCTGGGTCTGAGGACGAAAGCTGTCCGCGAGAATCGCGCAGGCCTTCTGCATCTGGCAATACTCACGGTAGATTTTCCGGCGCTCCGGATTCCGTTGGATTTCGGCCTCGAGCAAGGCTGCGTCGGACGCGCTGATCTGATGATCTACGTAGAGATTCAACAGCTCGATGAACTTGGAGTCTTTCATTTGAAATCTTCCCCCAATCTGCCGCGAAGGCTCTCGCGAGCCCGCGCGATACGGCTCTTCACCGTGCCGACGGAGATTTTCAGGATGTCGGCGATTTCCTCGTAAGACAGGTTCTTCACGTTACGGAGGATCAAAATCTCGCGGTGTTTCGCGCTGAGCTTTTCCATTCCCCGGCCGATGCGTGATACGAACTCCTGCGTTACAGCGATGTCATCCGGCGTTTCGACTTCCGCCGGGATGACTTCGGCGAGCGTCGTGGCGTTGTCGTTGCTGACCGGCGCGTCGATCGAGACGGATTGGTCGCGTTTTCGTCGCCACCAATACCAATACCGATTGCGCGCGAGATTCGTGGCGATCTGGTAGAGCCACGTCGAAAAAGCGGAGTCTCCGCGAAAGTGCGTCAGTCCCCGATGCGCACGGATGAACGCGTCCTGCGTCACCTCCTCGGCGTCTTGCGAGTTTCGCAACAGCTGGTTCACCATCGAATAGATGCGATCCCAGTAACGGGTGACCATCTCGTCGAAAGCGGCGCTGTCGCCCGCTTTGAACCGGTCCACTAACATGCGATCGAGGGCAACTTCCTGCGCTTTGGAAGACATACGTTCTTCCTCGGTCTGATGGGTATGTGTCCGGATTGTTCCCACGATTTTCGCTGAGTGGGTTTCCTTATGCGTGGAGTGCGCTGCGGTCAACCGCGTCTCCTGAATTACGGCAAAAACTGCTTGCCTTCGCCAGACGCCGAAACCCATTTTGCTTGTTCCGTCAGTGAGGGTTGGTAGCTCAATGGTAGAGCAGCGTCCTTTTAAGTCGTTGGTTCTGGGTTCGAATCCCAGCCAACCCACCATTTCGTCATCTTATTCACGTCATTTTAGGGCCTTTGCCCCATCCATGAAACGTCTCGTCATCGTTGAAGATCAGACCGCGATCCGCGAGATGCTCGTAGAGATCCTGCGACTCGATGCGAATTACCAATTGGTTGGGGAAAGCGGCGACGGCCAGAGCGCCCTCGCCCTCTGCCTCGACGTCAAGCCCGACCTCCTCGTGCTCGACGCCAAGCTGCCCGGCCTGAACGGCGTCGATCTCCTCCGTCGCATCAGCAAAAAGCTGCCCGACATGCGGGTCCTGGTCTTCTCCGGCCACGAAAATCCCGTGCTCATCCGCGAGATGCTCGAGTCCGGAGCGCATGGCTTCGTCGAAAAGACCGCCGGTCTCTTCGAGTTCAAAAAAGGCCTCGAGACCGTCGCGAACGGCGGCACCTACTTCGGTCCCGCGGTGGCCGCGCTCCTGCGCAACGTCGTCGCCAATCCCTCCGCGAGCAACACGTCGGATTTTCTCACCGACCGTGAACGCGAAATCCTTCAGCTCGTCGCCGAAAGCCACAGCACCAAGGAAATCGCCGCGAAGCTCGGCATCAGCATCAAGACGGTCGACAACCACCGCACGAATCTGATGCGCAAGCTCAACCTCCACGACGTCGCGAGCCTGACGCGCTACGCCCTCGAAGTTGGCCTCATCGAGCCCAAGAAATCGCTGTAATAGCCTTGCCGCTCCGGAGGCTTTGCCCAATTAGTCCCGCTCGGACTACCCGCTCCTCCATGAACATTGCCTCGAAGAAATTTCTCCTCGTTCTCGCCAGCGCCGCTTTCGTTTTTGCGGGCTGCACCAAGAAACCCAAGCGACCCGACCCGAGCGCCACAGTCCTCGGTCAGCAGCCCGGTGGCAGCAGCCAGCTCATGACGCAGGATATCGGCCTCACCGCCGATCCCATGAGCGGTCTCGAATCGCGCGGCCCTGGCATCATCGAGGACGAAAACAGCATTCGCGGCCTGCTCCAGCCTGTCTACTTCGATTTCGATCAGTCCGCCATCAAGCCCAGCGAGCGCCCGAAGCTCCAGGAGGCGGCGCGCTACCTTTCCGAACACCCCGAGCATCGCATTCTCCTTGAAGGACACTGCGACTGGCGCGGCACCGCCGAATACAATCTCGGCCTCGGCGACCGCCGCGCGAATGCCGCCAGCCGCTTCCTTGCGACGCTTACCTCCGCCGACAAAATCGAAACGCTTTCCAAGGGCAGTCTCGAGGCGACGCAGAACGGCGACGACTCGGCGATGGCAAACGATCGCCGCGTCGAAATCGTCATCCTCAAGAAATAACTCTCCCCGCGCCTCGCGCGACAGGCCTTCAGCCCCGGCGATCGAGCCGGGGCTTTTTATTTCGTAACGGCGAGCGCCAGCGAGCCGGACTTTTCAGCTACTTCCGCCCGTCCTTCGCCAGCTCAGCCAGCACTCGCTTCGTCGTCTCGGTCCCGCGCTTCATGATGTCCAGATTGAAGCTCTCATTCGGTGCGTGAAGATTGTCCTCCGGCAGAAACAACCCGAACAGAATCGAATCGAGCCCCGTCACGCGCTTGATGTCCGCGATGATCGGCACGCTGCCTCCTTCGCGCAGATACAACGGCGGGGTGCCCCACACCTCCGCGACTGCCTTCTCCGTCGCACGAAACGCCTTCGCGAGCACGGGCGACTGATCCTTCGGCGTGTTCGATTTGCCCGGCGGCACCACGACATACGGGTCGCCTTTGTGCTGGTCGACGAACTCCACCTTCACCCCGCTGGGCACGCGCGCCCGAATCGCATCGATGACCAGCTTCTTGATCTCATCCGGCTTTTGATTCGGCACGAGCCGGCAGCTGATCTTCGCGAACGCCTTGCTCGGAATCACCGTCTTCGTCCCCTCGCCCTGATAACCGCCACCGATGCCGTTGAACTCCAGGGTCGGCTGAAACCGCAGCGACTCGAACGGCGAAAATCCCGGCGGCGTGTAGAACTCTTCGATGCCGAGAAATTCCTTATAAGCCTTCTCGCTCGTCCCGAGCTTCTTCAACTCGTCGCGTTCCCACGGATGCACGTCGAGCACCGCATCGTAAAAACCAGGCACGTTCACCCGCCCGTCGGGCGTGTGCAGCGTCGCGAGAATTTCCGCCAGCGCCTGTATCGGATTTCTGAGCACACCGCCGTGCAGACCCGAGTGCAGGTCGCCCTTCGCGCCGGTCACATGCAGGTCGAACAGCGCCAGCCCCCGCAGCCCGGTCGTGATCACGACCCGGTCCGCCGACGGCAGCACCGTGTCCGACAGATACACGAAATCCGCCTCCTTCAGGCGGTCGTGATGCGACTCCAAAAACTTCGGAAAACTCGGGCTGCCCATCTCCTCCTCGCCTTCGATCAGAAACGTGATGCGCAACGGCACGTCCGGCTTCTCCTCCAACAGCGACGCCACCGCCGCGATGTTCGCCATCAACGGCCCCTTGTTGTCTGCCGCCCCGCGCCCGTGGATCCGATTGCCGATGATCGTCGGTTCGAACGCCGGCGTCTTCCACAGGTTCAACGGATCCGCCGGCTGCACGTCGTAATGCCCATAGATCACCACGTGCGGCCACGATGGATCGCTGCCGCGCTGCGCAAATACGATCGGGTGCAGCTCCGTCTTCACGACCTCCACCTTGAAGCCCATCGATGCGAGCAGCCCGGACACGAACTCCTGCGCGCCCTTCATTCCGTCTTTGAACTTCGAATCGGCGGAGACGCTCTGGTGGCGGATGAATTCCTTCAGCTTTTCAACAGGATCGAACATTCCGCCAACGTGCGCGCATCACGCACGTCCGCCAACCGGAAACTTCACGCAACCGGCTCTCGCGCTCCTTCGCTATTTCCCGCGATTCGCCTCGTAAATCGGCATCACTTCGGGGATCTGCGCCTGCAAATTCGCGATCCGTCGATCGTCCGACGGATGGGTCGACAACAGTTCCGGCATCTTTCCTTTTCCGCCTTGCGCCGCCATTTTCTGCCAAAACGTCACCGACGCGCGCGGATCGTAGCCCGCATACGCCGAGAACCGCAGCCCGATGTAGTCCGCCTCGCTTTCATGCGAACGCGAATACGCCAGCGTTCCGCCGGCCGCTCCCACGCCATACGCCGCCAGGATCAAATCGCGGTGCTCGCTGTTCCTCGTCAGCAGCTCCGTTGCGAGTGCGCCGACGGTCGCGCCCACCATCGCCGTCGCACGCTGCGCACTATGCCGGCTCGTCACGTGCGCGATCTCATGCCCCATCACGAACGCCAGTTCGTCGTCCGTCGCCGCGAGTTTCAGCAGGCCCGTATAAACCCCCACTTTTCCTCCCGGCAGCGCGAACGCGTTCACGGTGTCCGCCCCTTCAAACACCACGAACTCCCACTGCGCATCCGGCATCCGGTCGCCCACCGCTTTCGCGATCCGCTCGCCCACCTGCCGCACGCGCGCGTTCGCCGCGGCATCGGTCGACACCTTTTCCTGCGCGCGGATCTCCGCAAACGCCTGGGTGCCCATCTGCACGTCGTCGAAGATCGGCAGAATCACCGCCTGCCGCCCCGTTTCCGGCACCGTGTAACATCCCGCCAGCCACAACACCGAACCCGCCAGCAACACGCGCATCGTCTGTTTCATGCGCGCACAGCTACTCAGCTCGCGACGCCGCGCAAGCCACGGTGCCGTCGGGAGATCCCTGAGTCCGTTCAGTGCTTAAAGTGCCGCACCCCGGTGAACACCATCGCCATCCCGCGCTCGTCCGCCGCCGCGATCACTTCCTCGTCGCGCACCGACCCGCCCGGCTGGATCGCCGCCGTCGCGCCCGCATTCGCCGCCGCGATCAACCCGTCCGCAAACGGAAACAGCGCCTCGCTCGCCACCACACTTCCCTTCAACTCCAGCCCTGCTTCACCCGCTTTCCACACTGCGATCCGCGAGCTGTCCACGCGCGCCATCTGCCCCGCGCCGACGCCCAACGTCTGCTCGCCGCGACAATAAACGATCGCGTTCGACTTCACGTGCTTCCCGACTTTCCAGCCGAACATCATTCCGGCCCACTCCTCCGGCGTCGGCTCGCGCTTCGTCACCACTTTGAACTCGCGCACGTTGCCGAGCGTGCGATCGCGATCCTGCACGAGCACGCCGCCGACCACCGACCGCACCTCGCGCAACGCTTCCGCGCCGATTCCGCCTTTCGCGATCATCAGCCGAAGATTTTTCTTCTTCGAAAAGATCGCCAGCGCCTCGTCGCTGAACCGCGGCGCGATGATCACCTCGGTGAATATTTCCGCGATCGTCTTCGCCAGCGCCCCGCCAAGCGTCTGATTCACGATGATGATCCCGCCAAACGGCGCCTGCCGGTCCGTTGCGTAAGCCTTTTCCCACGCCTCCTCCAACGTCTCCGCGCTCGCGACGCCGCACGGATTCGTGTGCTTCAAGATCGCCGCCGTCGGCCGCTCGAACTCGCCGATCAGATACGTCGCCGACGTGATATCCAAAATATTGTTATAGCTCAGCTCCTTCCCCTGCAGCTGCTCGAAGTGTTCGTGAAACGTCCCATACAGCGCCGCCTGCTGATGCGGATTTTCACCATAGCGCAGCGCCTGCGCTTTTTTCCACGACATCGTCAGCGTCCCCGGAAATCCGCTCAGCGCCTCCAAATCCGGCGCCGCCGCCTGCGCCTCGAGATACCGCGCGATCGCCGTGTCGTAGCTGCCCGTCCGTTGAAACACCTTCAACGCCAGCCGCCGCCGCAGCTCCGCCAGTTTTTCCGGCGCACTCCCCTCCTCCGCGAATCCCTTCAACACCGCGTCGTAATCCGCCGGATCGCACACGACCGTCACGCTTTCGTGATTCTTCGCCGCGCTCCGCAGCATCGACGGCCCGCCGATGTCGATGTTCTCGATCGCCTCCTCGAAGCTCACGTTCGGTTTCGCGACCGTCTCCTCGAACGGATACAGGTTCACCACCACGAGATCGATCAACGCAATCTCGTTGCGCGCCGCCTGCGCGAGATGCTCCTCCTTGTCGCGCCGGCACAACAAGCCGCCATGGATTTTCGGGTGCAGCGTCTTCACGCGCCCTTCCATGATTTCGGGGAAACCCGTGTGCTGGCTCACCTCCGTCACCGGCAGGCCTTTTTCCGCCAGCAGCTTCGCCGTGCCGCCGGTCGACAGCAGCGTGTAACCGTGCTGCTGCACGAGCGCCGTGGCGAAGTCCACGAGTCCCCGTTTGTCGCTGACCGAAAGGAGCGCGAGTTTGGCCATAGGCTGCGAGTTTTTGCGTAGCCCCTCCGCACGCAGCAAGCCGATAACCGCGCCCGCTCGCTACAACCTCGTCATGCCCGCGCCCCTTCGCTTCCCCACTTGCTCGCCGGGAATTCCCTCGTCTCTTTGCCGCGTGTCATTCGCCTCCAGCGAAGTCCCCGGACTCTCCGCCCGCCTCGACAAGCTCGCCTACCACCACGGCGGGCCTTCGCTGCCTGCCGACAAACCGCACGCGTTCGTCTATTTCATCACCATCCAAAACGCCTCCGACCGCGTCGTCACGCTGCTCGGGCGCAAATGGGTCGTCGTCCACACCGACGGCAGCCAGCTCGTCGTCGAGGGCGACAAGATCGTCGGCGAAACACCCCGCCTCTCGCCCGGCGAACAGTTTTCCTACAACAGCTACCACGTCACCGGCACCGACGCGACCGCCTACGGCTGCTTCCACGGCGTCGACGAAACCGGCCAGAAGGTCCACGTCCGGCTCCCTCCGTTCGAGATGCACATTCCCCGCGATTGAAAATCGACTCGTTCTCTCCCGCATTCTCGTTCTCTGTCGGCGCGATTCATGAAGCTCATTGACCTGAATCGCGACGGCGGCATCGGCGCGAATTCCCTTTTCGTTCAAATCGGCGACCTCCGCGTCCTCATCGACTGCGGCCTCAATCCGAAAAAAGTCGGCCGCGCCGCGACCCCCGATTTTAGTCGGCTGCGTGGCATCGAGCTCGACCTCATCGTCATCACGCACTGCCACCTCGACCACATCGGCAGCCTGCCCGTCGTGATGCGCGAACATCCGAATACGCCCGTCATCATGACGCAGGGCAGCCGCATGCTCATCGAGCGCATGCTCCACAACTCCGCCAACGTGATGCTCCGCCAGCGCGAGGAGGACAACATCCCCGACTACCCGCTGTTCACGCACGAGGACATCGATCGCTGCGCACCGCGTCTCACCGGCCTTCCCATGGGCCACGTCAAACGCTTCCGCGGCGCGCGCGACGAGATCGAGATCACGTTTCACCATGCCGGCCACGTCGCCGGCGCCGCCGGCGTCGAGATCCGCCACAAGCACCGTGCCGTCTTCTTTACCGGCGACGTCCTTTTCGAAAACCAACGCACGCTCACCGGCGCGAAATTCCCCGCCGGTCATTTCGATACCCTGGTCATCGAAACCACCCGCGGCATCACCGAGCGCCCCCTCGGCAAGGAGCGCGTCAACGAAGTCGCCCGCCTCATCGATTCCATCAACAGCACCATCCAGCGCGGCGGCTCGTTCCTTCTCCCTGTCTTCGCGCTCGGCCGCATGCAGGAGATCCTCGCGATCGTTCACGACGCCAAAAAATTCGGCCGCCTGGTCGACTGTCCGATCTACGCCTCCGGCCTCGGCATGGACCTCGCCGATTATTTCGACGAGATCACGCGCAAGACCAAGTCGCTGAATTTCAATCGCGGCATCATCAAGGAGCTCCGCCTCAAGCCCACCCCGCGCAAGCTCGTTCCTGGCGAGGACCCGCAGCAAAACGCGCTCTACATCGTCAGCTCCGGCATGATGGTCGAGCGCACGCCGAGCTACATCCTCGCGTCCGGCCTCCTCGGCCACGCGCGCAACACCATCGGCTTCGTCGGGTATTGCGATCCGGATACACCGGGCGGACAACTGCTCGCCTCCAAGCCCGGCGACGACTTCCTGTTCGCCGCCTCCCACGTGAAGTCGAAGGTCAAAGCCCACGTCGAACGCTTCGAACTCAGCGGCCACGCCGATCGCGAGGAGTTGCTGGAGTTCGCGATTCAGACCGAAGCGCGCAGCATCGTCCTCACCCACGGCGACCCGCCCGCCCGCGCCTGGTTCGCCGAAGCCCTCGCCGCTCAGCTTCCGTCCGCTCGCGTCCTCGACCCCATCCCGCTCCAGGAATACCAAGTCTAGCAGGACACGCTCCGCGCGCGGCGCCCTCTCCTGTCATTCTGAGCGAAGCGAAGAATCCACTTGGTCTTACGCGGCATTGCGCCGCCCTACACCTTCAATAACCCCCGCAGCTTCGCGCACACCGTTTCGTTGCCCGCGACGTAAAAAATCCGCCGCATTTTCAGATCGAATTCCTTCAGCGGAAACTGCTCCACGCTCAGAAACTCGACCTTCCCTCCACCCGCCAGGCACAACGGCACCGCCGCCGCGATGTCCCAGATCTTCACGTTGTGATCGACCGTGCCGCCGAGGATTCCCACCGCCACATACGCGAGGTGCAGTGTGCTGCTGCCGAGCCCGCGAATCTTGAAATTCTCCACCAGCACCGACGCATGCGCCGCGAAGCTCTTGTCGTAAGGGCTGTGAAACCCCAGCAGCGTCTGCCCATCCGGCGCCCCGCTCTGCACCTGCGCCGGCCGCTCGCCATCCATCAAGCCGAGCCCCGGCCCGCCGTGAATCAGCGACCGCCGCGCCAGATCGTAAACCACGCCATAAACCGGCCGGCCGTTCTCCAGAAGCCCGAGCGAAATCGCGCAGTGCGCGATCCCCATCGCGAAATTGTTCGTCCCATCGATCGGATCGAGCACCCACGCGAAACGCCCGCGTAACGGAATCGGCGCCTCCGCCTGCGTCAGCTCTTCGCTGAAATAATCGTCCTCCGGAAACTGCGCGCTCAGCTCCCGCACAATCCCGTCCGAGATCGCGATGTCCACCGGCGTCACCCGCGTGCCATCCGCCTTCCACATGCTCTTCGCCCGCCCGAACTCCCGGTGCAGCAGATCGGTCTGCGCGAGCACCGCGCGTTTGGCCGCTTCGATTCGGGCAAGCAATTCGGTCGATGTATCCATGAGCGCCCGCGAATGGACGCGAATCCGCCCGAATGACGAACCGAAAATCACGCGCCTCCCGCGTAGGTTGCGCGCTTGCCGCGCAACAAACACGTCCCCGCCCACCTCGCCGCAGCCCCGGGCCGCTCACTCGTAATCGTAAAGCTTCGGATCCCGCGTCGGCGCCCGACGCTTCACCCGAAAGCGATGCCGCGGCTCCTTCGGATCTTCGCCCGGCTTTTCCCCGCCCATTCCCATTCCTTCACCGTAAGGATCGTCCGGATCCGGCATGCTGCACGGTGATTCCCCGCCCATCTCCTCTTCGAGCGATTCCGGATCCGCGCCTTCCTCGAGCTTGCGCACCACTTCTTCCATTTCTCCGTCGATCTTCTCGCCGGTGAGCTCCGCCATGCGCCGCATCATCCGCGCCATGGCCCGCGGATCGTTTTCGTCGACGTTGGAAAACTCCCGCTCCATCGCGCCCATCGCCGCCTCCATGCGCGCGTCCTCGGCCGGATCGCCCGTGCTTCCTTCCTGCTCACTGCCCCCTCCTGCCGGCTCCTCTTTTGCGCGCCCGGTCACCGCAAACGCCGACAGCATCTTCTGCATCCGAAACTTCGGATTCTGGGGGCATTTCGGGATCGTCTGCCCCTGCGCGAGCGTCTTCGCGTAAAACTGATAAATCGTGTGATTGTCCGGACAGTAATACTCGTAGATCGGCATACGAAATCGGGAGTTAGTGGCTCGTTCGCTTCTTGGCAAGTTGGTGGCCGTGCTGCACCACCGCCAGCTTCCCGCCCACATTCAATCGATCCAGCACGCCCGCCAGCCGCCGCCGCTTTTCATCCGTCTCGGCAAACATCTCCAACTGCGCCGGCCCGTCCTCCACTCCGGAAAACCGCACGCTCACCAGCCGCAGCGGACGCTTTTTCTTCCACGCCGCCCGCAGCAGCGGCGTCACCAGCGGATAAAACGGCGCCTCGATGTCCGCCGCCGTCGCCAGACTCCGCCCGTGCGACTCCTGCGTGAAATCCGGATAACGCACCTTCACCGTCATCGTTTTCACCCGCTTCCCATCCTCCCGAATCTTCGGCAGCAATTCGTCGATCATCCGCTTCACCACTCGCTCGATCTCCGCGAACTCCGCGATATTTTCCCCAAACGTCTCCTGCTGCGAATAACTCTTCGCATCCTCGTGCTCCGTTTCCACCGCCCGGTCGTCCACCCCGCGCGCGGTCGCCACCATCTCCCGCCAGCCTTCGCCAAAAATCCCGCGCAACTCGTCCTCGCTCTTCGCCAGCACATCACTCACGAGCCTGATCCCATGCCGCTTCACGAGCGCCTCCTCGGTCTTCGGGCCGACGCCCGGCAGCTTGCCGATCGACAACGGCGCCAGAAACTCCGCCTCCGTCCCCGGCGGCACGACCACGAATCCGCGCGGCTTCCTCAACTTTGACGCGATCTGCGCCACGAGTTTGTTCGTCGCGATTCCGAACGAAACCGTAACCTGCAACTTCGCCCAAATTTTCTCCTGCAGCTTCCTCACCGCCCGCTCGATTTGCTCGCCGTTCCCGAATCCGCACGGCCCCACGTCAAGATATCCTTCGTCGATCGAATTCCGCTGCACGATCGGCGTGAGCGTCTCGCAAATTTCAAACATCTCTCGCGACATCCGGCTGTAGAGACCCGCCGTGTGCGGCAGCATGATCAGATCCGGGCAAATCCGCAGCGCACTCACCGTCGGCATCGGCGTATAAACGCCGCACGCCCGCGCCTCGTAGCTCGCCGACGAAATGATCCCCCGCTGCCGTCCGCCCACCGCGCATTTCGTCCCGCGCAGCTCCGGCTTCAATGCCAGCTCGCACGACACGAAAAACGCGTCGGCGTCGAGATGCACGATGGTCGGCAGGATCACGCCGCCGATCTTCGCCAGTGCTCCCCCGCACGCAAAAACGAAAAGCGCTCACCGGTTGGCGAGCGCTGATTTCGTCCAGAGCAGGTTTTGACTCTAGTCCTCGTCGTCCGCGCTTGCGCCGACGCCGGCCTCGACGTTCAGCTCCATCGCAATCTCGGTGAGGAGCTTGTCCGTCTCTCCTTCTTCATCGAGCGTCTCCTGGAGGATCTCGGCGATATCGTCCTCGCCGGCGATCTCCGCGAGCGTGCGCGCCGTGCCATAACCCGCGATTTCGTAGTGCTCCACCTTCTGGGCCGCACCAATCAACGCGAGATCCAGCATCACGGGCTCCGCATCTTCTTCCATCGTCTCTTTGCCTTCTTCGATGAGGCCTTCCATCGCCTTGCACTTCTTGCCCTTCATCGACTCGCCGAGCTGCTTGCCGATCTTTTCGAGACGGGCGATCTGCTCCTCGGTCTGTTCGAGATGGGTTTGAAACGCCTGCTTGAGTTCGTCGCTCGTCGCGGCCTTCGCCATGCGCGGCAACGCTTTCGTCAACTGATTCTCGGCGCTGTAAAGATCCTTGAGTTCGTGCACCAGGAGGTCGCGGGGTGATTTGATTTTAGACATATGCTTCAGGGTTGATGGTTTTCTGTTTAAGAACATCGACGGACTTCGCCCAGGCCGCTCGGTTCGGCTTCATCCGTCCCACAGCTCGTCTCGGAAGCCCGACGCCGTCGGCTATCGGGAATACGCCGATGCCGCCCACTCCGTCCCCGTCTTCCGCCCAGGATTCCTCGCCGCGTCCGTCCCGCGTGTCACCGCAAACTCAATACAGGTGAACATCCCGAATTGCGCCGCTCCCGTGCCCCGCTAAATCTCCACGCTCATGTCTCTTCTCCTTCCGCTTCGCTTCTCCCTCCTTCTTGCCTTTGCCCTTTCGGCGTCCGCGGCCCAGACCGTGATTCCCCCGCCCGTGACCGCTCTCCCGGCGACTCAGCCGAAAACGGGTTACGTGCAGGGCCGCGTCACCGACAGCACCGGCAAACCGCTCGCCGGCGCAACGGTTCACATCTACGGCACCACCATGGCCGGCGCCAACACCCGCTTCGAACGCGCGACCGGCGCCGACGGCCGCTACAGCCAGCGTCTGCCCGACGGAATCTACGGCGTCCGCGCCGACTACGTCCTCGAAGGCGAAACCAACTACACGCTCGCCCTCCATCCCATCGACGGCGTCACGGCGCGCCAGCACGACTCCGAAGAAGGAATCGCCAAGGACTTCGTCTGGCTCGTTTCAGGCCTTCGCCCCGGCTCCACGCCCGGCGAACCCGGCACGCACAACGAACCCGGCAAATACTACGGCGGCTCGCTGCAGATCTCCGCGCAGGTCGAGGGTTTTAGCACCACCCCGCCGTTCCCCGACGGCTCCACGCTCATCGCCGAGCTCACTCCGCGCGGCCCGCTGCTCGACGGTCGCCCGGCTCAGCCGCTCGATTTCCGCCGCACGTTCAGCCCGACGATTCGCAGCACGTCCAACTGGTATCCTTCCGACATCCCGCTCGGCCGCTACACCCTCCGCGTCAGCCTCGAAACCCCAGGCCAGGCCGCCCGGCCGCTCACACTCAAGCAGAGCCTCGACTTCAACGGCGATTTCCAGCCCGCCGTCGAAATCGATGTGCTTCCGTCCACCTCCACCGGCACGGCCTTGCCGATCCAGATCACGGTAAAGCCGTGATCCGTCCGTTCGCGTCACACCGCCCATTCGTCGCGTTTCCACTGCCGTCGTTCACTTCGACAACGTTTCCTCCAGCGGCGATACGCCCGTCTGCATCTCCCACTTGCCGGCCGCGATGAGCTTCGCCACCGGCCCCTTCGTCAGGTCGAGAAAGAACGTCGGATTAGGCAGGGTCTCCGCCTTCGCCATCATCGCCACGTCGGGCAACGCGATCTCGCACACGTCCTTGTCCGGTTTGAACAGACTTCCGTCCTGATCGATATCGAACCGGTTCTCGCGAACGAATCCGCCCGCCCAATTCGCGCCATCCCACGACGCGATCGTGACGAGTTCCCATTGGCCATCGATCGGATTCCGGGACGGCCGCGCGTCTTGATCGCCGACCTCCCGGCCGTCGAACTCGAAACTCTCGTTCGGCACCCGCACCCGAAACGTGCACGGCAATTCCTGCTTCGCCCGCCAATCGATCCCTTTGACGCGTTTCCCGATGAGCCAGCCCGTGAGCCACCCGGCGCCGGCGTTGATGCCCGGGATGTTCTTCAACACGCCCGTGTGTCGCACCATCTCCCCCACGCGCGCCGCCAGGCGGTTCAACCCCAGCTGCACATCCTTCTCGAACTGCTTCTGCTGCGCGTCGGTCAACGTCAGCCCCGTCTTCGGCGGAAGCGGCATCGCCGGATCCACCAGCTCGCACGCGAGCAAAAACTCCGCCGCGCAATACTTCGCCGCCGCATGCTCCAGCGCGTCGGGCACATCCGACATGAAACCCGCAAACCCCGACAGCGCGCCCCCGGGCAGCCGGATCGGCTGCGGCGGCCGCTCCTCCGAGGCTTCGCGCAGCCCCGTGAAGGGCGCGATCGCCACCAGGTTCGCCCCTTCGAGCTTGCCCTGCAGACACAGGATCAGATCCACCGCGACAAACGCCAGCGCGCGCAGCCACCGGTCCTTGTCCTCCGCCTTCGCCGGATTTTTCGCCATCGCCTCGAGAAACGCCCGCGCTTTCCCCTGCAGCATCCGGCCAAAATCGTCCGCCCAGTCCGCATTCCGCTCTTCGTGACACACCCGCTCGAGTTCCCCCTGCAAGGTCATCGGCCCCGGCGGAATCATGTCATCCGTCTCCGCCTCCTTCAGCCGCCTCGAACAAAAAGAGATCAGCGCCTGCAGGTCCCCGTCGCCCGGCTCCCGCGTCAGCGTGCTGAACAACATCCGCCGCATGTGATCGCGGATCTCGAACGCGTTCTGCATCGCGAAGACCTTGTCCGCCTCGATCACGCCGCTCTCCTTCGTGATCGCGCCGAGCAGGCTGAAGACATGCGGAATCAGCCGCTCGAGCGATGACCGCCGCCGCAGATCGTAGCCGTCCAGCGCGCTGAACATATTCGGCTCGTCGACCGTCCACTCGCGATGCCCCGGCACCCGAAAGCTCGGCCGCGACTCCCCCACGTTCGGATCCACGAACACCACCAGCCGCTCGAACTCCGCCTCCGGATGATCGACGCGATCGTGCCCGTCGATGAACGACGCCAGCCGAAACGCCTCGCGAATCGGCTCGTTGTTCAATGTCCCCCCATCCACATACGAAAACGCGATCGTTTCCTGGCCGTTGAATTTCGCCCCCGGCTTTCGCCCCATCATCCGGTTCCAGATCCGCGGACCAAACTCGAACGCCTTCCGCGTCAGCACGCTGGGCTCGAACGCCCCCGGAAACGAACCCGACGCGATCGCCGTCGCCGCGATCCGCGCCCACGCCTCCCGCTTCCGCAGGTCGCCGATCATCTTCTTTTCCGCCCCTTCGACATGATAAAGGCACCAGCGGTCCGGATAGATCGGATCTTCCGGCCGCCCCACCTCCACGAGGTTGAGATCGAACACCCGCAATTCCCGATGCGTCGCCGAGCGCATTCCGTCGTTGAGTCCGATGAACCCCACTTCCTTCCCCGGAAATTCCGCCGACGCGTCGCACACCGTCGGCGTCAGATTCGTCAATGTGCATGCAAACAACACCCGGTCCGCCAGCAGCCGCCGACGCGAAAAATCCTTCGAATCCACGTCGACCACGAACTCCTTCGCGATCCGCTCCACCGCTCCGCGATCCAGCAGCGACGCCTTGTAGCGCAGCTGCCCGTCGCCGCCCTCGCCGAGCAATTCGTCGAGCTTGATCTCCTCCGACCACAGCTTGCGTTGAAACGCCTGCACCGCCTGCGCCGCGTGAAGATCCTTCAACGTCTCTGCCGACAGCCCGTCCAGCGCGTCGCCAAACTCCTCCTTCACCGCCGCGCGCGCCTGCTTCAACGCCTCCGCATCCGGCGTCGCCAGCCCGCGCACCATCGCCGCCAGCGAAAGCGCTCCCGCACTCGCACCGCTGAACACGTCCACCACGATTCGATCGAACGGCTGCCCGTCGCGATCCCGTCCATAAACAATCAACAATTTCAGCGCCTGCGACAGCGCCGTTCCACAAAACGTGCCCAGCGACACGCCGCCGCCCATGGCGAAACCAACACGCAATGTTTTGCCCATGATCCTCGAGGTTTGGAGTTACCGCGGGACCTTTGGAGCACCCCTGCCCACCCGCGTCACCGCGAACGTGCGCAGAACGGACCGTCACATCACCCCCAATTTTCCCCGAAAAAAATATCGGAGCCCGCACGGACCCACCGCCCACCTCAAATCTTCGGCACTCGCATCGTGCTGATCATCGCACTCCCGCTCACCGCATAAACCAACACCAACGGGTGCAGCACCAGCCCGCCGATCTCCCATGCCCCCAACCACACGTCCGGCCCAAGCCTCCCGGCAAAATGCAGCACCGCCAGCAACACCACGATCAACACGCTCGAGGGGATCGGCGTCCCTTCGAAATATTTCACCTTCCCACTCTCGTCCGCCAGCGCGTCCGCCGTCGCATTGAACCGCGCCAGACGGCTGATCCCGCACGCCACGAAATACAACAGCACCGCCGCATCCAGCGCCCCGCGCAACCCCACCGCAAACCCCAGCGCCGCCGGCGCCAGCCCGAACGAAATCACATCCGCCAGCGAATCCAGATCCGCCCCCAACATCGACGACCGCCGCCGCCACCGCGCCACCCGCCCGTCCGCAAAATCGAACACCAGCGCCACCGGCAGGAGCGCCATCGCGCACACCAGCCAGCGGTCGTCACC
>JAEZAD010000303.1 GCA_023430565.1 Verrucomicrobiota bacterium
CCTTTCGCGTGTTTAGCGGGCGGTCTCACTCCTCATTCTCCGCCACCCACTCCCTCCTCGCCGCCTTGCTCGCCGCCCGCTTCTCCCGCTTCTTCTTCATCCACGGCGGCTCCGGGGCCTCACCCGCCATGATGCACCCGAGCGGTCGAATTTCTCCCACCACCGTCGCCAATCCGAACTTCTCGATCTGCGCCTTCACTTTCGTCGCGTCCTTATAGCCGAGCGGCGTCTCCGACAAATCCGGCGCGCCATTATACCAGCGAATATCCAGCCCGGCCGTCGTCTCCGCCAGCACCTGCTTCACCCGCGCCGGCTCGATCTCGCCCTCTGCATCGCGATACGGCGCGAGCATCGCCTTCCGCGACAAATTCCGCCCAGCCCCGTGCGGCGCAAACGAAAGAAACGCGTCATTGTCCCCGCCCAACACGATTAAAATCTCGCGCGCCATGTTCAGCGGAATCAGCCCGAGCAACGGCCGTCCCTCCGCATCCTTCCACGCCGGCGTCGCGCCTTTACCGTGATAAAACGACTCCCCGCGCTTCCACACGAAATTGTGCTCGTTCCCCACCTGCGCGAGCGCCCGCTGCCCGATCCGGTGCAGGAACTCGTCGTGAATCAGCACGTGATTTACCCGCGTCCACCGCGACACGAACTGCAAGGCCTCCCAATACGCGCGCCCCTCCTTCGAATCACCCGGCAACCACGCCGCCGCCGCCGGGATACTCGTCGCATTCCGTCGCACCCACAAATTCGCCGCGATCATCCCTCGCTTGTAAACATCCGCTCCGAGTCCGCGCGACCCGTGATGCGTCACGAGCACGTTGAACGTCCCGCCGCCGCGCCGCGCGATCGCCTCCGCCAGTTCCGCATGCCCCGCCCGTGCGATCGCCCGCTGCTGCTCGCCCGAAAACGCCACGCGCCCGATATACGCGAAATGATTCCCATCGCCCTGCGTCCCCAGAAACTCCCGCGCCCGGCTCTGCAGCCCCGACAAAAACGGATTTTCCCACACCGGCTCCTCCAACAGCGTGTGATACATCTGCTTCCCGCGAGGACGCCCGCCCGCGCCGAAGTGCGTCGACGCCCACAGCTGGTCCATCAGCTCCGTCACCGGATGATTGTCCGCGAAGAAACTCGCAAACATCGAACAGCAGATGTCCGCCGAGTGCGCGCTCGGCAGGATCGCATTCTCCACCTCGATCGCGCCGCCCACCGGAATCGTCGCCGGTCCCACGCCCGCCGGACACGTATCCGGCATCAAACTACCGCGCTTGACCACCGGCACGTGCAACAGCTCCATCATCCGCGCCCGCGACGCCGCCACGCTCGCCACCTCGGCCGGCGTCTCCGCCTCCACCGCCTCGTTGAACCCTGCCGGCGCGCTCCGCAGCTCCACCCGTTTCGCCTCCTTCGGATAATCCGCCTCGAGCGCGGCGAACACGCCCGCCTGATCCAGCCCCGTCGCCTGCAACTCCCGAGCCCGTTTCAACAACGTTCCGAACCGCGCGTCCTCACGCCACCCCGCCGCCAGCAAATCGCGCGCTTTGATTTCCATGCCCATGCGGCCAACGTGGGCGCCCCCGCGCCGTTGTCTAGCCCACGGCGAAACGGCGCCGGCACAGTTGCGACCAAAAAAATACGCCGGCGCCCCCCAAGGCGCCGGCATTTATTTTTCTGCTATACCTAACCCAAGGGTCAGAAGATGAACTGCACCTTGCCGTAGAGCACGTGCGCGTCGAAGTCGTTCACACCCGGCCACGTCTCGTCACGATTCGTCACATAGCCGTATTTCACGGTGTAAATCAGCGTCTCGCTCTGCCGGCGCTTCCACGTCACATACGTCGCCTCCTGCTTCTGGCTCACGTTGTAGGGCAACGAGGTCGCGGAGTTGTCGCTGAAGTTCGACGCGTCGAAGAGCGAGTAATCGATCAGCAGATCGTCGCGATCCGTCAGCACGTAACCGCCGCCGATCACCACGTTCACGTAGTTGTTGTCGCCATTCTGGACAAACTGATACGCGGGCGTCTTCAGCTGGTCATACGTCACGTTGATGTTCCCGGTAAGATAAAGCCTCGCCGTCGGGCTCCAGGTCACGCTCTGGCTGAGGATGTGCGCCGTGAGCTCCGAACTCTCCACCTGCCCGAGGCCCGCCTCGATGCTGTTGATCGTCGATTGCTGGTAATCGTAGCGCGACACCAGGCTCAGCTTCGACAGCGGCCGCCATGTCATCCGGAAGTTCATGTCGTGCGTCTCGAAATCCTGGTCCGTGATGAACGCCGGATAACGGTCGCCGCCGGTCACGGGCGTGTTGTCGCGCACCGCGTCGTAGTCGTTCACCTTCACCTTGAAGTAGTATTGCGCGGCAAACGTCAGGCCGGGCTTCGCATACCAGTTCGCGTTGAGCGAATATTTCTGCGTGCTGCGCTCGTTGTCCATCTCGCGGTCCACCGTCTTCTGGCCGGTATGGTGAATGAGGCGCTCTTCGTGCAGCGAGCCGCTGCCCTGGATCCACTCGGCCTCGCCGTAGAACACCCAGTTCGGCTTCCCCGTGTAGCGAATTTCGATCGCCTCGGCGAACTCGTCCCAGTCCTTGTCGTGCTCGCCTTCGACATCCTCGATGATCGCCGGCACGGCCGCACCGCCGCCGAAATTCGTCTCGACGAACTCCGCCAGCGTTTCCTGCTGCAGGTTTTCGAAACGGAGGCTCGGCTTGATCGTCCAATGCTTCCGCGGCGTGTAGACCGCGTTCAGGTTGAGCACGGTCTGCTTCATGTCGGCGTGCCCTTCGAGAGCGTAGAAACCTTCGTCGCGTTGCTGGCGCCGCAGGAACGCGGGATCGAACACCGGATCGTAGGTCTGCCCATAAATGCGGCTGCCGTTGATCAGCGTGTCCAGCTTCGTGATCAAGGCGCCGCCCGAAACCGTGAGCTTTTCGTTGATCGTCCTTTGATAGTAGCCGTGCGTCGCCCAGAGGTCGTTCGCCGTGCCGTCCTTCGTCGTGATGATGCGGTCGGCATTCTCGAACGGACGGCGGCGGTTGTAGCGCTTGTTGTTCAGCTGCGTCTCCGAATAGCGCGTGCCGACATTCCACTTCTGGTCCGGCTGCGCCTGATTGCCGACGTCGAGCGAGATCGTGTTCGTCGTTTCGTCGAGGTCGTAGAAGCCGGGGACAATGTTGCGGGTGCCATACGGCGCGCCCACGAGATTGGTGTCGCCCCAGTGCGTCGTGCTCTTCGTCCCGCTGCGCGTGTCCCGCTGGTAGCGGAGCCGGATCAACGTCTGGTTCGGCGTGTAAGCGCCAACCTCGAGCCAGGCCTTGCTGCGATCGAGCCCGAGGTCCTCCTCGAACAGCGTGAACTTCACGTCGCGCGGACGGAACACGCCGCCCGAGCCGTCATACCAGACCCGAAACTGCTCGAAGCCGGCATCGACGTAGAACTTCTCCGTCTTCTCGTAGCGCAGCGCGAGGCGGTAGTCGTAGTCGAAAGGCAGCACGCGCGCATCGAACTTGAAAATATCGTCCTCGCCTTCACGCGTGACGTGAAACTCCTCCAGCCCTCCCATCACGTCCTTTCGATGCTGGAGCATTTGCTGATAAGCGGCACGGTCGCCCTCGAGAAGGGCGCCGCCGGCGGCGACGGAGACGACGCCACTCGTCGTGACCGTCTGGCCGAACAACGCGGCCGGAACGAGCAGGGTAGCCCAAAGGGCGCAGGAGCGGAAGCTTTGCATGGCGGGCGGGTGGTTGAGGTGGCGTAAGAGGTTAGAAGCGGAGCGACGAATTGACGTGCGAGCCGTGGACGGCCTCGTGGCATCCCGCCGTCCAGCAGGTGCCGCGTTGGACGAAGGCCGCGTGGTCGCGACCGCCGATCATGAGCTGGCCGCTGGCGGTCTGCTGCTGGAAGTGGCACTGGAGGCACAGCGTCTGATTGCGCGACTTCAACATCTTCGCGTTCACCGTGCCGTGCGGGTTGTGGCAGGTCGTGCAGTTGTCGCGCAGCGCCTCGTGCTCGAAGACGAACGGCCCGCGTTGCGCCTCATGGCAGCTCAGGCAGGACGCATCCGCCGAGACCAGGTTCGTGCCGCCGCCCATCACCGCATCGCCCGAGTGCGGGCTGTGGCAATCGTTGCAGGTCACCTTGCCTTCCATCACCGGGTGCGCGTGCGGCAGGGCGAACTCGCCGCGCTTGTCGAGATGGCATTGGAAACACGTTTCCGGCGAGCTGCCGGGATTCACGATCGTGCCGACTTCGCCGCCGGACTTCACGTGCTCGCTGCCCGGGCCGTGACACGATTCGCAGCCGATGCCGAGGGCGTTCTCGCCGCCCGTCATCAGATTCGCGTGCGTCGCGTCGTGGAATCCCGAAGTCACGTTCTCATGGCATTCGGCGCAATCCTGCGAGCCGACGAAGGTCGCGCCGGGCACGGCCGCCGGCGGAGCGAGCAGCGTGCGGTTCACGGTCACGCAGCCGATCAGCAACAGGCCCCAAACGGCCACGCCGCCGAACAGCAGGGTGTTTTTGGTGCAACGAAGACGAGGGGTCATAAGAGGAAGCGTTGGCGGCTAAGGTTAATTCCGCTGGGCGACTTGGTAGGCAGCGTGGTGAGTCTATCGGATTTCTGCTCAACCTGGCTGCGCATGATTTGCTAGGCTCAACGCAGCCGTTGGCGCGTATTTTGGGGTCAATCCCTGCGGTAGTGGAAATGACAAAATCCGCGGCACGGCAATTCCGCATCTCGCGAAAGCTCCCGGACCTCGCCTCCGGTCGCGGCCCTAGTTCAGCCGCGCGGTCTCGCGCGTAACCGGTCCCGCCGGACGACAAACGCCCTACTGGTTTCCACCGTTGTGGCAATCGGAGCACATCAGCTCCGGATCGAGCTCGCCGTCCGGATGCGCGAACTCCAGTCCGCCCGCCGAAAGCATCTCGAGCTGTGAGCCCGTGCCCTGCGAAAGGATCGTGTGGCACGAATTGCAGTCGCTCGACCGCACGCCTTCGCCCGACTCCGTCTTGTGCTTGTCGTCGTGGCAGCGGAAACAGCCCAGCCAGTCCTTGTGCCCGATGTTGTTCGGATACACCCGCCAGTCGGCCTTCCGCTCGGGAAAGATCGACGTCGCAAACAGCCGCTGCACCGTCTCGATCGCCCCGGGCAGGTGCGGATGCCCGCTGTAACGGGTTTCCAGATACGCGGCGATCTTGCCCGGCGCCTCCGCGTCCGTCGCCATCTCCTGCTCCATCGCCTTCACCGCCTCGCGCTTGATGTTCGGCAGCTGCGTGCTCAGCGCGCCGGAGGCCATCGCGCGCTCGATGACTTCATTCGCCGTCGGAAACACATGCGCCGGCCGGTTGTGGCAGTCCATGCAGTCCATCACGCGAATCTGGTCCGACGGCGGCTCGCCCTCGAACTCGTCCGTCTTGAACACCCGCGCCGTGCCGTCGCGCACGTTCGTCACCCGCATCCACGGGATGTCCTGCCGCTTTTCGTCGGTCGCATAGTATTCGACCTTCTCGTTCTCGTTCACGTGCCAGTGAATCCCGCCCGCCGGCGCATCCGGGTTGCTCTGGTTCACATGCATCAGCATCCGCACGCTGTAGGGCGTGTTCTGCTTGTCGGAGAGAAAATGCGTGTAGTTCACGTCGATGTTGCCGTGAAACTTCTCCGGCCAGTGGCACTTCTCGCAGATGTCCTGCGCCGGCCGCAGGTTCTTCAACGGCGTCGCGATCGGCCGGTTGTAGTTGTCCATCGTATACGCGATCAACTGGTGCACGCCGTTGATCTTGGCCTTGAAAAACCACTCCGCGCCCGAGCCGATGTGGCACTCGACGCAGTCCACGCGCGCATGCGAGCCGCGCTCGTAGGTCACCAGCTCCGGATTCATCGCCTCGTGGCACACCTCACCGCAGAACTGCACCGACTCCGAATAGTGATACGTCTGGTAGCTGCCAAACGCGCTCAACAACAGAAACCCGAGCGCCCCCGCGCCGAACAACGTCATCATCCGCCGCTGCCGCGCATTCGTGAAATCCAGCCGCCATTTGTCCGGCGCCGTCGCCGCGTGCTTGATCGCCCACCGCCGCTGCAACCACGCCCCCAGTCCCGCCAAAGCCAGCCCGCCAATCAGGAACGCCGGCGCGACAATATAAGTGAATATCCCAAGATACGGATTCGCGTCCCCCTGCGTGAAATCCATCCACACCAGCAGCGCAAAGGAGAACAGCGCCCCCACCGCGACGACGAAGCCGATCGCGCTGATCCAGTTGTTGAAATTGGACCGCGCACGCGGCGCGCCCGGCGGAGGGGTGGAGCTGGGGTGGGACATGGGAACGATGGCAGGGCGGGTCCAAGACCCGCCCGCGTGTCAGGGGCGCGACATCAATGGCTCCCGTTCACCTCAGGCCTTGAAGGCCCGGATGAACGCCACGAATTCCTTGATCTCGTCCGCGGAGAGCTCGTCCTTGAAGGCCTTCATCCGCTCCTTGCCGTTGTCATCGACGGCTCCTTCCGTCGTCACCCGGATGATCTCCTCGTCGGTCATCTCCGACTGCACCTTCGCATCGGTGTAGTCTTTTACCTTGAGACGCTTTCCGACCTTCGTCTGCCCCTTGCCATCCGCGCCGTGGCACTTCTGGCAGTGGTTTTCCCAGTTCTCTGCAACAGGAGCGGCCACACTCAGAGCCGTTCCGAAGGCGAATGCGAGCCCGGCCAGGGCGATCTTCGAGGTCGTTTTCATTGGCGGTAGGGGTTTTTGAATACGGTTAAAAGAGGAGTAACGCTTTGCAAACCTTTCGGCATGATGCCCCGATATCCCTCCAACTGACTCCGCATCCCTTGTCTAGTTGCATGCAACCTTTGGCAAACCCCGGCCGAAAATGCGCAGCGCTCCCCCGGCCGCCCCCGCGTTTCTTGCCCGGCTCGGCAAGTCACGCTCACCACAACACAAGGAATGCGCAGCACCGCCCCCCGCGTTCCGGCATCCTTGCGCCCACCGCCCCTTCCACCATGACCCGCCGCGTCCTCTGCCTTCTTCCCGCGCTCACCCTCCTCGGCGCCTGCCGCGATACCTCCATCGCCACCTACTCGATTCCCAAGGAAATCGCCGCCGCACCCGCGGCAGCGCCCGCCGCCGCGACACCCCATCCGGCCGCCCCACCCCGCGACGACATGAGCGGCACCGCCGTCGCCACCGCGGGCGAGGGCAACGACCTCGCCTGGACCGCCCCCGCCTCGTGGCAGCCGAAACCGGGCACCTCCATGCGCAAAGGCAGCTTTATCGTCGGCGACGCCGCCGGGCCGACCGCCGATCTCTCGATCACGGCCTTCCCCGGCGACGTCGGCGGCGACTTCGCCAACGTCAACCGCTGGCGCTCCCAGCTCGGCGCACCCCCCATCACCGCCGACGAACTCCCCGCCGCACTCAGCCACCTCGACGCCAACGGCCTTCACATCGACTACGTCGACCTCGCCCACAACGGCCAGCGCATGCTCGCCGCCATCGTCCCTCACGGCGGCGCCACCTGGTTCGTCAAACTCACCGGCCCCGACGCCCTCGTCGCCGCTGAAAAACCCGCGTATATCGCGTTCCTGAATACGCTCCGCCCCGCCTCCTGATTTTCTCCGTGTCATTCTGAGCGGAGCGAAGAATCCACGCGCCCGCCCACTCCATCCGCCGAAACCCTCGCTCGTTCCCCCATGCGCACCTTCCTCCGCGACCTCCGCGACATCTTCACCTCGCTCAAGCTCACTGTCGCCCTCATCGCGCTGTCCATCATCCTCGTCTTCGCCGCGACGCTCGACCAGGTGAACATCGGCGTCTGGGCCGTGCAGGAAAAATACTTCCATTGCTGGGCCGTCTTCTGGCCCGTCGGCGACCTGTCCCTTGCCATCTTCCCCGGCGGCTACACCCTCGGCGCCCTCCTCCTCGCCAACCTCGTCGCCGCCCACCTCTTCCGCTTCAAACTTTCCTGGCGCAAATCCGGCATCTACCTCGTCCACGCCGGCCTCATCGTCCTCCTCCTCGGCGAACTCTTCACCGGCATCTTCCAGGACGAATACCACATGCGCCTCAACCAGGGCGAAACGAAGAACTACTCCGAAAGCTACCGCGCCGTCGAACTCGCCATCGTCGACACCTCCGGGCCCGACGCCGATCGCGTCACCGCCATCCCCGAGGCCATCCTCGCCGAACACGCCTCCGCCCAACACCCGAGTCTTCCCTTCCGCGTCGCCATCCGCCACTTCTACCCCAACTCCACCCTCGAGCTCCGCCGCGCCAATCCCCACGCGCTCCCCTCCCACGCCACCACCGGCGTCGGTCCGCAACTCATCGCGACGCCCCAGCCCGTCACCTACAAGCAGGACGAGCGCAACATGCCGTCCGCCTTCGTCGAACTCCTCGGCCCCGACGGCACCCTCGGCACCTGGCTCGTCTCCACGCTCCTCCTCGAGCACCAACGCTTCGACCACGCCGGCCGCTCCTACGCGCTCTCGCTGCGCTTCGCGCGCCACTACACGCCCTTCTCGATCACGCTGCTCAAATTCTCCCACGACCGCTACGCCGGCACCAACATCCCGAAAAACTTCTCCAGCCGCGTCCGCCTCACCACGCCCGACGGCATCGACGACCGCGAGGTCCTCATCTTCATGAACAACCCGCTGCGCTACGCGGGCCTCACGTTCTACCAGGCCGGCTTCGAAAACAACGACACCACCTCGATCCTCCAGGTCGTCCGCAACCCCAGCTGGCTTCTCCCTTATATCGCCTGCGTCGCGATGACCCTCGGCCTCCTCATCCAATTCGGCCTCCATCTCTTCGCCTTCGCCGCCAAACGCCGCAAAGCCTTCACCCTCTCCACCACACCCACCCAGCCCTCCACCCCTGTCATTCCCCCCACCCCTGTCATTCTGAGCGAAGCGAAGAATCCACGCGTCCGCCCACCGGCGACTCTTCCCTTCCCTTCCGCTTCCACCCCTTCCGAGTAACGGCCCGCCCGCCCCCGCCATGAAACGCTTCCTCCCCTTCGCCGTCCTCGCCCTCGCCGCGCTCGGCGTCCTCGCCACGCTCCGCACCCCGAGTCCAAAAACCGAATACGACATCGACGCCTTCGGCCGCCTCCCGACCCTCGTCAACGGCCGTCTCAAGCCCCTCGATACCGTCGCCCGCTCTTCCCTCCTCGTCTTTCAGGGCCGCCAGCGCGTCGCCGCGCCCGACGGCCGCTCCGTCCTCCCCGCCGAGTGGCTCCTCGACGTCCTCTTCCGCCCCGACGTCGCACAACACTACCAGACATTCGAAATCGTCCACCCCGACGTCCTCGCCCTCCTCAACCTCTCCACCGACGACGGCGCCAAGGGGAAACGTTTCTCCTTTCACCAGATCGCCCACAGCCTCGCCGAACTCGACCGCCAGGCGAAACTCGCCGAAGGCGTCGAAAGCCCCCTCCGCACCCCCTTCCAGCGCGCCGTCCTGAAGCTCCGCGACAGCCTCGTCCTGTATCAGCGCCTCCAGCACAGCCTCAACGCCCCACGCCCGGCCCGTAGCCACGAGCGTGAGCGAGTGGACGAAAACGAGCCGACCACCCCCGAATTCCTCACCCAACTCTCCACCTTCGAACAAACCGCCCCCGCCGGCCTCGCCGCCCTCCGCGCCCGCCGCGCCAACGAGCCGCACGACGCCGACACCGCCCGTAATTTTTCCGAGCTCAGCCAGAACTTCGCCACCATCGAAGCCTTCGGCTACCTCCTCCCTATTCCGCCGGTTTCCGACAAGGCCAACACCCTCGGCTGGCGCAATCTCGGCGTCTCCCTCCGCGAAACCCTCGCCGGCGGCACGCTCAACAGCGCCGTCAAAACCTACGCCGCCCTCGGCCTCGCCTGGCGCAACTACCAGCCCGCCGCCTTCAATACCGCCGTCCACGATTACCGCGCCGCCCTCGAAGCCGACATCCCCGCCGTTCTCCGCAAGACCGACGTCGAAGCCCGCTTCAACTCCGCCCAGCCGTTCTACACCGCCAGCATCCTCTACGTCCTCGCCTTCCTCCTCGCCGTGTTCTCCTGGCTCCGTTGGTCCGACATCCTCAGCCGCTCCGCCTTCTGGGTCCTCGTCCTCGCCTTCACCCTCAGCACCGCCGGCATCGTCGTGCGCATGTGGCTCGAAAACCGCCCGCCCGTCACGAACCTCTATTCCTCCGCGCTCTTCGTCGGCTGGGGCGCCGTCGCGCTCTGCGTGATTCTCGAACGCATTTACAAAAACGCCATCGGCAGCGTCGCCGCCGGCCTCATCGGCTTCGCCACCCTCCTCATCGCCCACCACCTCTCGCTCGGCGGCGACACGCTCGAAATGATGCGCGCCGTCCTCGACTCCAACTTCTGGCTCGCCACCCACGTCGTCACCATCGCCATCGGCTACTCCGCCACCTTCCTCGCCGGCGCCCTCGCGCTCATCTACGTCGTCCGCGGACTCTTCACGAAATCCCTCGATTCCAAAACCGCCGACGCCCTCGCGCGCATGGTCTACGGCATCGTCTGCTTCGCGACGATCTTCAGCTTCGTCGGCACCGTCCTCGGCGGCATCTGGGCCGATCAATCCTGGGGCCGCTTCTGGGGTTGGGACCCGAAGGAAAACGGCGCCCTCATCATCGTCCTCTGGAACGCCCTCATCCTCCACGCCCGCTGGGGCGGCCTCGTCAAAGCCCGCGGGCTCATGGTCCTCGCGATTTTCGGCAACGTCGTCACCGCCTGGAGCTGGTTCGGCGTCAACATGCTCGGCGTGGGCCTCCACAGCTACGGCTTCATGGAATCCGGCTTCTGGTGGCTCCTCGCCTTCGGCTTCACGCAACTCCTCGCGATGATGCTCGCCGCCACCCCGCTCGCGAAGTGGCGCAGCTTCCGCGCCGGGTAAAAGTAGCCGCGAGCGCCAGCGAGTGGAGATCGCGCCCAGCCGCCAGCAGTCCCTTCATCTCACCGCCTCATCGCCCCGGCACCGGCGCAACCGGCGCCATCCGTCCCGCATTCCCGCCGCCCGCC
>JAEZAD010000333.1 GCA_023430565.1 Verrucomicrobiota bacterium
TGGGCGCGGGCTGGTTAGAGACAGCGGATATGGCGGTGTATCGAAAATTTGGAGCCAACAACGGGGCGGTGACGACGAACGGTGAGTGGTGGCGGCTGGTGGCGAGCATGTTTCTGCACTACGGCGCGATGCACCTGCTGTTCAACATGTGGGCGCTGTTCCAAGTGGGGCATCTGGTCGAGCGGCTGCTGGGCGTGCGGGTGTTTGCGATGGCGTATTTCGCGTGCGGGGTGATCGGGAGTCTGGCGAGCATCGTGTGGAACGGCGATCGGGTGTGGAGCGCGGGGGCGTCGGGCGCGGTGTTCGGCGCGTATGCGATGCTGGGTGGATTTGCGCTGCGGGAGCGTCGGGCGATCCCTCGAAGCATGTTGCGGCCGTTGTTGATGAGCACGGTGTGGTTTGCGGGTTTCAATCTGTTGTATGGCGTGGCGCATCCGGGGATCGACAACGCGGCGCACGTGGGCGGCTTTGTGAGCGGGCTGTTGCTGGGAGCGGTGACGGCAATGCCGGTGGATCTGGCGGTGCGGGCGCGGCTGCGGAAGCGGCGGGCGCTGGCGGGCGCGGCGGTGGCGGCGGGATTGATCGCGGCGGGGGTGGGGGCGTGTCCGGAATTTAACTACAACTGGCAGGAGCGGTGGGCGTGGCAGCAGTCGCTCCGGGAGCCGGCGGAGAAGGAGACGGAAATCCTGGCGCGACAGCAGGAAGCGCTGCGGGCGTTTCAGTCGGCGGAGGGGACGAATGCGGGGTTCATCACCTGGATCGTCGAGGAGGCGATTCCGTTTTATGAGAACTGGGCGCGGGAGTTGCGGGCGTTTGAATTGACGGAGGGGACGGATCCGGATGCCGAGCGGAACCGGCTGGTGGAATTGATGCGGACGAAGGTGGAGAATTACCGGCGGCTAATCGCGGACGTGCAGGCGGGAGATCCGGATGCGGCGGGGCGTTATTATGCGGCGGAGGAGCGGATGATGGAGCGAGCGAGGGAGAAGGCCGCGGGGCGGTAGCTGGCGGGGGGAAGAAGGGACGGCGAGGGCGAGAGGGGAGGACGACGCTGCGGAGGTTGTCACTTAATAAGTGACAAAATGGAGATGCGCCGTCGGAGAGGCAGAGGGGGATGTCACCTATTAAGTGAGAATGTGGTTTGGGGAGTGGGAGGGTTTGAAGGGGGCGGGGAGGGTGGTGGGGTGGGGGTTAGGGAGAGAGGGCGGTTCGGGCGCGGGAGAGGGAGGTGCGATCGTAGTTGTCGCGGGGAGACAGGGTGAGGGCGTGGGCGAAGGTGGCGCGGGCGGCGTCGGGTTGGTCGTGGGCGCGGAGGGCGAAAGCGAGTTCGACGTGGTGGGCGGGGCGGTCGGGGGCGAGTTCGACGGCGCACTGGAGGTGAGCGACGGCGGCCGCGGTGGAGGCGTCGGGGAGGCCGCCGTAGATGAGGCGGACGAGAAAGCGTTTCGCGGGGTGGAGCGTGGCGACTTCGTAGTGCCAGCGGCCGAGGACGTGGTGGGCGTAGTCGTAGCGGGAGTCGGCGGCGAGGGCGCGTTCGGCGTAGTCGCGGACGAGGCGGGAGCGTTCGATTTTCTCGCGGGTGTCGGCGAGGACGGCGAGTTTGCCGTGGCAGACGGCGACGGAGGTGAGGTTGACGGCGTTGGGCGCGAGGGCGGCGGCGCGTTCGGCGAAGGAAAGGGCCTCGGCGAGGAGGGGTTTCTTTGCTTTGGGGTCGGGGAGGTCTTCGGAAAGGTCGGAGAGCTGGCGGGAGATTTTTTCGAGAATGAAGGGGTCGTTTGGATTGGTGGCGGAAGCGCGGCGGTAGAGGTCGAGGGCGGAGGCGGGGTCGAGGCGGGTTTCGGCGGTGGCGGCGTCGTGGAGGAGCGTGGTGAGTGTGGTGCTCTCGGCGGAGTGGACGGGGAGAACGAGAACGAGAAAGAGAACGAGAACGAAGGGGTGGCGGAGCGAGGGCATCGGAAGGGACTGGCGGGACGAGGCGGGAGGTGAGTGTCGGGGGCTCGGCGGCGTGGGCGGGGAGAACGAGAACGAGAAAGAGAAAGAGAACGAGGGGGCGGGGCAGCGAGGGTATCGGATGAGACTGGCGGGACGAGGGGGGAGGTGTTGAGTGGAGAAATGAAACCGGAGGTTCCGCGGATCGAGGGCGTGGTGGAGACGGTGTTGTATGTGGATGAGCTGGGGCGGGCGGTGGAGTTTTATCGGGAGGTGTTGGGGTTGCGGGCGATGGAGGGCGACGAGGTGAGGTTTCAGGCGTTCGATGCGGGGGCGGCGGGGCGGGTGCTCTTGTTGTTCAAACGCGGGGCGACGCTCGAGCCGACGCCGGTGTCGGGCGGGGTGATTCCGCCGCACGATGGGAGCGGGCCGGTGCATGTGGGGTTTGGGATCGCGGCGGAGGCGTATGAGGCGTGGTGCGAGCGGCTCGGGGAGTGCGGGGTGAAGATTGAGAGTGAAGGGACGTGGGAGCGGGGTGGGCGGAGTTTGTATTTTCGCGATCCGGACGGGCACTTGGTGGAGCTGATTACGCCGGGGATTTGGGAGAATTATTGAAAGCGCGACGGTGACGGCTCGCTGGCGCTCGCCGCTACGGGCCACTCGCTCACGCTCGTAGCCACGGATTGAAAAAAAAGCGCCGCGGGTGAGGCGGCGCTGAAGAAGAACGGAAAAACCGCGGGCGTCAGACGACGGGCGGGTTTTGTTGGGCCGCAGGCGTCGGGGTGGTTTGTTCGGTGACGTCGCGGTGGACGGCGGGGCCTTCGGCTTTTTTGGGGGCGACGACGCTGGACGTGTTAACCGTGGCCATGGCGAGGGCGGCGGCGGCGGGGACGACTTTTTTGAAAGGCGAGTGCTCGTGGGCGAGGGCGGCTTTCTGCGCGGCGACGACGGAGGCGGCGTGTTCGGCGCGCATGCCTTCGTCGAGGATCGATTGCGGGACGGCTTTGAGGCCCCAGATGAGGCCGGTCCAGGAGAGGAATTTCAGGCCGTAGTAGGTCGGATCGATTTCCCACCAGTAGAAGCCGTTGCGGGTGCAGGACTGGTAGCGGTGGTGGTTGTTGTGCCAGCCTTCGCCAAGGCAGATGATCGCGAGGATGAAGCTGTTGCGGGAGTCGTCGGTCGTGTTGTAGCGGCGTTTGCCCATGAGATGGGCCATCGAATTGATGCAGGCCGTGCCGTGGAAGAGGGCGGTGGTGCTGATGAAGAAGCCCCAGACGAGCAGCTGCGGGCCGTTGGTGCCGAGGCCGGGCGCGAAGCGTTCGAGGGCGGCGCCGAGGAAGAAAATCGCGGTGGCGAAAGCGGCGGGGACGACGGTGTCGAAGCGGTTGAGCCAGACGAGCTCGGGGAATTTCGCGAGGTCCTTCACCTTCGAGTAGTCGGTGGGGAAGTTGCGGCGGCTGGTGATCCAACCGATGTGGGACCAGAGGAAGCCATGAACGTGCGGGGAGTGCGCGTCCTCTTCCTCGTCGGAGTGCTGGTGGTGATGGCGGTGGTGATACGCCCACCAGAGGCCGCCGCGCTGGACGGTGGTGGCGCCCCAGAGGGCGAGGAAGAACTGGCCGCCGCGGGAGGTGCTGTAGGTCTTGTGGGAAAAATAGCGGTGGTAGATGCCGGTGACGGCGAACATCCGCAGGAAGTAGAGGGCGACGGCGGCCCAGACGGCGAACCAGCTCCAGCCGACCAGGAGGACGCCGAAGCAGCCGACGTGGAGAATGATAAACGGGATGCAGCGGACCCAATCGACCTTATCCTCCTCGGCGCGCATTTTATCGGCGCCGTCGGGCGTGAAGTCACTGTCGATCCATTGAAGAACTGCGGTGCGGGCGCGCTGGAGGAAGCCGATCGGTCGGGGGGCGGAGGGAGATGTCATTACGTTAGCGAATCAGGGAAAGGGTGAATCTTGGGCGCGGCAAGCCGGGGGTCGGATAATTTTTGTGAAACGGTGGCGGGGCGGCGGCGAAAGAGCGCGGTGGGGGGCCGCGCTTCCAAATTGGAGGGAGGGTGGAGATTAAAAAGAGTTAAATCGTTGCGGGAACGTAACGGGGGAGGGGTTGTGGGTGCGGCATGGGTATTGCTAGGTTAGGAGGCGTAGTCTCCGAGGAGGCTGCGGTTCTTTGCAGTGAGGAAGACTGATTTTCCGGTGGCGTGCAGGCGAGTGGCGCGCGGCCGGTGAGGGTTGCCCCAAGACGGTCCTTTGGCCGCTCCGGCGCGATATTCGTGCCGCGCGGTCAACCGCCCGTCGGCTGGCCGCAGCGATGCGGTGAGCAGGCGGGTTTTCAACCCGAAGATAGAACACAAACTCTCCGCCTTACAGCGGAGTTTATACACACATGAAAGCAGTCCGTAAGCTCGCCGTCCTGATTAGCCTAGGCGCCCTCGTGCCTCTCGCGGTTTCCGCGAAGACGCCGGAGGAAGCCTATATCGAGACGTCGCTCAAAGCCCCCGGAGTTCCGGTTCCTGTCGCTGTGGTCAGCCCCAGCGTCAGCCCGGATTACGCCGGCGCCCAGATCGATGTCGCGTTCACGGTGGATGCGAAAGGCACGCCGACCGGTTTGACGGTCGTCTCGTCGCCCGACGCAGCTGTCGCGAAAGCGGTCACGGACGCAGTCAAGAAGTGGCGTTTCACGCCCGCGTCGAAAAACGGGGAAGCGGTGGCGACGAAAGTCGTCCTGCCGGTCCGGATTTCGCCGAGCGACCGATTCGCTGCTAACTAAACAGTAGAAAACAACCAGGGGCGCTTCCGTTTCGACGGGGGCGCCCCTGTCAGTTTCTGGGGGAGGTGAGGTGGGCCCGGCGTGCAAGCCACTGGCTCACGCTTGTAGCCACGGATCGGGTCAGTTTTGGCCGTCGCGGGAGACGTCGGATTCGGTCGCGACGAGCACGACGAGGAGAAGCAGGACGATGGCGGCGGCGAGCATGGCGGGAAAAAGGTGTGGTTCGGTGTGGTGCGGCGAAACTGTAGCGATTTCGCTGCGGGTTAGGAATACGCATCCTTGCGCAGGTGTGGATGCGCCGGGTGCGGGAGGGGCGTTGATGTGGGGCGGATCGGGCCAGAGCGAGCCGGAACCGGTGGGGGCGGCGGGTAGTAGTCCGGCGAAACGGGGCAGAAAGCGGCGAACTATCGCCCGGCTCGGGACTTGACGGCGGAAAAACGAGTGGGGGCGGCCGATCGCGCGAGCGGGAATCGACGTTTTACGCGGGTGGGCGGGCCCTGGGTGGCACCAAGACGAACAAAAAGGCGCGCCGCTGAGGCGCGCCTGGCACGGTGGAGGCACCGCGCTTCCATCGGGAGTGGAGGGACGATCAGTTGGTTTTGCGGAGGGTGACGTCGCCGTTCATGGTGGTGATGCGGATTTCGGGGCCGCCGCCGTTGAGGGTGCCGGTGACAATTTTGCCGCCGGTCATCGGAGGAAGCGGGGGGAGGGGCGGGAGACGATCGGGGCGCGGAGGGCGGTGGGAGCGGAGCGGGGTGGGGTGCGAGCCTCCGTCGCCGTTTTCGAAGTCGATGTCGCTATCGGCTTCGCCTTCGTTCGTCGCTTCGTCGTGGGCGCGGCGTGCTTCGCGCACGGCTTCGCGGGCGGCGCGGGAGGCTTCGCGGGCGGCTTCGACGCCGACGCGAACGGCGGCCTGGACGGTGGCGCGAATCTCGGCGGAGTCGATCATGCCGGGCGCGGAGGGGTGGTGACGGTCGTTTTTCACCGAGGTGGTTTTGGTGACGAGCTGGGATTCGTCGAAGTCGGTGAGGATGGAGCCGTTGTGGGTGCGGAGGTGGACGTTGGCTTTCGTGTCGCCGGGGAGGTTGACGGTGACTTCGCCGTTCATGGATGTGAAGGAGAGCGGCTTGCCTTCGGCGAGGGCGCGGACGCCGATTTCGATTTCGCCGTTCATGGTTTCGACGAGGGCGCCGCCGGAGACGCCTTGAAGGGAGACGGAGCCGTTGAGGCTTTTGACTTCGAGATCGCCGGTGACGTCGGCGATCTCGAGGTCGCCGCCGAGGGCGTTGGAGATGACGACGTGGGTGTTGTGGGGGACGGTGACTTCGAAATCGCCGCCGGAGCCGGGCCACACGCCGCTGCCGTGGCTAAGGGTGATGACGTTGTCTTTTTCCGTGAGCGAGTAGCTGGCGGAGGAGGTGAGGACGCGGAGGCCGTCGCGGCGGTGTTGTTTTTCCTCGGGTTGGGCGGAGGAGCGGACGGTGATCTCGTCGGTGTCGTCGCCCTGGACGCTGACGTCGCCGTTGGAGACGGCGATCTTGAGGGTGCCGGGTTTGGACGGGTCGGAGAACTTGATGGTGGAGGAGTCGTCTTCGGCGCGGGCGGCGGTGAGCAGGAGCGCCGTGATTGCGGCGGCGACGAGGAAGGAGCGGAACAGGGTGAGAGGAGTCATGGGAGGAGCTGAAAGTTGAGCGTTGAGAGATGAGGGTTGAGGGACCTCGGTCGTAGCGGTCGTTGTGTTTTTGTTGTGGAAAATCGGGTTTAGAGCTGGGCGAGGCCGCGTTTGGCGGCGTCGCGGACGGCGGCGTCGAGGGCCTGGTTGTTGGCGAGTTTCTGGAGTTCGGGGGTGGCGTTGCGTTCGCGGGCGGCGACGAGGAAGTCGATCATGGCGACCTGGACGAGGGGGTTTTGCTCGCGCGGGAGGGAGGCGAGGACGCCGTTGCGGACGAGCTCCTGGCCGGCGTGCGGGTAGAGGGCGTCGAGGGCGGAGAGGCGGACGTTGACGCTCGGGTCGAGGGCGAGGGCTCCGACGAGGGAGGCGAGGTCCTTCTGGTCGGGGTTTTTCTGGTCGATTTTAGTGAGGACGGCGTGGAGGCGCTCGTTGGTGGACTTTTGCTGGAGGAGCGAGGCGACGAAGGCCTGGCCCATTTTATCGACCTGGGCGCGGAGTTCGGCGAGTTCGCGTTTGGTTTCGGCGTCGGTGGTGGTGGCGACGACGGGCGCGGCCGTGGGGGCGGGTGCCGGCGGGGCGTAGCCGGTGCCGACGTAGAAGCCGGCGAGCGCGAGGGCGAGCGCGGCGGCGGGCGAGAGGATCCAGCGCCAGAGGGAGGCGCGGGAGGCGCGCTGGCGGCGGGCGACGGCGGCGCGGATGCTGGCGGCGGAGTTTTTTTCCTCCTCGAGCAGGGCGTAGAAATTGGAGCGGAGGCGCGGGGTGGGCGCGGGGGTGGGCAGGCGGTCGAGGGCGGCGAGGGTTTGCGCGAGCGAGGCGTATTCGCGCTGGCACTCCGGGCAGGACGCGAGGTGAGCGCGGACGGCAGCAGTGTCGCTTTCGGCGAGGCGGCCGTCGAGGAGCTCGGCGAAGCGATCCTGGGTTTCGGTGCAGTTCATGGGACGAAAGTGAGAGATGAGAGTTGAGCGATGAGGACCGTCAGTTGCGGCCGGTGCGCTGGAGGGTGAGGAAGATGTCGCGGAGTTCCTTGAGGGCGCGGTGGGCGCGGACTTTGGCGGCGCCGACGGAGCATTCGAGGATGGTGGCGATTTCGGCGAAGGAGAGTTCCTGGAAGCGGGAGAGGAGGAGGACCTCGCGGGCGTCGCGGTCGAGGCGGTTGAGGGCGAGGTGGAGGAGGGCGTGTTCGTCGCGGGAGACGGCGTGATCGCCGGCGTTGGGGCGGTCGTCGGAACGATCGGCGAGGTCCTGCGGATCGGTGGCGACGGGGGCGGAGGAGGATTTGCGGAAGTGATCGGCGGCGCAGCGGCGGGCGAGGTGATACATCCAGGCGGTGAAGCTGCCGTCGTCGCGGTAGGTGTGGCGGTATTTCAGCATGCGCTGGAAGACGATCTGGGCGATGTCCTCGGCGGCGGCGCGCTGACCGGTGAGTTTGACGAGAAAACCGAAGAGCGGGCCGTGGTGGCGTTCGAAGAGGATGCCGAGGGCGTCGAGTTCGCCGTCACGGACGGCGAGCATGAGGTCGTGATCGGAGAGGGGTTCGGCGGCGGTGGACACGGCGTCGCGGGGCTCCTCGGTTTCAACCACGAATGCGGGAGAATGGACACGAATATCTGTGGTTTGGGCGATCACGGCGGCGGGGGAGCATCGTTGTGGTGAGAGGGGAAACCGGGAGGATGCGCGAAGGTTACAGGGAATCGTGGCCGGGCGGGGGTGACGCGGAAAGTCGGGGTTGAAGGGTGGATTTTTGGCGAGGGCTGCTCATGGTGGGCGGCATGAAGCGCCGCGAATTTGTTGTCCGTTCGTCGTTATTGGTTTCCGCGGGGCTGGTGGCCCGTTCGAGGGTGTGGGCGGCGGCGGGGGCGGGGCCGATCACGGAGTTTCGGCCGTTGCGGCGCAACGTGGGGGTGTTCACGGGTCGGGGCGGGGCAATTGGCTGGCTATCGAATGCGGATGGGCTGGCGGTGGTGGATACCCAGTTTCCGGATACAGCGGCGGCGTGCCTGGCGGGGCTGCCGGAGCGGGGTGACCGCATGATCGATGTGGTGATCAATTCGCATCATCATGGTGACCACACGGCGGGGAATGCGGTGTTCAAGCCGGCGGCGAAGACGATCGTGGCGCACGCGAATGTGCCGAAGCTGCAGATGGCGGCGGCGGAGCGGAACGGGACGGTGGAGCGTCAGGTGTTTGCGGATACAACCTTCGCCGAGGCGTGGCGGAAGGACATCGGCGACGAGACGGTGACGGCGCAGTATTTCGGTCCGGCGCATACGAGCGGCGACATCGTCGTGCACTTCGAGCAGGCGAATGTGGTGCACCTGGGCGATTTGATGTTCAACCGGCTGTATCCGGTGATCGACCGGCCGGCGGGGGCGAGCGTGCGGCACTGGATCACGGTGCTGGAGGAGGCGGCGAAGACGTTTGGGTCGGATGCGATCTACATTTTCGGGCACGGCAACGCGAAGTTCGGCGTGACGGGCGGGACGACCGACCTCGCGGCTTTTCGGGATTATTTGAGCGGGCTGCTGGCGTATGTGGAGAAGGCGATCGCGGCGGGGAAGTCGAAGAGCGAGGTGGCGGCGCTGGAGAATCTGCCGGGTTTCGAGGAGTTTCACGCTCCGTTGCCGAACCGGTTGGGGGCGAATCTGGGCGTCGCCTACGACGAGTTGACGGAGAAGGCGGGCTGAGTGCGGGGCGTGTGGCCCCACCATGAGGGAACCGGAGCGGCGCCCCGGTGCGGCCTACGCATATATCCGTATGTCGCGGGGGCGGATTCGCGGTTATGTTGCACTACAACACCTACACACATGAGCACGGCACACGACGTCAGACGGGCGCGGTTTTGGGACGGTTGGCGAGAATGGTGGCGGGAGGCATCGCGGGCGTATTGCGAGCGGGCGGTGAGGCGTTCGCTGGCGGCGGCGCCACTCGGGGGATTGGACTGGTTTTTGGAGGTGGAGCGGGTGAGTCGTTGAGAGTGCGGTGAGGGCGGCGCGCCTCGACGGACGTGGGCATGGGGTGGCGGGTGTGCGCTCGCCAACGACGGGTTTTTTTGTCCATGCTGCGCGGGAATGAGCTTTCAGGCTGTGATCAAATCGATCGGGTTTCTCGTGCTGCTATTCGTGATGCTCTACGTGGGGCTGAACAATCCTCAGCAGGCGGAGTTTCGGTTTCCCGTGGCGGGGCTCACGGCGAAGAATCCGATCCATTCGTCGGCCGCGGTGATCTATTTTGGCGTATTCGCGGTGGGGGTGCTGGCGGGGACGCTGTTGCACACGAGCAAGGGCGGCGGGAAACGAGGGGCGGGCGGCAAGGAAAAGTGAGGCGGGCGTTCGGCGCGCGGGTGCTCGCCGCGACAACTCATTTGGGGGCGAGGGCGCGAAGGAGCCAGGCGATGCGGTCGGCGGCGGCCTCGGCGTTCTGGAGATCGTGGCGGGCGTCGTAAGTGGCGGATTGTTTGCGGGGGCGCGCGGCGGCGTAGATTTTTGCGGCGTCGTCGGGCGTGACGTAGTCGTCGTTGGCGGCGAACTGGAAAAACACGGGCGCGGGCGCGAGCTGATCGAGGAAGTGGATGGGGTCGAGCGGCGCGAGCTGGACGCGATAGTTTTCGAGATCGGCGGGCTGACGGGCGAACAGGAACCAGTCGATGAAATGCGGAGCGCCGGCCATGAGGACATAGGTGGTGGGACGGCGGTCGACGGCGCCCATGACGGCGCCATACATCGCGCCGAAATCGTGGCCGACGAAGGCGACGCGCTGCGGGTCGACGCCGGGTTGGGAGAGCAGGACGTCGAGGGCGCGGCGGAGATTTTTGATCTGAGCGATGCTGCGGTCGAAGTCCTCTTCCGGGATGCGGTTTTGATACCATTTGGGTTCGGCCCACATGGCGTCGACGAGCAGTGAGACGACGCCGCGGTCGGCGAGCGCGACGGCTTCGTGGAGGAACTCGGTGCGGTTGGTGGTGGAAGGGCTGCCGAGCCAGTGAACGTAGAGGATGGCGGCGAGGCTGTCGGTCGCGGCGGTGGCGGGGCGGACGAGGTAGGCTTTGATCGGGCCGTTGACGCCGGCGAAGGCAATGTCGCGGAGGATGGCGTCGTTTTCGGTGGCGGTGTCGAGAACCCGCATCTCGAGGGGAGCGTTCCGGTCGTAGTCGAAGAGCGCGGGATCGGCGGGAGCGACGGGCTCGGAGCCGCTGGCGAAGGGGGCTGCGGTGGCGAGCGCGAAAACGGCGGCGAGCGCACGGGGCGCGAAGGAGTGCATGCGAGAATGAACGGAGATGTCGCCGAGAGTCGAATGCGGGGCGGGGCAGAAGGAGGGCTGGCTGCCAGCGGCAACCCGGGAACGGCGCGGCGGGGGCGCCTCGGCCTACCTTGTGCCGGGGGCGGGGAAGTTTTTCGAGGCGTCGTCGAGGACGAGGATCCAGTCGAGGGCTTCGCCGGGATCGGGCGAAACGAAGCGGTGTGTGTCCGTTTTCTCGATACGGCCGGCCGGGGTGGCCTCGCCGGTGCGCGGGTTGAACCACCAGACGTTCAAGGTGGCGCCGCTGAGCGTGCCGGTGCGAACGGTGAACGGGCGGCCGACGGGCGCGTAGACGGCGGCCCAAGAGCCGGACTGGTCGCGCGTGGCGACGAAGCGGTAGCGACCGGCGCCGGGGACGGCAGTCGGGGCTTTTTCGGGGACGATGAGCGTGTCGTCGGGGATGCGCGTGAAGAAGGGACGCGACTCGAGGAGATGGCGCGCGTGCTGCATGTGGGCGGCGCCAGGCTGGTCGATGGCTTCGCGCCACGGGAGGAGGGGCATGTTGACGGGCTCGCGTTCGGGCGAGGCGAACTGCCAGACGGAGTGGTGGCCGTAGGTGTGGCCGCAGGCGCCATTGAAGAGGTCCCAGTAGGCGGCGCGGCGGACGTCGGCGGAAATCGAGTGGCCGTGCTCGGCGGCGGCGAAGGAGATCGGGTGATCCTCGTAGACGGGTTCGCCGTCGATGATGGGTTTGGGCGGAGCGAGGTCGTAGTCGGCGCGGATTTTGGCGTAGCGCGGGAAGGAGACTTCGTGGCCGTTTTGGCGGAGGTTGAAATCGAGCCAGTCGGCCTCGTGAAACCAGATCGACGAGCCGTCGCCGCCGCGCGGGTGAAACGTGATCAGGTGCGCGCCGCCGTCGCCGCGGCGGAGCCCGCGGGCCATGGCTTCGATGATGGCGCGGTGGGTGTCGTTTTCGATCGGGCGGTCGCCGCCGACGATCCAGATGATGGATTTATCCTTGTAGCGGCGGCCGAGCCATTCGCCGTAGGTGCCCGCGTTTTCGGGCGTGAAGATGACGGGGCCTTTGCCCCAGCGGCCGAGGTTCCATTTGTCGCCCCAGGTGGGGAGGAGGCCGACGATGAGGCCGCGTTTTCCGGCTTCGTCGATGACGGCATCGACGTGGTCCCAGTAGTCGTTGTTCGGGCCGGGTTTTTCGGCGGGGCGGGTGGGGTCGTCGTCGACGAGCGGGAGGTGGCCGTAGGCGTTGGGCGTGTGGAGGCCGTCGAATTCGGCGAGGGCGACAGCTTGGATGACGGTGAAATTTTTGGCGGCGCGGTTGTCGAGGTAATCGCGGGCGTCCTCGATCGTGAGGCGGTGAAAGAGCTCCCAGGCGGTATCGCCGAGGTAGAAGAACGGGCGGCCGTCTTCGTAGGCGAGGAAGCGGTGGGTTTCGGGGTGAACGATGATGCGCCCGGCGGCGGCGGAGAACGAGGCGAAGCTGTGGGCGAGGAGGACGCCGGCGGCGAGACGGGCGAAGAACGGGGCGGTTTTCACGCGGCTCAAGGTGAGGCGTTAAGGGGAAAATGCCACTCGGGTCGTGGAGGGTTTAACGGGTTTACCATCTGCGCGGGGCGGTCGGTCGGGCGATCTTCGTTCGAAAACGAAAATTGGCGTGCGAGATGTGGGAGCGTTAATAGGGTCGAGCAGCTCCGATTCATTGTCGGGGCTGGCTGAAGAAACCCAAAACCACCCTGAAGCGGAGCCGTCGTGCTCCTTCGCGTTCCTCGCTCACCCGCTTTTTATGTCTACGCACTCCGTTCTGAATCGCCGCGATTTCATTAAATTCTCCGCGATGGTCGCGGCCATCCTGGGCTTGCCGGCCTGCACGACGCTGCAGCAGCAGCAGCCCCGCCGGCCGCGGCCGATTGCGCCGGGCGCGAAGATCCGCATCGCGCAGATTGGCTGCGGTGGGAAAGGCTGGAGCGATATTCTCGCGCACAAGGACGAGGACGTGGTGGCGTTGTGCGATGTGGACTGGAACACACCGCTCAATCCGCCGCGGTGGTCGGCCGACACGCCGGAGGCGAAGCTGCCGAAGCGCGAGCGGCTCCTGAAGGAGTTTCCGAACGCGAAGCTTTATACGGATTTCCGAAAGATGCTGGTCGAAATGGACGATCAGATCGACGCGGTGGGGATCACGACGCCGGATCACATGCATTTCCTGCCGGCCTACATGGCGATCATGATGGGCAAGCATGTTTATGTGCAGAAGCCGCTGACGCAGACCGTGGGCGAGGCGCGGGAGCTGTTGCGGCTGGCGCGGTTGAACGGCGTGGTCACGCAGATGGGCAACCAGGGGCATGCGGGCGAGGGCATTCGGCTGGTGCAGGAGTGGCACGATGCCGGCGTGATCGGCGACGTGCGCGAGGTGAACATCTGGACGAACCGTCCGGTGTGGCCGCAGGGCATGACGGAGTGGCCGGCGCCGGAGCCGGTGACGGAAGGTTTGAACTGGGACGGGTTTCTCGGCCGGGCGCCGGAGCGCGAGTTCAGCAGTCAGATCCATCCGTTCAACTGGCGCGGGTATCAGGACTACGGATGCGGCGCGCTGGGTGACATGGCGTGCCATTTGATGGACGCGGCGTTCACGGTTTTGCGGCTCGGGGCGCCGTCGAGCGTGGAGCTGAAGCAGATCAATGGGAAGAGCCCGATCGCGTATCCGAATTCCGCGATCGTCGAGTATCAGTTTCCCGCCCGCGGCAATCTGCCGCCGGTGAAACTGACCTGGCATGAAGGCGGGTTGAAGCCCGCGAAGCCGGCGGAGATGGAGGAAAGCCGAAACCTTGCGCAGGGCGGGCAGTTGATCGTGGGCAGCAAGGCGACGGTTTACGACGGCAACGACTACTGTAACAGCCCGCGGATCATCCCGGAATCGCTGCATCGCGAGCTGGCGCCGACGTTTCCGCCGCGGACGCTGCCGCGCGTGCCGGGCAACAACCCGCATACGGAATGGACCGCGGCGATTCGCGCGGGGAATCCGACGGGGGCGGGATCAAACTTCGAGTATTCGGCGCCGTTCACCGAGATGGTGAATCTCGGCACGCTGGCGATTCTCATCGGCGGAAAGATCGAGTGGGATGCGGAGAATATGACGACGGGACGTCCGGAGGCGGACAAGCTGTTGTATCCGACGTATCGCCGCGGTTGGGAGCCGGCGGACATGATCTGAGCCTCGCGCGAAACGAGCTGATACGCGGAGCCCGGCGTGTTGCCGGGCTCTTTTTTTTTTGGGCGCGTGGCAGGCGACGAGGGCCGGATTGCGGGAGGGAGCGCGGACGATCACGGCTCGCTGGTGCTCGCCGCTACGTGGCGGGCGACTCGGCGATCGTGACTAGGAGGCGAGGCAGGCTTTGGCGGCTTCGGTGAGGGCGGGGCGGTCGAGGTTTTTGCCGATGAAGACGAGGGTGTTTTGGCGGGGATCCGGGCCCCATTCGCGGTCGAATTTCGCGTCGAAGAGCATGTGGACGCCCTGGAACACGAGGCGTTTGTTGGAGCCTTTTATGGCGAGGACGCCTTTGGAGCGGTAGATGTCGCCGCCTTTGGTGCGCAGGAGTTCGCTGATCCAGCTGTTGAGTTTCTGGCCGTCGAGGTCGCCGGGGAAGCTGATGCCGACGGAGCCGACGGATTCGTTGTGCGAGTGCTCGTGGCGGAAGGTGCGGTCCCAGCCGTAGCGGAGAAGGGTTTGGTCGGAGGTGTGGAGATGCGTCGGGACGTCGTGGCCGGTGAAAAGGAGGTAGCGGCCGGCGGTCGGGATCGTGAGGCGGAAGGCGCCGTATTCGTTTTCCAACTTCAGGCGATGGAGCGTGGCGCCGGGGGCGATTCCCTCGCCAGGGTGAACGAGTTTTTCCCAGTCGGAAAACGTGAGGACGGCGGCGTTGATCGCGGTGGTGAGATCGGGCTCGTCGGTGGATTTGATGGGCATCACGACGATATCGAGCTCGTTGTGATTATGGCCGCAGTCGGGGCCGCACTCGTGATCGTGGGCGTGTCCGTGATGGTGGCCGTGGCCCTCGTGCGCGTGGTCGTGCGCGTGGTCGTGGGCGTCGTCGGGGGCGTGGCCGATGGCGAGCTCGTAGGTGCCGGCGGGGAGTTCGTAGGCGCCGGCCCATTCGAACGGGTATTCGGTTTCGAGGAACTGCGGATCGAGCTCGGTGGCGCGGGAAAGATTGAAGCCGCCGACGTTGAGGACGCGGTCGAGCGGGAGGTCGCAGTTTTTCGTGCGGTGGATCTTCGCGACCGCATTGATGCGGTGGATACGCGACTCGAGGGCGTCGAGTTCGGCGGGGGAGACGAGATCGGTTTTGTTGAGGAGGATGACGTCGGCGAAAGCGACCTGCTTTTGGGCTTCGTCCTCGGATTCGAGGTGTTGGAGGATGTGCTTCGTGTCGACGACGGTGACGATGGCGTCGAGGCGGAAGTTGGCGCGCATCTCGTCGTCGGTGAAGAATGTCTGCGCGACGGGCGCGGGGTTGGCCATGCCGGTGGTCTCGATGAGGATGCCGTCAAGCTTATCCTTCCGTTTCATGAGGCGGCCGAGGATGCGGATGAGGTCGCCGCGGACGGTGCAGCAGAGGCAGCCGTTGTTCATCTCGAAGAGCTCTTCCTCGCTCGAGATGACGAGCTGGTTGTCGACGCCGACCTCGCCGAACTCGTTTTCGATGACGGCGAGTTTCTTGCCGTGCTGTTCGGTGAGGATGCGGTTGAGGAGGGTCGTTTTACCGGCGCCGAGGAAGCCGGTGAGGACGGTGACGGGAATGGACATGTCGGAGAGCGAAGATCGGAGTTCGGAGATCGGGAAGGCGCAAGCGTGGCGGTGGGTGGACGCGTTGGCAAATGGCACGGCGGCGGCGGAAATGCGGAATGCGTGGAGTTTCGCACGGCTCCTGCTGGAGGCGGTGATCCTGCTGTCGTGCGGATACTCCATGATTCGAATAGCCGAAGCGAAAGTGCCGCCGACCGCGCGGATGGGGTTTTCTCCTGCAGGAGAGCGGCGATTGGGGCGGGGTGGGCGAGGCCCGGAAGGGGGTGGCAAAAGCGGCCGGCGGCGCAACGGCGCGGCGGATTGTTACATACAGGAAAAATGCCGAACTTCGCGGCGTTCGAGAGGGACGGCAGCCTTGACCTTCGTCTTGCTCCCCGGCACCTCAGAAATCGCCGACAACACACGAACTGGTTGAACAAAGGCAAACGATGCAAACTACGCGTAGACTAATGAAAGGGCTGGTAACTCTGGGCGCTGCGGCGATCGCGCTCCCGGGCTTCGGTCAGGACACGGCGGACAACGATCCGATCGTGCGCGAGACATTCACGGTGACGGAAATGAAGGCGTTTTCCGACCAAGCGATTCCAGGGCAGACGCCGGTGGCGTTTACAGAATTTGGAAAGGATGTGCTCTCCCGTGAACTCGGTTCGCGGGACATTCCGCTGGTGCTCAACACCAGCCCATCTGTCTTTGCGACGACCGACGGTGGTGCGGCCGGAGATGCGCGCGTTAATGTGCGCGGCTTCAGCCAACGCAACGTCTCCATTCTTATCAACGGCGTGCCGACGAACGACATCGAGAATGGGTGGCTGTATTGGTCGAACTGGGACGGTCTGGGCGATGTGACGAGCACGATCCAGATGCAGCGCGGCTTGAGCAATGTCTCGCTGCCGACGCCTTCCATCGGCGGCACGATGAACATCATCACGGATCCGGCGGCGACGCATCGCGGTGGATCGCTCAAGGCGGAGATCGGCAGCGACGAATTCTACAAGGCGACGGGTGTGTTGAACACCGGTCTCTTGAACGACAAGTTCGCGCTGACGGTGGCCGGCGTGTGGAAGACCGGCGAAGGTTATGTGAACGGCGCCTGGACGCGCGGCACCGGTTACTACATCGGGTCAACGTGGATTGTGAACGAGAACCATCGCCTCGAGCTCTTCGCGATCGGTTCGCCGCAGCGCCATGGCCAGCGCACGTTTGCTTCGAACATCGCGGCCTACTCTGTCGCCGAGGCCCGTGCGATGGGGTATACCGAGGAGCAGATCTATAGCACGGGTTCTGGCGCAAACGCGGGTGCACTGCGCCAAGGACCGGTCGATGCCGGTTTCGCGTATAATCAGAATGTGGCTCCGGTAAGCCGCAGCTACAACGGCCAGCAATTCTACTGGGGGGGACTCCATCCGCGCGAAGACCCCGACCATATCAACGAACGTGAAAACTACTTCCACAAGCCGCAGGTCAATCTGAACTGGTATGCGACGATCTCGCCGGATCTGAATCTCACGAGTGTGTTTTACTACTCGGGCGGTCGTGGCGGCGGCTCGGGCACATTGAACAACGGTTCCAGCAGCGCGGCGTTCGCGCGTTATCCGAACACCACGGTCAAATACGGGAGCAACATCAACTGGGATGCCACGGTCGCCAGCAACGCTGGCGCGGTGGCGGCGAACGGCAGTGCCAAGACGCCAGGCCGCTCCCTGGGCATCCTGCGCAACAGCGTGAATAATCAGGACCAGTTCGGCGTGGTTTCCAAGCTCTCCTATGACATCACCCCGGAGCTAAAGCTTACCACGGGTATCGATTGGCGCACGGCCAAGATCGATCACTTCCGTGAGGTGCGCGATCTGCTGGGCGGTGAATATTATCTTCCGACCACGGCGCAGGCTAGCGAGTTCTGGGTCGACGGCGCGAACACGCAGCTCGGACTCGGCGACAAGGTCGACTACTACAACACCAACGAGGTCGACTGGCTCGCGGGCTTCCTCACGGCGCAATACGACAGCGGTCCGGTCCACGCGTTTGGCGTCTACGGCTATTCGGTGATCGACTACTCCTTCCTTGATCACTTCCGCCGTGCCGCTCCGGGCTCCGCCGAGAAATACTCACTCAATCCGGGCTCGATCGACGGCCAGCAGATCAAGGGCGGCCTGAGCTACGACCTTACTGAGAACTTCAGTGTGTTTGGCAACGCCGGCTGGGTGACGAAGACCCCGATCTTCGACGGTGTGATCAATGACATTGTCGGCACGCTCGTGAACGGGCGGCAGAATGAAAAGTTCACATCGTTCGAGGCCGGCCTCCGCTGGACGAGCAATGATCGCAAGTTCAACGTGACGGCGAATGCGTATTTCACGAAGTGGCGTGACCGCACGGTTTCCGTCACCAATGAAAATGCGGATACGATCACCTATCTGCGGGGCGTCGATTCCGACTACAACGGCGTCGAAATCGAGGCGGCGTATCGACTGAACAACTTCATCCGATTCGACGCGGCGGCCTCCTTCGGCGACTGGAAATACACCGACGATGTGGATGGCGAGGTGTTTGCGATCAGCACCGGCGCACCGGCCGGTGGGGCTCCGAAGTATTTCATCAAGGACGTGAGCGTGGGGGATGCTCCGCAGTCGCAGCTCGCGCTGGGTGTCACGGTCTATCCGGTGGAAGGCCTGTCGATCAAACTGCAGGGCCGCTGGTATGACCGCTACTACTCGGACTTCACGCCCGAGTCCCGGACGACCGCCGGGGACTACGCTGACTCTTGGGAGATTCCGGATTACACGATCTTCGATCTGAACGTGAACTACGACCTGCCGAGTTTCTCGGACCGGTTCGAGGCCTCGCTCTTCGTGCACATCTTCAACCTGACGGATGAGATCTACATTTCCGACGCGACCGACGAGAGCTCGTTCGAGGCGGTCGGCACGGCCTTGGCGCCGCGTCACAGCGCGCAACGCGCGGAAGTGTTCTTTGGCGCTCCGCTGACGTTCAACGCGGGCGTGACGCTCCGGTTCTAAGCGCGACGCGCACTTATCCGCAGTCTTCTTTCAAGGCGGCCCGAAAGGGCCGCCTTTTTGCTTTGCGGGTTCGCGCGGTGGGGGGCGCCTTCCATCGGCCGAGCGGTGCGTCAGCGCTGCGGGATCAGAGCGCGGATGTCTTCGAAAACCATGCCGCGAACCGTGAGCGTGGGGATGGCGAGCTGGATCGCTGGCGGGGACTTCAGCCAGTCGGCCGTGCCGGTGAATTGGGAGGTGTTGCCGACGGTTTCGCCGGTGGCGTCGTTGGCGACGGCGGCGAGGGTGAGCGGCGTGGGCTGGCCGTCGCGTTGCACGATGGCCTCGATCGAGCGGTCCGGGAGACGGACGAAGTTTTCGGCGTGCGCGTCGAGAATGTAGAGCGTGAGCGTGCCGGCGGAGGAATCGTGCACGAACTCGATCGCAAAATTGTGATCACCGAGCTCGACGAGCGTGCCGTTGTGCGGGCCTTGGTGCACGTGATGATCCCGGCTTTCATCGAGCTGGGGCGAGCGGTCGTCAGACTTGGAGCAGCCGGCGAGAATGGCGAAACAAAGGGGGAGAATGAGGGCGAGGGGCTTCATGGTGGTGGGATGAGTTTGCGCGGTGGGGCACCGCGCCTCCACCCGGCAAGAAAGCGCTCAGGCGGCGTTTTCCAAGCGATCGATGCGGACGCGACGGATGCGGTCGGCGGTGACGTCGAGGGCGGTGAGGCGGTAGTCGCCGATCAGGGTGTTTTCGTCGCGGCGCGGGATGCGTGCGAGGGCCTTGGTAAACCAGGCTGCGACCGTCTCGCGCGGCTGCCACTCGAGCGGCCAGCCGGTTTCCGCCTGGAGTTCGCGCAGCGTGAGCGTGCCGCTGACGACGATGCTGCGTTCGGAGCGGTCGAAGACGGGGCCGCTACCGATGTCGAATTCGTCGCGCACGTCGCCGACGATTTCCTCGATGACGTCCTCGAACGTGACGATGCCGGCGAGTTTCTTTTCCGGGTCAATGACGACGGCGAGGTGGCTGCGCGCGAGGCGGAACCGCTCGAGCATGACGGGAAGCGGCGTCTTGAGGTCGAACGTGAGCACGTCGCGGAGCAGCGGCTCGAAGGGGGCGTCGTGACCGAGGGCCTGGATTTGCCAGAGCCATTCGCGGACGAGGAGGATGCCTTCGACGTTGTCGAGGGAGCCGCGGCAGACCGGGAAGCGGCTGTAGCCGCTGGTTTGCGCGGTGCGGAGGTTTTCCGAGAGCGGCTTGTCGAGCCAGAGCGCGGTGACCTGGTCGCGCGGCAGCATGATTTGCTGCGCGAACGTCTGGCGGATGCGCAGAGACTGGACCATGAGTTTGTTGACGAGTGCGTCGCCGGGATGCGTGTGGCGCGCGTGGCTGAAAACGTATTCGAGTTCGTCGGCGCTGAACTCGTGGTCGCCCTCCTTGGCCGGCCCGAGACCGGCCCAGCGGAGGAATTTGTTGGCGGTGCCGTTGAGGACGTAGATGAACGGGAAGAAGAGGTAGTAGAAACCCATCAACGGTGCGGCGACCCAGAGGGAGACGCCCTTGGCGCGCTGGATGGCGAGCGACTTGGGGGCGAGCTCGCCGAAGATAATGTGAAGAAACGTGATCACCGTAAACGCGAACGCGAAGGCGATGGAATGGATCGCGGTCGGGTCGGTGACGCCCCAGTCAGCGAGCAGCGGCTCGAGGCGTTTGGCGAGGAAGGGCTCGCCGACCCAGCCGAGCCCGAGACTGGCGAGCGTGATGCCGAGTTGGGTGGCGGACAGCGCGGCGTCGAGGTGCTTGATCGCGCGCAGGGCGAATTTTACGCGGGTGCCGCCGGTTTTCGCGAGCGGGCGGAGCTGGCTGGCTCGGACTTTGACGAGCGCGAATTCCGCGGCGACGAAGAAGCCGTTGGCGGCGACGAGGAGGAGGATGACGAGAACTTCGACGGTGATCCCAAGGAAGGTCGACATGTGTGCGCGGACAATAGGCCGAAACCGGGTGGAGGCGAGAACGGAGCCGGGAGCTCAGGTTTCAGGCGTTGCGAGCGGCAGGCGAGCCCCGATGCGCCAGCCGGTAGATGGCCGGGAGCACGACGAGAGTGAGCAAGGTTGAGCTGACGATCCCGCCGATCACGACGGTGGCGAGCGGGCGTTGGACCTCGGCGCCGGCTCCGGTGGAGAGCGCCATGGGCACAAAGCCGAGCGCGGCGACGAGGGCGGTCATGAACACGGGGCGAAGTCGTGTGAGGCAGCCTTCCTCGATGGCGGCGTCGAGCTCGTGTCCGTCGGCGCGCAGCCGGCGAATGTAGGAGATCATCACCAGGCCGTTGAGCACGGCGACGCCGGACAGGGCGATGAAGCCGATGCCGGCGGAAATCGAAAACGGCAGATCGCGCAACCAGAGCGCGACGACGCCGCCGGTGAGCGCGAGCGGGACGCCGGTGAAAACGAGCGCGGCGTCGCGGGCGTTGTCGAACGAGAGGTAAAGCAGGCCGAAGATCAGCATCAGCGCGATGGGCACGACGATCGTGAGCCGGCGGCTGGCCGATTGCAGCTGCTCGAAGGTGCCGCCGTAATCGATCCAGTATCCGGTGGGCAATGACACGCCGGCCTGCACGCACTGCCGCACCTCGGCGACGAACGAGCCCAGGTCGCGGCCGCGGACATTGGCGCTGACGACGGCGCGGCGCTTGCCGTTTTCGCGACTGATTTGATTGGGGCCGGGCGCGGTCTCGAGGGTTGCGACTTCGCGCAACGGCACGAAGGCGGGCAGGGCGTTTTCCCCGGGGGCGTGGGTGCGGTAGGCGGACGGCAGAACTTCGCCGGCGTGGGAATCGAGCGCGGCGACGGGGACGGGCAGATCGCCGAGCGCGGCGAGGTCGGTGCGGAGATATTCCGGCAGGCGCACGACGAGGTCGAAGCGACGATCGCCTTCGAACACTTCGCCGACGGTGGTGCCGCCGATGGCGGTGGAGACGATCTCCTGCACCTCGGCGCCGGAGAGGCCGTAGCGGGCGAGCGCCTCGCGTTTGAGTTGAACGGTGAGCAGCGGAAGTCCGGTGACCTGTTCGACTTTCACGTCGGCGGCGCCGGGAACGGCGGCGACGGCCGCTTCGATTTCGCGTCCGATTTCGTGGAGAACGTCGAGATCGTCGCCAAACACCTTCACGGCCAAATCGGTGCGCACGCCGGAGATGAGTTCGTTGAAACGCATCTGGATCGGCTGGGTGAATTCGTAATTGTTGCCGGGGATGGCGGCGACGGCGGCTTCGAGTTCGGCGACGACGGCGGCTTTGGGTTTACGCGGGTCGGGCCATTGCTCGCGCGGCTTCAGGATGACAAAGGTATCCGCGACGCTGGGCGGCATCGGGTCGGTGGCGACCTCGGCGGTGCCGAGTTTGGAGAACACCTGGGCGACTTCGGGGAACGCACGCAGCCGCGTCTCGAGCTCCTCCTGCATCGCGACGGCCTGCGTGAGGCTGGTGCCGGGGATACGCAGCGCGTGCAGGGCCACGTCGCCTTCGTCGAGGTTGGGCAGGAATTCGCTGCCGAGCCGCGGGGCGGCGAGCGCGGCCAGCACGACGAGCATGAGGGCGGCCGCGGCGACGGGGATGCGATGAGCGAGGGCGAGGCGCAGGGAGGGAAGGTAGACGCGTTTGAGTGCGCGGACGGCGAAGTTTTCGCGTTCGGCGACGCGGCCGGTCACGAAGGCGGCGACGGCGGCGGGAACGAAGGTGATCGAGAGCACGAGCGCACCGAGCAGCGCGCAGACGACGGTGAACGCCATCGGATGAAACATTTTTCCCTCGATGCCGGTGAGCGCGAAGATCGGCACGTAGACGATGGTGATGATGAAGACGCCGAAGATCGACGGGCGGACGACCTCGGCGGCGGCGCTGGCGGCGAGGTCGAAACGTTCGTCGCGCGTGAGCAGGCGGCCGAGCTGGTGCTGGGCCTGGCCGAACCGGCGGAGACAGTTTTCGACGATGATGACGGCACCGTCGACGATCAGGCCGAAGTCGAGGGCGCCGAGACTCATCAGGTTTCCGGATACACGATTGGCGACCATGCCGGTGGCGGTGAGCAGCATCGCGAGCGGGATGACGGCCGCGGTGATGAGGGCGGCGCGAAAGTTGCCGAGCAGGAGAAAGAGCACAGCAATTACGAGCAGCGCGCCCTCGAGGAGGTTGGTTTTGACCGTGTCGATGGTGCGGTCGACGAGACGGGTGCGATCGTAGACGGTGCGGGCGGTGACGCCGGCGGGCAGCGTGCGATTGATTTCCTCGAGCCGGGCAGCGACCCGCCGCGCGACCTCGCGCGAGTTCTCGCCGACGAGCATGAAGACGGTGCCGAGGACGACTTCGCGGCCGTTTTCGGTGGCGGCGCCGGTGCGCAGCTCGCTGCCCAACTGGACGCTGGCGACATCACCGATCCGGATGGGCTGACCATCGGGGCGGGCGACGACGATGCCGCGGATGTCGTCGAGCGACTGCACCTGACCGGGGACGCGCACGAGGAACTGTTCGCCGTTTCGTTCGAGGTAGCCGGCGCCGACATTGGCGTTGTTGCGCTCGAGCGCGGCGATGACGTCGGAGAGGCCGAGGCGATACGCGAGCAGGCGGTCGGGGCGGGGCGTGACGTGGAATTGTTTCACGAAGCCGCCGATGGTGTTCACTTCGGTGACGCCCTTCAGGTTGCGGAGCTGCGGGCGGATGACCCAGTCCTGGAGCTCGCGGAGGTCCATCGCGGTCCAGGCGCTACCGTCGGGTCTGCGCGCGTCGGGCTCGGCTTCGACGGTGAACATGAAGATCTCTCCGAGGCCGGTGGCGATCGGGCCCATGGTCGGTTCGAGGCCGGGCGGGAGTTGAGACTTCACTTCTTGCAGGCGTTCGTTGACGAGCTGGCGGGCGAAGTAGATGTCGGTGCCGTCGTGAAAAACGACCGTTACCTGCGAGAGGCCGTAGCGGGAGAGCGAACGCGTGTAATCGAGGCGGGGGATGCCGGCCATGGCGGTCTCGACGAGGAACGTGACGCGCTGTTCGGCTTCGAGCGGGGAGTAGCCGGGGGCCTCGGTGTTGATCTGCACCTGGACGTTGGTGATGTCGGGCACCGCATCGATCGGAAGGCGGAGGACATTCCAGACGCCAAGCGCGGCCGTGCCCAGGGTGAGGACGAGGACCAGCCAGCGGTGGCGGATGGAGGTGCGGAGAAGGGATTCGAGCATGGGAGGAGCGGCGGGCGGGATCGCGATCAATGATCGTGCGCGGCGCCGGATTTGCCGATGTCGGCCTTGAGCAGGAAGCTGTTGGCCGTGACGTAGCGTTCGCCGGCGTGGAGGCCGTCGCGGACTTCGACCCAATCGCCGCTGCGGCGGCCGAGCTCGAGCGGTCGGGCCTGGTAAACGTCGCCATGCTGCGAGAACACGACGTCGAAATCGAAAACGGTCTGGAGCGCGGACGCTTTCACCGCGACGGGGACCTCGTGAGAATCGACCGTGATTTCGGCCGTCACGAAGAGGCCGGGGTGCCAGCGACCGTCGGGATTGGGCGCGACGACGCGAGCGGTGAGCGTCTGGGTTTCGACGGAGCCGAGCGGGGAAATCCACGCGAGGGGCAGGACGGTTTCGACGTTGTCCGGCGCGAGCACGGTGACGGGCTGGCCGACGCGGAGCCGGTGGAGATCGCTGCGGGGAACGGCGAGGTCGATCCAAACTTCGGATACATCGGCGGTGGTGTAGAGCGCGGCGCCGGCCTCGACGGTTTCGCCGGCGGTGGCGGCGCGTTCGACGACGACGCCATCGTGGGGGGCGGTTACATCGAAGCGGGCGAGGGATTCGTTGGCTTCGACGACGGCGACCACTTCGCCGGCGGCGACGGTTTCGCCGAGCGATTTGCGCATTTCGAGGAGGACGCCGGCGAAGCGCGGAGTGATGCGGGCAACGCGATTCGCGTCGAGTTTGACCTGACCGTAGGCGGTGAGGGTCTCGGGCAGTGTGGTGGGACCCGCGATCTCGACGCGAAGGCCGGCGCGCTCGGCCACGTCGGCGGGAAGGGTGATCTGCATTTCAGGTGCATGGTGTTCCCAGCGATGGGTGCGGCCGTCGTGCGTGGCGGTGATTGCGTAGGTGAAGGAATGCGGCTCTTCGACGGGTTTCGCGCCGAGGGCGAACTCGCCGGCGGCCGAGAAAGAATGTTCGTCGATCTGGCCGCCGGGGCGCGTGAGTTTCACGTTCAGTTGCACGTCCTCGGGTGCGATCGGCTGGCCGTCGCGCGTGAACCAGGCGCGGAACTCGGGCGCGGTGCCGACCTCGTGGATCGCGAGTTCGAGGGCGAAGTTGTCGTCGGTGAATAGCAGGCCGCCGTGTGGCCCGCGGGGCGCCTCGTCGGCGTGAGCGGCTTCGTCGCCGTGACCGTGATCGGAGTGGTCGTCGTGGTTGGCGGCGGGAGCGTGGCGCGTGAGGAGGAAGGCTCCGGCCGCTCCGGCGGCGAGGACGAGGATGAGCAGAATGACGTTGGTCCGGTTCATGGATCGGTGAAAGGGTTATGGCGTGGCGGACGTTCCGAGGAGTTGTTCGACGCCGACGAAGGTGCGGTGAAAATCGGCGGCGGCGGCGGTTTGGCGCTGGCGGGCGTTGAAGAGCGCGGTGCGGGCGTCGAGCAGGTCGCGGATGCCGTAGCGGCCGGACGGGGTGCCGGTTTCGACGGCGGAGAGCCAGGTTTCGGCGGCGGGAATCATCTCGTCGCGCGCGGCGTCGTGTTCGATGCGGGCGTGGTTGAGTTCCTGGCACAACTCGAAGAGGAGCGCGCGGGCGTCGAGCAGGACGGAGGCGCGTTCGGCCTCGATGCGTTCGCGTTCGGCGCGGGCTTCGCCCGCTTCGGCTTGCGCGAGGTCGCGCGAGGGCAGCGTGTAGCCGAGACCGACGACGAAGCCGAAATCATCGGAGCTCTCGACGCGGCGGAGGCCGGCGGACCAGCGCGGCGTGCCGCGAGCGGCGTTGGCGAGGGAGAGTTGTTCCTGCGCGAGACGCCAGCGGGCGACGGCGGCGTGGCGGAGCTGGGCGGGCGCTTCGGTGAGTTGTGCGGCGAGTGTTTCGTAGGGAGCGATGTCGGGAAAAGCGGCGAGGTTGGCCTCGGCGCGGGCGAAGTCGGCCTCGTGGGCACCCCACAAGGTGGCGAGCTGGTGCCGGGCGGAGAGGAGCTGGTGCTCGGCGTGCTCGGCGTGCAGATCGGCGTCGGTCAACGCGAGCCGGGCGCGGGCGAGATCGCTGGCGGACGCGGCGGCGCGATCGAAACGGGATTGGGTGGCGGAGAGCGTTTCGCGGGAGAGCGCGGCGAGCTCTTGCGCGGCGGCGAGCTCGGCCTGCGCGGCGGCGACGCGGATGAAGCGGCGCGCGGTTTCGGCCAGGAGCTCGCGCTGGCGCTCCTGCCAGGCGGCGGCATCGACGTCGCTGGCGCGACGCGCGAGTTCGCTGCGGGCGTCGCGTCGGTGGGCGAGGTCGAGGGCGCGGCTGAATTGGAGGGTGCTCTCGAGGCTGTGAGCGCCGCGAAGTTCGCCGGTGCCGAGGGCGTTTTCGAGTTCGAGGGAGATTTCGGGCGGCGGGCGAGTGGCGGCGGCGGCGGCGCGGGCGGAAGCGAGGGCGGCGAGCGCGTCGCGGCTGCGAAAGAGCGGATGGGCCGACTCGACGCGGGCGAGGGCGCCGGCGAGCGTGAGCGGTTGGGCGCAGAGCGGGGCGAAAAGGAGAAGGAAAAGGAAGACCGATTTCATGGTATCGACGCAGACGCGCGGCGGATCGCCGCGAAGGCAGGGGACGTTTCCGCGCGAGGCGCGAAACGGACAGGAAGGGAGAACGCGCGCCGTTGCGCGCGATTCGTCAGGACGCCTGCGCGGGAGCGCGCGACGGCGGAGCGGCACGCGTGGTGAATTGCCAGGTGCGAGCGAGCTCAGGTGGAGCCGCGTCGCGAGGGAGGGGGGGCGGGTTGCGTTCGTCGAGCAGCGGCGGGAGCGCTTCGTTCGCGAGGCAAGTCAGAGAAACGCAAAGCGTCGGTGCGGCGAGGGCCAGTTCGGACGAAGCGCGCTTGATCCAGCCGTTTTCGACGACCGCGCAGGCGTCGGCGCAACCCGCATCGGGGGCGGCGTGATGATCGGTTTCGCAGTGGAAAAGCTCGTCCAGGCCGATGGCTTCGAACCCGCAATGCAAAGTCGCGGGGAGCCAGAGAGCAACCAGCAGCAAGCAGGCGAGTTGACGAAGACGATCCACGTGGGACGCACGAAAGGCGGGCGCGGAGCCGAGTCAAGCGGGGGCTGGGGAGCGGGCGAACCCTTCAAATTTGTAAGGTTGGGGAAAGAGGCGGGAAGGGACGGTGTGCGATGGTGGGCGCACAACGAAACCCAATTTCCCGAATATGAATTCCCAAAAACAATCTCGTGCACGTGCGGCGCTCTTTGCGCTGGCGCTTTTCGGAGTCGGAGGCGTGGCGTGGTCGGCCACGGCGCTTTCGAATCCTTCGGTTACGGTGAAAGTCGACGAGAAGCCTCTCGTCGCGGATGCGTCGTCGCCACTCGGCGCGAGTTACGCGCCGATCGTGAAGAAGGTGGCGCCAAGCGTGGTGAAGGTGCTGGTGGCGGAGAAGGCGAAGAAGGTGCCGGTGGCGGAAGGGCATCCGTTTTTCGATCTGCCTGGATTTAGGGAATACTTCGGCGATCCGCATGGCGGGCAGTTTGGCGGGCCGGGTCGAAGGGGCGGGTCGTTTCGGCAGCCGCCGTCCCAAGGGCTGGGCTCCGGCGTAGTCGTGAGCGACGACGGTTATATCCTGACGAACAGTCACGTGGTGCAGGGGGCGGACACGATCAAGGTGTCGCTCAATGACGGGCGCGAGCTGACGGCGAAAGTCGTGGGCACGGATCCGGAGACGGATCTCGCGGTGATCAAGGTGGAGGCGAAGGAATTGCCGGCGATCACGTTTACCGACAGCGACAAGGTGGAAGTCGGCGACAAGGTGCTCGCGGTGGGCAATCCATTCGGTATCGGCCAAACGGTGACGAGCGGGATGGTGAGCGGGCTGGGGCGCGCGACGCTCGGGCTCGATTACGAGGATTTCATTCAGACGGATGCCGCGATCAATCCGGGCAATTCGGGCGGAGCGCTGGTGGATGCGCACGGGCGGTTGATTGGCATCAACACGGCGATTTTGAGTCGATCGGGCGGATTCCAAGGCATCGGTTTTGCGGTGCCGGCTAATCTCGCGCGCAACGTGATGGAGCAGCTCGTGAAGAACGGGAAGGTGATCCGCGGCTATCTGGGCGTGAGCGTGCAGGACATCACGCAGACGCTGGCGGAGCATTTCGAATTGAAGGATCGCAAAGGCGCGCTGGTGGCGGAAGTCGTGCCGGAGAGCCCGGCGGATGAGGCGGGGCTGGAGAACGGCGACATCATCACGCGCTTCAACGGCAAGCCGGTGAACGATGCGCGGCACCTGAAGCTGACGGTGGCGACGGTGCCGCCGGGCGAGAAGGTGAAGACGGACGTGCTGCGCGACGGCGACGAGAAGACGATCGAAGTGACGATCGCGAAGCGGCCGGGCGATCGCTCGCTGGCGCGGAACGACGGCGGTGCGTTTGGCGCCGGCGAAGACACGGGGACGTTGAACGGCGTGGGCGTGGCGGATCTCGAGCCCCAGACGCGGCGCGAGTTTGGCATTCCGCCGCGGGTGCGCGGCGCACTGGTGACGAATGTCGATCCGGAGTCGCCTGCGGCGGCGGCGGGATTGCAGCCCGGCGACGTGATTCAGGAGATCAATCGTGAGCCGGTGCGGAACGCGGAGGATGCGATTCGTTTGACGGAGAATCCGGACAGCAAGCAGACGCTGGTGCGGATCTGGAATCAGCGCGGCACACGTTATCTCGTGGTCGACGAGACGGAGTCCCCGAACGGCGAATAAGAATTGTCAGCGTGGTTTGTGTGTTTGTGTGCAGGACAGTGAGCTCCGGGCGTGGGAATGCCCGGAGCTCTTTTGTTGTTTTAGCGGCCAAGGGCGTCCATTGACCGCGCTAGCGACTGGATTGAAATTTGGAATAACCTGACCCCCATGCGTGTGCTCGTAGTCGAAGACGATGCGAAGATCGCCTCTTTTGTGGTGAAAGGCCTGAAGCAGGAGGGCTACGCGGTGGATCATGCGAGCGATGGGGACACCGGGCTGGCGCTGGCGAGCTCGACAAGTTTCGACGCGGCGGTGGTGGACATCATGTTGCCGGGGCTGGATGGATTGAGCCTGGTGCGGCGGCTGCGGGCGCAGCGGAGCGATGTGCCGGTGTTGTTCTTGAGCGCGCGGGCGACGGTGGAGGATCGCGTGAAGGGGTTGCAGGCGGGCGGGGACGATTATTTGACGAAGCCTTTTGCGTTCGCGGAGTTGTCGGCGCGGCTGCAGGCCTTGATCCGGCGGGCGACGCGTTCGCCGGAGGCGACGAAGATTTCGGCGGGGGACGTGACGATGGATCTGGTGGGGCGAACGGTGATGGTCGGCGAGCGAGGGGTGGAGTTGCAGCCGCGGGAGTTTGCGCTGCTGGAGTATCTGCTGCGGCACGCGGGGCGGCCGGTGACGAAGGTGATGATTCTCGAGCACGTCTGGGATTACAGCTTCGATCCGCAGACGAACGTGGTGGACGTATTGATGTCGCGGTTGCGCAGCAAAGTGGATCCGGAGAAGACGCGGATCGAGACGCTGCGGGGCGTGGGGTATGTGTTTCGGAAAAGTTGAGAGTTGAGTGATGAGTGTTGAGAGCAAAGGCAGCGAAGCAGTGGCGGGGCGGCGGAGATTCGATCCGCGGCGGTCGCTGGCGGTGCGGTTAAGCTTGTGGTTCGCGGCGATGTTCACCGTGGGGTTTTCGGCGATCTTCGGATTGTTGTATTGGACGTTGGGGCGGCAGCTGGAGCGGCAAGAGGCGGAGGCGCTGGAGCTGCGGTTGCACCAGTATGCGGATATTTATTCGGCGTCGGGGCTGAATGGGCTGCGGCAGCGCGTCGCGGAGGACAGTGCGTCGCCGCGGGTGCGGTCGCTGTTTATCCGGCTGATCGGACCGCGCGGAGATGCGATCTGGGGCTTGATTCCGCCGGGCTGGATCGAGGAGGACGCGCAGCGCGTAGCGGTGCCGGATGGATGGGGCGGGTGGACGGAGCGGCGCACTTACACGGTGCGGGTGCCGAAGGATCAGCAGCAGGATCTGGCGATTGCGGGACGGGTTTTGCCGGGCGGATTGCTGCTGCAGGTCGGGAGGAGCACGGATAGTCGGGCGGTGCTGCTGGCGCCGTTGCGGAAAACGTTTTTGTGGGTGGGCGGTGCGGTGGTCGTGATTGGGTTTGCGGCGGGCGTGGTGACGGCGCGGCGAGCGACCCGGCCGCTACGGGACGTGATCGCGACGGCGCAGAGAATCGTGGCGACGGGGGCGCTCGATGCGCGGGTGCCGGCGCCGAAGCGGGACGACGACGTGGCGGAGCTCGTGCGGGCGTTCAACACGGTGCTGGACAAGAATGCGGGGCTGCTGCGGGCGATGCGGGAGGCGCTCGACAACGTGGCGCACGATTTGCGGACGCCGTTGACGCGGCTCCGGGGGACGGCGGAGCTGGCGTTGCAGGGCGCGGCGGTGGGGGGTGGCGGCGGGGCGCAGGGCGAGGCGCTGGCGGATTGCGTGGAGCAGGCGGACGAGGTGCTGCGGTTGTTGCGGGCGCTGATGGAGATTTCGGAAGCGGAAGCGGGAATGTTGAAACTGGAGAAACAGCGCTGCGATCTGGGGGAACTCGCGCGGAGCGCGGTGGAGTTATATGCGGAAGTGGCGGAGGCGAAGCCGGTGACGTTGAGCGTGGAGGTTGCGGGAACGGTGCCGGTGGCAGGCGATGCGACGCGGCTGCGGCAGGCGATCGCGAACCTAGTGGACAATGCCGTGAAATACACGCCGGTGGGCGGACGCGTGGCGGTGCGCGCGGCGCAGGAGGGCGAGGAGGCGGTGTTGACCGTGTGCGACACCGGGCCGGGCGTGCCGGTGGCGGAGCAGGCGCGGGTGTGGGAGCGGCTTTACCGGGGCGACTGGAGTCGTTCGGAGCGGGGGCTGGGGCTGGGATTAAGCATGGTGCGGGCGATCGTGGAGGCGCATGGCGGGCGCGTGGGGGTGCGCAATGGCGCGGACGGCGGCGCGGTGTTCGAGCTGCGGCTCAGGGCGGGCACGGAGGCGTAGGGCCTCAGCGGCGCCAGGCGATTTCCTTGCCTTCGTCGTAGTGGCGGTAGGCGGTGCGGAGGCCGGTAAGAACCTCGGCGGAGGTTTCGAGCAGAGCCTGGAAGCGCGGTTCGCCGACGCGTTCGATGTCGGCGTGGAGGTGATCGATGAGGTCGGTGAGCCGATGCTGGATGTTTTCGCTGTGGACTCGCGGCTCACGGGCGGACTCGGAGTGCGTATCTGGGTTCATGGCGCCGATACTATCGCATCCGAATTTTGGATGCGGTATCGAGGAAAGCCCGAAGTGCAGACCAACGGCGAAGTCAGGGCATCGCGGGCTGGGAAGCGCGGGTGCGGGCGAGGCGGTGTTCGGCGCGGAGGCGCGAGAGGGTGTGGCGGGAAAATTCCTTGGGAGCGGGGAGCGGGCAGTCTTCGGCGCGGGTGGCGTCGAAGATCGCGTCGAGGCAGGCGCCCAGGCGGGATTCGGCGCGGGCGAGGAGGGCGGCGGCCGTGGCGGGCGCATGGCCGAGCTCGCGGGCGGCGTCGTCGAGCGGCTGGCCGAGAATCTGGACGTGGTGCAGCATCACGGCTTCGTCGACGGGGAGCTCGGCGATGAGGGGCGCGAAGCAGGCGGCGAGGGTCGGATGATGATGGGCGTGGGAGATGGCGACGATGGCCTGCCAGGCGCGATCGCGGGCGTGGGGCGAGACGCCGCTGCGGACGTGTTCGACGATGGCGTGCCGCAGGGCTTGTTGCCAGCGGGCGACGAGGGAGGTGTCGGCCGCGAGGGATTGGGACCAGCGGACGGCGCGGGCGAGGTGCCGGGCGAGGACGGCGCGGGCGTCGGCCTCGCTGGAAAAACGGGCGGCGAGAAAGGCTTGGAGTCGCTCGCGGGTGGCTTGCGCGGCGAAGCAGGTATGGCGGGAACGGTCGGACATGGGTCGCGCGGAGAGGGCGGCAGGCGGCGGTGAACCGGTGACGAAAGCGTCAGGCGGCGTGCGGCAGCGGACGGGCCGCGCCGGACGACATGGAACCGTGGATACGGTCGCGGTATTTGGTCGGAGCCTCGCCGGCGATGCGGCGGAAAACGCGATTGAACTGGGAGAGGGATTGGAAGCCGCAGGCGTAGGCGGCCTCGCTGATGCGGACGTGGGGGTTGAGGAGGCGCTCCTTCACGGCCTCGATGCGGAGGCGGGCGAGGTAGTCGGTGAAGGTGAGGCCGGTGGCGCGCTTGAAAATCTTGCAGAAGTAGAAGCCGCTCATGTTGGCGGAGCGGGCGACCTGGTTGAGCGAGAGCTCGTCGGAGTAGTGCTCGGCCATGAAGGCGCGGGCCTTGGTGATGGCGGGCAGCTCGGCGGCGGCTTCCTGGACCATGACCTGGTTGCTGAGCGAGGCGAGGTGCTGGGCGAAGACGCCGAGCAGGCGGACCATGGAGTCGTATTGTTTACGGGCGACGACGCGGGTCTGGAAGTAGGCGGTCTCGAGCTTGGCGGCGTCGACATTGGCGCCGAGTTCGCCGAGCTGGCGGGTGACCTTCTTGAAGCTGGCGCGGGTGGGCGGCGAAAGGAGGACCTGGCCGGTTTGGAGGTGGCCGATGACGGTTTCGCCGACGCGGACGGGCGCGGCGGATTCGGTGAGGCCGGCGAAGCACTGGGCGGTGACGGGCTCGTTGGTGGCCTGGGTTTCCATGCCTTGCTGCATGCGCAGGCAGGCGGCGCAGGCCTTGTTGTTGGCGGCCATGAGCGCGCAGAACGGGTTGAGCTGGCGCGACTGGTGGATGGGCGATTGGAAGGTGCCGGCGGGGCGGAGGGCGAGGGGGAGGCCGGTGGTGGTCTCGAAGGCCTTCACGTAATCGCGGAAGATCTCGGAGCGTTGCAGGTGAGAGACGACGCTGCGCTCGGGCTGGACGGTTTCGGCGGGCGCGGGGGCGGGGATGCCGGTGGGGAGGGGGAGGGACGTGTGTTGCACTCCGAGAGAATACGGCAAGGGGGCGATTTGGTGAATTGGAGCCGGGGCGATATCCGACTAGGGATTTTTCTTAGTGGGTGCGCCGAAAGGCTGGGCGGGGGTTGGAAGATGTTGGAGGAGAAATCGAAAGGAGGGGCGGTAAAAAACCCGTGAAGGCCGGAGGGCGTGAAACGGAAGCCAAGGGATGCGGGGAGAAAGCCAAGGCGCGGGCAGACAGGTGGCCTGGAGCGCGGGCTTGCGGCGGAGGCGAAGGATGGCACAGCGTGGACCTGTGCCGTCGACGAATTACGCCACGTTATCCCGCGAGCAACTGATCGCGCTGCTTGAGCGTTTGGAGAGCGAGCATGCGGAGTCGGAGAAGGAGTTGATCGCGACGGTGAAGGAGTTATGCGATGTGAAGGCGGCGCTGGACGAGCACTCGATCGTGGCGATCACGGATGCGAGCGGGAAGATCACGTATGTGAACGCGAAGTTCTGCGCGATTTCGAAGTATTCGCGGGAGGAGCTGATCGGGCAGGACCATCGGATCATCAACTCGGGGCATCATTCGAAGGATTTCTTTCAGGATTTGTGGGCGACGATCGGGCGCGGGCGGGTGTGGCAGGGCGAGATCAAGAACCGCGCGAAGGACGGGACGTTCTACTGGGTGGATACGACGATTTTCCCGTTCCTGAATTCGGCCGGGAAGCCGGTGCAGTATGTGGCGATCCGGACGGACATCACGCAGCGGAAGGCGGACGAGGCGGAGCTGGAGCGGTTTGCGAGCGATCTGGCGGAGAAAAACAAGGAGCTGGAGGCGATCGTGTATACGGTGTCGCACGATTTGCGTTCGCCGCTGGTGAACGTGCAGGGCTTCGGGAAGCAGCTGCAGCGCGCGTGCGACAAGATCAAAGGTGCGATGGCGCTGGCGGAGGATGGGAAAGTGTCCGTGGGGTCGTTGAAGCAGCCGTTGGACGAGGCGATTCCGCAGGCGTTGCGGTTCATCAATGCCGGCGTGAACAAGATGGAGATGCTGCTGGCCGGGTTGCTGCGGTATTCGCGGCTGGGGCGGGTGGCGTTGACGATCACGCCGATCGACATGAACGCGCTGCTGGCGGCGGCGGTGGCGGCGACGAAGTTTCAGCTCGACGAGGCGAAGGCGGAGGTGCGGGTGGAGCCGCTGCCGGGCTGCCTGGGCGACCATGCGCAGGTGAGCCAGGTGTTCGCGAACCTGATCGACAATGCGGTGAAGTATCGCGATCCGGCGCGGCCGTTGAAACTCGTGGTGAGCGGACGAAGCGAGAAAGGCCGCTCCGTCTATTTGGTGGCGGACAATGGCATTGGCATACCGGAGGCGCACCAGCCGAAGATTTTCGAGATTTTCCACCGGCTCGACCCGGAGGCGACAGTGGGCGAGGGACTCGGGCTGACGATCGCGCAGCGGGTGCTGGAGCGGCAGCGGGGAAGGATCTGGGTGGAGAGCACGGAGGGCGTCGGTTCGACCTTTTATGTGTCGTTGCCGGCGGGTTGAGCGGCAGGAAGGAGACGACGCATGAATTTTAGCACACACGATTCCATGAAGAACGAACCCGTCATCCTGATCGTCGAAGACGACGAAGGGCACGCGATCCTGATCCGGCAGAACCTGGAGGCGGCCGGATTGGACAACCGCATCGAGCATTTCCGCGACGGGCAGGCGGCGCTGGATTTTTTCTACAAGCCGGGTGCGGGGGCGCGCTCGGCGCAGCCGAACGAGACGTATCTCGTGCTGCTCGACATCCGGATGCCGAAGGTGGACGGCATCGAGGTGTTGCGCCGGCTGAAGTCCGATCCGGAGCTGCACAAGCTGCCGGTGATCATGCTGACGACGACGGACGACGTGCGGGAGGTCGAGCGATGTCACCAGCTCGGCTGCAATGTTTATATCCAGAAGCCGGTGGACTATGAGAAGTTCGCGGAGGCGATCCGGCGGCTGGGGTTGTTCGTGACGTTGTTGCTGGTGCCGCCGGTGAAGAAGGCGTGACCTGGGGGACGTTCAAGTCCGACGGGACGTCGGGCTCCACCTGATGGATGCTGAAAACAAAGCGACGGTGTTGGTGGTCGACGACGATGAGGGCCTGTTGATCCTCATGGAGGACGCGCTGCGCGAAGCGGGGCACGAGGTGGTCACGGCGAATTCGGGCGCGGCGGCGGTGAAGCGGCTGGCGGAGCGGGCGCCGGAGTTGATGGTGCTGGATTTGAAACTGAAGGACGTCGCGGGGCCGGAGTTGTTGAAGCGATTGCGGAAGGAAGCGCGCGCGGTGCCGTTCATCGTGGTGACGGGCCAGGGCGACGAGAAGGCCGCGGTCGAGGTGATGAAGGAAGGAGCGCTCGACTATGTGATGAAGGATTCGTCGATGCTGGAGCTGTTGCCGGCGGTGGTGCGGGGCGCGTTGACGGCGATCGAGCGGGACCGGGCGCTGGCGGAGGCGCATCGCGCGCGGCTGCGGCTGGAGAAGGAGGTGCTGGAGGTGAGCGAGCGGGAGCAGCACCGGATCGGGCAGGATTTGCACGACGGGCTGGGGCAGCAGCTGACGGCGATCGAGATCATGTGCGCTTCGCTGAAGGAGGATGTGACCGCGCAGCCGGAGATCGCGAAGCAGGTGGACCGAATCTGCCGGATGCTGCGCGAGGCGATTTCGCAGACGCGCTCGATGGCGCGCGGGTTGGTGCCGGTGAAGGACGAGCCGGAGGCGTTGTGGGCGAGCCTGATCGAATTGGCGGAGCGAACGGACTCGCTCGGACGCGTGAAGTGCCGTTTCGAATACGCGGCGCCGGTCTCGATCGACGACAACGCGGTGGCGGGGCATCTTTATCGGATCGCACAGGAGGCGGTGAACAACGCGGTGAAGCACAGCGGGGCGAAAGACGTCACGATCCGGCTGGAGGAGCTGGAAGAAGGCGGGATGGAGTTGACGGTAAAAGACAATGGCGGGGGGCTCGCGCAGACGAAGGGTCGCGGGATGGGGCTGCAGGTGATGGAGCACCGCGCGGCGGTGATCGGGGCGGAGTTGAGCGTGGAGTCGAAGGTGGGGAAGGGCGTGACGATCCGGTGCCGGTGGAGCGGGGCGGCGGATTCTTCGCTTCGCTCAGAGTGACAACCGTGTAATGTAACCGGATATGGCTCCCCCGAGCTCAGACGTGGCCGTTTCCACGAGCACAACTCCCGACCGCAAGCGCATCCTGATCGTCGACGATCATCCGTTCATGCGGGCGGGGTTGGCGCAGCTGATCGACAAGCAGCCGGGGATGATGGTGTGCGGTGAGGCGGGCGACCCGGGGGCGGCGATGAAGGAGCTGGAGAAAGGGAAGGTCGATCTGGTGTTGACGGACATCACGATGCCCGGGCGGAGCGGGATCGAGTTCATCAAGGATTTGCAGGCGGTGCGGCCGGAGTTGCCGATCCTGGTGGTGTCGATGCACGACGAAGTGATCTATGCGGAGCGCGTGCTGCGGGCCGGGGCGCGCGGTTATATCATGAAAGAGGCAGGCGGGGAGAATTTGCTGGCGGCGTTGCGGCGAGTGCTGGAGGGCGATGTTTATGTGAGCCCGAAGATGTCGGCGCGTTTTCTCGACAACCTTTCGGGGCGCAAGCCGCGCGGATCGTCGTCGCCGATCGAGAAATTGACCGATCGCGAGTTCGAGGTGTTTCAGCTGATCGGGCAGGGGAAGAGCACGCGTGACATCGCGAAGCAGCTCAATCTGAGCTCGAAGACGGTCGATGTGCATCGCGGGCACATCAAGGAGAAGCTCGATTTACAGGACACGACCGCGCTGGTGCGGCACGCGGTGCGCTGGGTGGAGACGCAGAGTCTGGAGAAGTGACGGGAATCGCGTGCGAACCGGGTTCGCCGGCGAGGTGCGGTTAACGCGGGGCGATGAAGTAGCCGGCGGCGCGCCACTGGCCGTCGGACTCCTTGGCGAAGGTGACTGTCTCGCGGGCGGACGGAAGGCTCGCGAACGAGCTGTGGAACTGGGCGATGACGAAAGGGCCCTTGAGCGGTCCGCCGGGGGACGGAAGGGTGTCCTGGAGGGAGGTGGAGGCGGGCTCGCGTTTCGAGCAGGCGCCGAGCGGTGTGCGGACTTGGGTGAGCTGCTTTTGCCACACGTCGGAGGTGACGTTGCTTTTGAAGAGCTCGGAGGCGGTTTTCCAACTGTTCTCGTAGCGACCGGCGTCGACTTCGCCGAGCCAGGTGCGCATGGCGGCGACGGCTTCGGCCTTCGGATCGGCGGGCGGCGCGGCGTCCTCGGAGCGGAGAGACGGAAGGAGAAACGGAATGGCGAGCGCGCAACCGGCGACGAGCGCGAGCAGGCTGCGGCGGGTGAAGGAGGAGCGAAAGGGTTTCATGACGATGAGGAGGCGGGGTTGGGGTTCGAGCGACGAGCGCGGGATGTGGTCGAATGTGGAGGGCCGCGATTTGTTTGCACTCGAAAAACGGACGGGAGGGGGAGGGCGGCGGTCCTGGTGCGCGCGGGAGTCAGGAGGCGACGGTGTTGCCGGGCGTGGGGCAGGCGCAGTGGAGACAACTTTCGGCGGTGCAGGCGCCGCAGAAGGTTTCGAGGCGGCGGCGAAGTGCGAGGCGGGCGCGGTGGAGGGCGACGTCGAACGCGCCGGGGGAGAGGCCGAGTTCGTGGGCGACGAGCGGACGGAGTTCGCCGTTCAGATCGATGCGGCGGACGAGCGCGGCCTGACGCGCGGGGAGCGTGTCGACGAGCGCGGCGAGGCAGCGGCAGAGGGAGGTGTCCCAATCGAGGTCGGGCGGGGTGGCGGCGGTCGTTTCGCGATGGACGCGTTCGAGTCGGCGGCGGTCGGCGTATTTTTTGCGGAAGTGGTCGGCGATGGCGCGGCGGAGCAGGCGGTAGAACCATGAGACGACGCGTTCGCCGCGGTGGAGGGAATCTCCGCGTTGGAGGGCGCGAAGGAGGCTGTCGTGCAGAACGTCGTCCGCGTCCTGATCGTTGCCGAGGTGTCGGGCGAGAAAGCGGTGGAACGCGGCTCGCTCCGCCAGGAGCGCGGCGAGGGCCGGCTCGGGCAGAGTGACAGAGCGAGGAGCGGGGGACGGCATGAGTGTTTACAGCCGTTAACCCGCGAGCGGGATTTTCCCTCGAACAAAGTCGGGCGAATCAGGGTGCGGAAGCGGTGCGCGACGAACTGCAGACGTGATAGGCGGGAGTTTTCGGGGCGCCGCGGGCGGCGCGATCGGCGGAGGTGGGGGCGGCGGGGCTGACGCAGGACTGGCAGCGGATCTCGGTGCCGAGCGTGACGGTTTGTCGAGGGCCGCGGCCGTTGGGCAGCTGGGTGCGCGTGGAGGTAAGGGTGACGGTGGTGGCGTCGGCGCACGCCGTCGCGCAGCCGCGCGAGGTGGTGACCTGGGCGGTGCGAGCGGCGGGCTGGGCGGGGCCGCCGGCGTGGGCGAATGTGGCGGTGGCGAGTCCGGCGAGGGCGAGGCTGACGACGAGGACGAATTGGCGGAGACTGGGGTCTGTTTTCATGACGGTGAAGGTTTCGCGTTGAGGGTTACGCGAAGGACTACACCGGGCGCGGGACGAAACCCTTGCGCAGATGTTGGTGGGAGGTGCGCGGGGATTGCGGGCCGTCGGGCTACCTTCAGAGTCGGGCGTGGCGGAGGCGGAGGGCGTTGGCGATGACGCTGACGGAACTGAGGCTCATGGCGGCGCCGGCGATGATCGGGCTGAGCAGGAGTCCGAAAAATGGATACAGGGCGCCGGCGGCGATCGGAACGCCGACGGCGTTGTAGACGAAGGCGAAGAAGAGGTTCTGGCGGATGTTGCGGAGGGTGGCGCGGGAGAGACGGATCGAGCGGGCGAGGCCGCGGAGGTCGCCTTTCACGAGCGTGACGCCGGCGCTTTCGATGGCGATATCGGTGCCGGTGCCCATGGCGATGCCGACGTCGGCGGCGGCGAGGGCGGGGGCGTCGTTGATGCCGTCGCCGGCCATGGCGACGCGTTCGCCGGCGCGCTGCAGGTCTTCGACGAGGCGGATTTTGTCGGCAGGGGCGAGGCCGGCTTCGACGCGGTCGACGCCGAGCGTGCGGGCGACGGTTTCGGCGGCGGCGCGGTTATCGCCGGTGGCGACGACGAGTTTCACGTTGAGCGCGTGGAGAGCGGTGATGGCGTCGCGCGTGGATTCCTTGATCGGATCGGCGAAGGCGAGGAGGCCGGCGGCGCGGCCGTCGATCGCGACGGCGAGGACGGTTTTTCCGGCGGATTGAAGCGAGTCGATCCGGGTGCGGAGGGCGGCGGGGAGATCGATGGGCTGGTCGGAGAGGAAGGCGGGTTTGCCGACGAGGACACGCTGGCCGTCGACCGTGCCGGACACGCCGGCGCCGGTGGTGGATTGGAAGTCGGTGGCGGGGGAGAGCGGGAGATTTCGCTTTTGGGCGGCGCGGACGATGCCGGCGGCGAGCGGGTGTTCGGAGGAGCGTTCGAGGGAGGCGGCGAGTTGGAGGAGTTGGTTTTCGAAAGGTTGAGAGTTGAGGGATGAGGGTTGAGAGATGGGGTGAGGGACGACGTCGGTGAGGCGGGGTTTGCCCTCGGTGAGCGTGCCGGTTTTGTCGACGACGAGCGTCGTGATGGTTTCGAGCTGTTCGAGGGCTTCGCCGTTTTTCACGAGGACGCCGAGTTGGGCGCCGCGGCCGACGCCGACCATGATGGACATCGGGGTGGCGAGACCGAGGGCGCAGGGGCAGGCGATGATGAGGACGGCGATGGCGTTGACGATGGCGTGCGCGAGGCGGGGCTCGGGACCGACGAAGAACCAGATGAGGAAGGTGGCGACGGCGACGAGAGCGACGGCGGGGACGAACCAGGCGGAAACGCGATCGGCGAGACGCTGGATGGGGGCGCGGGAGCGCTGGGCATCGGCGACGAGTTGGACGATGTGCGAGAGAAGGGTGTCGGCGCCGACTTTGTCGGCGCGGAAGGTGAAGCTGCCGGTGCCGTTGACGGTGCCGGCGGTGACGGGATCGCCGGGTGATTTTTCGGCGGGAATCGGTTCGCCGGTGAGCATGGATTCATCGACGGAGGAGCGGCCGTCGAGGACGGTGCCATCGACGGGGATTTTGGCGCCGGGACGGACGCGAAGGGTGTCGCCGACGTGGACGTGCGCGGCGGGGATTTCCTCGTCGTGGCCGGACGTATCGACGCGAAGGGCGGTGGGTGGCGCGAGGTCGAGGAGGGATTTGAGGGCGAGGGAGGTATTGGAGCGGGCCCGGAGTTCGAGCATTTGGCCGAGCAGGACGAGGACGACGATGACAGCGGCGGCTTCGAAGTAGACGTCGACGACGCCATGCGCGCGCATCGAGGCGGGGAAGAGGTTGGGTGCCAAAAGCGCGACGACGCTGAAGCCGTAGGCGGCGGCGACGCCGAGCGAGATCAGCGTGAACATATTCCAGTGGCCGCTGCGGAGTGAGCGCGCGCCGCGGACGAAGAACGGCCAGCCGGCCCAGAGGACGACGGGCGTGGCGAAAATGAACTGGGTCCACTGGCTCCACGGGGACGACGCGGCGTGGGCGAAGGCGGGGACGAGGTGCGCCATGCCGAGCGCGAAGACGGGAAGGGTGAGCGCGGCGCCGATCCAGAAGCGGCGGGTCATGTTGCGCAGTTCGTGATCTTCTTCGGCGGGTGCGGGCAGGCCTTTCGGTTCGAGGGCCATGCCACAAATGGGGCAGTCGCCGGGGTGGTCCTGTTGCACCTCGGGGTGCATGGGGCAGGTGTAGATCGTTTTGGCGGCGGCGAGGGGGACGGACGGGTTGCGTTCGAGCGCCATGCCGCATTTCGGGCAATCGCCCGGGCGGTCGGATTCGACGCCTTCGCACATCGGGCAGTAGTAGGCGGCTTGCGGGGGCGGGGCGGAATGCGCGGCGTGGGAGTGAGGCGCGGCGGGTTTGCCGTGGTCGTGTTGGCTGCAGCAGTGATGATCGGTCGCGGCCCCGGCGGGCGAAGGATGGTGGTGGTGTTCGTGTTTCATGGCTTTGCTGACGGAGCTGCTGGGGGAACCTTACACCCGGAACGCCCGGGGTGCTGGCGTGTAAGGATAATCGATGGATCGCCCCCACGGGTCGGTCAGGCCGCGTCCTATAGCGCGGAACCGTTTACAGCGGTAGGGTGGGCGATCCAGCCATCGAGCCCCACGAGCGTGTCTCGTGGGAAAACAAAACCCAACCCTACGAAAACTTATGTCCCACGAAAAATACCAAGACTGCATCGAGGCCTGCCAGGCGTGTCTGGTGGAGTGCGAACACTGTGCGACGGCCTGTCTGCACGAAGACGATGTGAAGATGATGGCACGCTGCATCGAACTGGATCGCAGCTGCGCGGATATTTGCGGTTTGGCGGCGCGCGAGATGGCGCGCGGGTCGGCGTTTGCAGAGCGCGTCTGCCAGCTCTGTGCGGAGATCTGCGATGCCTGCGGCGCGGAATGCGGCAAGCACAAGATGGATCATTGCCAGCGTTGCGCGGAAGCGTGCCGCAAGTGTGCCGAAGCGTGCCGCGAGATGGCCGGTGCGACCGCGGGGGCGACGGATCGGCCGATGCGGAGGTAGGTGCGTTTCGTTCCAGCTGTTGTTTCATTTGTGCGAGCGGAGGATCGCAGGGCGTTGGTCGCCCTGGATTCTTCGCTTCGCTCAGAATGACAGAATCGCGGGGGATGCTATCGTGGGCGGGAATAACCCGACGGGATGTCGGGTTCCACCTTCGGGAGGGAGCGGCTGCGCCAGAGGAAGTAGATGGCGGGGTAGACGAGGAGCTCCATTAACACGGAGGTGACGATGCCGCCGACCATGGGGGTCGCAATGCGCTTCATGACGTCGGCGCCGGTGCCGGTGCTCCAGAGGATCGGGACGAGCGCGATGAACGTGGTGGCGGCGGTCATGATTTTCGGGCGCACGCGTTGCACGGCGCCGTGGTGGATGGCCGCGGTGAGATCAGCGGCGGAGTTCATGCGGCCTTTCCGCACGCCGTCTTCGTAGGCGATATCCAGATACAAAAGCATGACGACGCCGGTTTCAGCATCGAGGCCGGCGAGGGCGATGAGGCCGATCCAGACGGCGACGCTGAGGTTGTAGTCGAGGAGGTGAAGCAGCCAGAACGCGCCGACGAGGGAGAAGGGGACGGCGAGGAAGACGATGGCGGTTTTAACGACGGAGCGGGTGCTGAGATAGATGAGGATGCCGACGATCAGGAGCGTGATGGGCACGATGAGCAGCAGGCGGTCCTTCGCGCGCATCATGTATTCGTATTGGCCGCTCCAGTTGAGCGTGTAGCCGTCGGGCAGGCGGACGGTGCCGGCGGCGATGGCGTCGTCGACGGCGCCGCGGGCGCGGGTGACGTATCCGCCGAGGTCGGACGCCTGGACGTCGACATAAATCCAGGCGTTGGGGATGCCGGCTTCGCTTTTGATGCCCATCGGGGCGGCGACGACGCGGATGTCGGCCAGCTGGCTAAGGGGAACCTGGGCGAGGGTGGACGACGAGGCCGGGGTGGGAGTGCTGGTCGAAGACGAGCCCATGGCGTCGGAAGTGGCGTTCATCGCGCTGCCGCCGCGGCGGACGGGGATGGCGATTTCCTCGAGGGCTTCGAGGTTTTCGCGATAGTCGCGGGCGTAGCGGAGGATGACGCCGTAGCGCTCTAGTCCTTCGATGGTGGTGGTGAGTGGCATGCCGCCGAGGGCGACTTCGAGGACGTCCTGGACGTCGCGGACGTTGAGGCCGTAGCGGGCGACGGCGTCGCGATCGATGTCGAACTCGACGTAATTTCCGCCGAGCACGCGTTCGGCGATGACGGTGCTGGTGCCCTCGACGCCGCGGACGACGGCCTCGACCTCGAGGGCGATGCGTTCGAGTTCGGCGAGGTTGGGGCCGGCGACCTTGATACCGACGGGGGTCTTGATGCCCGTAGCGAGCATGTCGATACGCGTGCGGATCGGCATGGTCCACGAGTTGGTGAGGCCGGGGATTTGGACGGCGCGGTTGAGGGCGTCGGTGAGCTCGTCGAGCGTGCGCGGGCGGTTCGCGACGACGTTGCCCTCCATGTCGACGATTTCGACGGCGGGCCATTCGTCCTCGGGTTTGAGCATGATCGTGGTCTCGATCATGTCCATGGGCGCGGGATCGGTGGCGGTTTCGGCGCGGCCGATTTTGCCGAAGACGTGGCGGACCTCGGGGAAGCTGCGGATGATCTGGTCGGTTTGCTGGAGGAGCTCGCGGGCCTTCGTGGGCGAGAGGCCGGGGAACGTCGTCGGCATGTAGAGCAAGTCGCCCTCGTAGAGCGGCGGCATGAACTCGGAGCCGAGGTTTTGGTAGGGGAAAATCGGATTCGCGGCGCGCGCGATTTCCTTGAGGCGGCCTTCGGGCAGCGGTTCGACGACCCAGCGATTCCACGGGATGAAGACCCAGAGCACGAGGACGGCGGCGACGATGACGACGGGCCAGCGCCAGCGGATGACGAAGTTGATCGCCGGGTGATAGAGCCAGATGAGGAAGCGGCTGACGGGATTTTTTTCCTCGGGCTTGAGACGGCCGCGGATGAAGTAGCCGGCGAGGACGGGCGCGAGCGTGATGGCGAGGACGGCGGCGGCGGCCATCGAGTAGGTTTTTGTGAACGCGAGCGGCTTGAACATCCGGCCCTCCTGTTCCTGCAGCGTAAAGACGGGCAGGAAGGAAACGGTGACGACGAGCAGGGCGTAGAAGATGGTGGGGCCGACCTCGACGGCGGCGTCGCGGACGATTTCCCAGTGCGGTTTCGTGCCGCCGTCGCGCTCGAGGTGCTTGTGGGTGTTTTCGACAAGAATGATGACGCCGTCGACAAGCACGCCGATGGCGATGGCGATGCCGCCGAGCGACATGATGTTCGTGCTGATGCCCTGCAGATACATGATCACGAACGACGCGAGCACGGAGATCGGCAGGATGAGGATCGGGATCAGCGCGGTGCGGAAGTGCAGCAGGAAAACGATGATGACGAGCGCGACGACGATGCTCTCTTCGATCAGTGTGTTTTTCAGCGTGGCGACGGAGCGTTCGATGAGGGCGGTGCGATCGTAGGTGACGGTGGCGGTGACGCCCTCGGGGAGGCTTTTCATCGCTTCGTCGAGGCGGGCTTTGACGGCTTGGATGACCTTGCGGGTGTCGACGCCGTGGCGAACGACGACGATGCCGCCGACGGTCTCGCCCTCGCCGTCGAGCTCGGCGATGCCGCGGCGCATGTCGGGACCGAGTTGGATATCGGCGACTTCGCCGAGGAGGATGGGCGTGCCGCCGGGGCCGGAGCCGACGGCGATTTTGCGAAGATCGTCGAGGCTGCTGATGTAGCCTTTGACGCGAAGGATGAATTCCTTCTCGGCCATTTCGAGGGAGCGACCGCCGACCTCGCCGTTGCTGCGGGCGACGGCGGTGGCGAGGTCGTTGATCGACAGCCCGTAGGCGCGGAGGCGGTTGGGGTCGACGGTGACCTGGTATTGTTTCACGAAGCCGCCGATGGAGGCGACCTCGGCGACGCCCTCGACGCTCGAGAGCTGGTATTTGAGATACCAGTCCTGCATGGAGCGGAGCTCGGCGAGATCGTGATTCGGCGAGTTGATCGCATACATGAACGCCCAGCCGACGCCGGTGGCGTCGGGACCGAGCGTGGGCGTGACGCCTTTGGGGAGGGCGCTGGAGAGGCCGCTGAGGTATTCGAGGACGCGGCTGCGGGCCCAGTAGGGATCGGTGCCGTCCTCAAAAATCACATACGCGAACGAGAATCCGTAGAAGGAGTAGCCGCGCACGACCTTCGCGTCGGGCACCGAGAGCATTTTCGTGGTGATCGGGTAGGTGACCTGATCCTGGATAATTTGCGGGGCTTGGCCGGGCCACTCGGTGTAGACGATGACCTGCGTGTCGGAGAGGTCGGGGATCGCATCGAGCGGGATGTGGCGCAGCGCGTAGGTGCCGCCGAAAATGAGCGCAGCCGTCGCGACGAGGACGAGGAAGCGGTTGGTGAGGGAGAACTCGATGATGCGCTTGAGCATGGAGGGCTGCGGCGGGAGACGGCGGAAGGTGCGGCGATTGGCTAGAAGTGCGGCGTTTTAAGGCGAGCGAACGCGTGGATTCTTCGCTGCGCTCAGAATGACAGAGGAGTCGTTAAGTGGAATTGGTGGGAGCTTTGGGGCGGCGTCCAAGTGAGGATGTCGGATGCGGCGGGGCTCCACTCGCTGGCGCTCGCGGCTACGTCTGACGGGCGCTTATTCGAGTTCGTCGCCGCATTTGAGCATGCGGGAGCCGAAGAACGGGTTTTTCGTGCCGGGGGCGCGTTGGAGCCAGCGGCCTTTGCCGAGGACGGGTGACATGGGGCACTCGAAGACGTGGAGGCTGGCGGTGTGATGGAGGTGGGCTTCGCGCGCGAGGTCGGCGATGGCGGTGCTGAGAGGTTCGAAATCGCGGCGGGCGGCTTTCAGGTCGGCGGGGTCGGCGTCGAGGGTGTTTTGGAATTGGGCGAGCGGGCCGTGGACGGCGTGTTCGTCGGAGGCGAAGTAAGCGGCGAGGGTGTCGCGAAAAACGGGAAGGCGTTCGCGATAGCCGGCGAGATCGTCGGCGGCGAGGGGCGCGGCGGCGTCGGCGGCGGCGAAGGCGAGTTGGGCGAGGGGCGTCGATGCGGCGGCGGGGTCGACGGGCGGTTTTCGGGTGGCCGTGGAGGCGGGAGCGGACGGCGTGGAGGCCGGGACGGTTTCGCCGCTGGCGGCGCGGATCATTTTTTGGATGGCTTCGCGGAGCTGGCTTTCGGAATCGAGGAGGAACTGGCCGGAGGTGACGACGCGTTCGCCGGCGGAGAGGCCGGAGCGAACGGCGTAGAAGTTGTCCTGCGTGCGGGGACCAAGCTCGATGGCGCGCGGTTCGAAGGTGCCGCCCTCGTGGGCGATGAAGACGGTATTGTGTTCTCCACTACGCAAGACGGCGACGTCGGGGACGAGAACGGCGGACGGGTCGAGTTCGGTTTCGAAACGAACGTCGACGAACATGCCGGGCTTCAGGTGGCCGTCGGGATTTTCGATCACGAGGCGGGCCTGGACGGTGCGGGTTTCGGTGGAGAGTTCGGGGAGAAGGAGGTCGACCTTGCCTTTGAATTCACGTTCGGCGCCGAAGGTGGTGCGGACGGTGGCTTCCTGGCCAGGTTGGACGAACGCGGAGTCGTTTTCGTAGAGCTGGGCAGTGACCCAGACGGTGGAGAGGTCGGCGAGGCGGAAGATTTTTTCTCCGGGTTTGACCATCATGCCCTGGACGGCGGGCTTCTCGATCACGATGCCGTCGCGGGGCGCGCGATACACGAAAGTGCGCCGGGGCTCGGCGCCGCGGGTGAGCTCTTCGACGAAGGATTCGGGGATGTCGAAGAGCGCGAGGCGGGAGCGGGCGGAGTTGGCGAGCGGACCGTTGTCGGCGCCTTCGGTGCGGAGGGCGATGACGTAGTTGAGCTGGGCGCTGTAGAGATCGGGCGAGTAGATTTCGAAGAGCGGGTCGCCGGCTTTGACGGCGGACCAGGTGCTGTTGACGAAGAGCTTTTCGATCCAGCCCTCGTATTTGGTGGTGATGTCGACGAGCGATTCCTCGTTGAAGGCGACATTGCCGACGGCGCGGATGGTGCGGCGAACGGGGCCGGTGCGCACGACGTCGGTCTTGAGGTTCATCTTCTGAATCGTGACGGGGTCGATCGTGATGGCGCTGAGCGGATCGATGTTGGCGGCGGACGCGGCGGAGCTGCTGGCGTTGGCGCGGACCGGCGTGAGTTTCATGCCGCAGATCGGGCAGTCGCCGGGCTCGGCTTTGATGACCTGCGGGTGCATGCCGCAGGTGTAGAGCTGCTGGGCGGCGTGGGCGTGCGGTGCGAGCGGACCGGGCAGCGCGGCGGCGGAGAGCGCGAGGGCGACGACGGCGAGGACGCGTTGGAAAAGGGAACGGGTGGTCATGACGACGGGGATGTTTCGGCGAGCAGCGGAGCGCCCGCGGGGATGCGACCGGCGAAGAGGACGAGGAGGTCGGCGGCGGCGAGTTCGCGTTCGCGGAGGGCGTTGACGCGCTCGAGCTGCATGGTGAGCTCCATGTGACGGGCCTCGGGGATCATCGCGGCGGTGCCCATGGCGGATTGGTAGCCGGCTTCGGCGGAGGCGAGGACGCGGCGGATGTTGGGGAGGGCGGTGCGATCGATGTAGGCAATCATGCGATCGGCTTCGCGAACCATGAAGAGCATCTGCGCGAGCTCGGCGGCGAGATCGAGCTGCATGACATCGACGCGGGCGCGAGCGGCGTCGCGGCGGGCTTCGGCGGCGGCGATGCCGGCGGCGATTTTGTCGCGCCAGATCGGCAGGCCAATGCTGGCGGTCGGGCGAAACATGAGCGGCGAGGATTTGACGTCGACCATGAGGCCGAGGCCGACGTCGGGCGTGCGGGCGCGTTCGGCGACGGCGACTTCGGCGACGGCCATGTCGACCATGGCGCGCATCGAGGCGAGCTCGGGATTGGCGGAGGTGGCGTGGTGCCAGAGTTCGTTTTCGGAAGGAAGCGCGGTGATGGAGAGCGCGGGCTCGGGCCAGGGCGGATCGGCGTCGGTGCGGGCGATGCCGAGGGCGGATTTGAAGCGGGCGCGAGCGGCGACGAGACGGTCGCCGATGGCGGCGTGATGGGCGTGGTGCTCGGCGCTGAGGTTTTGGAAGCGGACGAGTTGTTCGAAGGAGACCATGCCGCGGCCGGTGGAGAACTCCGTCCCGGCGACGGCGACGGATTGGTCGACGTTGCGAATGGTGGCTTCGTAGAGGCGGCGGACATCGTCGGCGTAGGCGAGCTCGGTCCAGGCTTTGCGAACCTCGACGGCGGTGCGGAGGACGGCGGAGACGTAGGTGCGGTAGGCGACGCCGCTACGGGCGGCGGCTTCGTCGGCCATGGCGGTGCGTTTGCCGCGGGCCATGACGTCGAACATGAGGCCGGGCATGAACGTCATGAGCGTGTCCATGATGTCGGCCTCGAACGTGAGCTGCGGGTCGGGGAGCGAGCGGGCGATGGCGATGGATTCGACGCTGGCGCGCCAGTCGTGCCACGCGGCGGCGACGCGCGGGTGGTTGAGCACGCCGAAGCGAAGATAGTCCTCGAGCGGGGCGCCGGGCGCGAGGGGCGGCAGCTCGCCGGCGGATCCGGATTTCGGATACGCGGGGGCGAGCTGCGCGATTTGGTCGCGGGCGGCGCGCTCGGAGTCGGTCGGCGCGGTGCTGCAGCCGGCGAGGAGCGACGCGAGGGCGAGTGACGCCGCGAGGAGGACGGACGAGCGTTTCACGAGACGGGCGCAGAGCGGAGCGAGAGGCCGCGGGGCGACGGAGGGCGTTTAGTGCGCGTGCGCGGACTTTTCCTTCTTCGCGGGGTCTTTGGCGTTTTTGGCGGCGTCGATCCTGGCGAGGAAGCGAGCGGGTTCGGCTTTGAAATCTTCCTCGCAGCCGTCGCAGCAGAAGAGGACGAGGCGGTCGGGCTGGCCTTTGACGCGGTAGATGCGTTCGGGGGCGTCGCCCATGCTGCCGAGTTCTTCGTCGGAGACGACGCAGACCTTAAGCGGGTAGGAGGCGCGGGCTTTTTCGAGCCAGGCGGCGTCGGCTTTGGACGCGGGCAGGAGTTGGCCGGTTTCGGCGGCGAAGAGCGGTGCGGCGAGGAAAAGCGCGGCGGCGAGGAGGGAGAGGAGATGTTGTTTCATAGGGAGGGTTCGGGAGGGTTAACCCCCAACGGCGGGAATCCCTCGAAAATTCTTTGAGGGAAAGGCGCCGGTGGGGTTTAGAGGGGAGGAGAACGACATGAATTCCTCTGAAACCAAATTGACGCAAATGCTGGGCGCGTGGCGGGTGACGCCGAAACCGGCGCCCAACTTTCGCCCGCAGGTGTGGGAGCGAATTCGACGGGCCGGGAATGAGAGCTGGGCCGGGTATGTGCGCGGGCATTTCGCCGGGTGGGCGATGGGCGCGGCCGTGGCGGTGGCGGTCGCGGGTTGGACGGGCCATGCGATGGCGCGGGCGAAACTCGACTCGGGTCGCGAGCGGATGGTGGTGTCGTATTTGAGCGAGCTGGATCCGCGGGTGCTGGCGAAGCTGGATCACTGACGATGAGAAATCTGCTGATTTCGCTCGGGCTGGTTTTGGCGGTGGCGGCGGGGGCCGGGGTGGTCGCGTATCGGAGTGTTGGAGACGCGACCGTCGAGCGGGCGCTGAAGGAGCGGGATGCGATGGCGTGGTTGCGGGCGGACTTCGAGCTGACGGACGCGCAGTTCGCGGCGATCAAGGAGCTGCACGACAGCTACTCCGTCGTGTGCGCGGAGCATTGCCTCGAGATTCAGAAGGCGAGTGCGGCGCTCGAGCGGCTGAAGCAGGAGGCGCCGGCCGATGCGCGAACGATTGCGGCGGCGGAGCGGCGGGTGGAGGAGTTGCGGCTTGTGTGCGAGTCGGCGATTGCGACGCACGTGCGTCGGTGTGCGGCGGAGATGACGCCGGCGGCCGGGGAGCGCTACCTCGCGCTGGTGCTGCCGAAGATCAAGGATTTCGACCATCAAGCGCCGCCGGACCTGGGGCTGAACCGGCATCGTCACTGAGGCGATGGAGCGAAGCGACCATGCCAGTTTTATGAACAATCCGCCGCGGAAAGTCGCGTATGTCGTTTTGAGCGGGGGGAGGAATCCACACGGAAGAGCTCAGGCGAAGGCCGCCCTGGATTCTTCGCTTCGCTCGGAATGACAGAAGTGGGAAACCATGGCGACGGAGGATGAGCGAAGTTCAACCGCGGGCGAGGATCGGGAGCTGATGCGTCGTGTCCAGGTGGGGGACGAGGCGGCATTGGGACGGTTGATGGAGCGATGGGAGCTGCCGGTGAAGAGCGTGGTGGGAAGGATGGTGTTGAACGCGCGTGAGGCGGAGGAGCTGGCGCAGGAGACGTTTGTGCGGGTGTGGCAGCAGCGAGGGAAGTTTCGCGAAGGGGCGGAGTTTCGGCCGTGGGTGTTTGCGATTGCGGTGAATCTCGCGCGCAACCGGCTGCGGTGGTGGCGGAGGCGGCCGGACGTTTCGTTGCAGGAATGGAGCGAAACGTCGGAGATCGAAGATCGGAGATCGGAGATCGGGAGCCGCGCGGCGGAGGCGAAGGAGCGGAGCGCGGCGGTGCAGGCGGCGGTCGCGGAGTTGCCGATGAAATTGCGGGAGGCACTGGTGCTGTTCGAATACGAGCAGCTGTCGCATGCGGAGATCGCGGCGGCGGTGGGGGCGACGCCGAAGGCGGTGGAGACGCGGATCGCGCGGGCGCGGGAGAAGCTGCGCGACGCGTTGAAGCGGTGGGTGTGAGGCCCAGGGGGCGAGCGCGTGGCCGCGGCTCGGCGGGGACGCCCCGCCCTACCTGGACTGGGCGCGGGCGACTTCGAGTTGGACGGCGTGGAGGGAGACGAAGATGTCGCGAAGGAAGGCGACGAGGGAGGCGATCAGGAAGAGCACGCTCGTGACGAAGACGGCGACGAGGGGAAGGCCGGGTTCGCGGCCGAGGAAGGCGATGAAGAACAGGCCGAGGATGAGCACGCAGGAGGTGAGCATGCTGCAACCGGCGAAGGTGACGGCGAGGCGGATGAGGCGGGCGCGGCGCCACATGATGTCGAGCTGGCTGCCGAGGTGCTTGCGGTCGTCGCCGGCTGCGGCGCGGGCCTGGCCGGCGAGGCTGCGGGTGCGGTCGACGATGCGGCCCATGCGATTGGTGAGCGTGATGGTGAGCGCGCCGACGCCGGAGATGAGGATGACAGGCGAGATCGAAAGCTGGATGCTCGAGACGAGGGACGGCACGCCGTCGGGGGTGAGGAGGTCCATGGAGAAGGAGACAAATTCGTGAGCGCGGCCCGGCGGCGACCCCGACAGGTGGGGGCAGGCTGCCTCGCGCTACCTTTTGGTGATGTTTTCGAGATGGAAGCCGTCGTCGCGTTGGACGAGGGTGGCGGTGATGGCATCGCCTTTTTTTAGAGTTGGGAGGAGGGCGGGATCGACTTTGAAGAGCATGGTCATGGCGCGCATGTAGCCGGGGATTTCCTCGTGTTTCACGAGGAGGGCGGAGTCGTCGGGGCGGACGGCGACGATGGTGCCGCGGAGCGGGTGGCGGGCGACGGCGGTGTCGGATTTTTCGGAGTCGGGGGACGGAGTGGATTTATCGGCGGCGGCGGCTTCTTCGACGAAGCAGCAGCAGACGTCTTTGCCGGTGCAGCAGGAGCAGCCGCAGTTTTTTTCGGAGGAGGATTTGTCGGCGGCGAGGGC
>JAEZAD010000046.1 GCA_023430565.1 Verrucomicrobiota bacterium
GTCCCACCACCACCTCGCGCCGAAAATCCACCGTCGGCAGCCCCGTTCTTTTCTCCATGCCGAATTGCCCGCGATAACCGGCTTCCGTTCGCACAAACATCGCCAGCGGCTCGCCGCCGAAACCTTCACGCAATTCCGGCAGAGCGAGCCGCCGCGCTGCCATTTCGGCGTGCGCTTCCGTTTCCCCTGCACTCGCGATCACCGCACGACCTTCCTCATCGATCAACCCGGCGCGCCCATTTCGCGCCACCGCCGCGAGCCCTTCCGGCGTGAACTCCTCCGCGACCTGGTAAACCGCCGGCACGATCACGCGACCTTCCGCGTCGCGATAGCCGAATCGTTTCGCGCCCCAGCGTCCGCTCCCATCGTCGCTCATGAAGCGCACCGGCGCATCGTCCGCGAAGCCGACCGCGCTCGTCCCCGCGAGCACCACCCCGAGAAACGCCAGAAGTTTCACCCCGCCATTCTGCCACCGTCGCGCCCGCCGCAGAATACGCATACCTACGCAGGCCGAGCCGCGGCCTTGCCGTGCGGATGCTCATCGGATTCTTGCCTCCGCCTATCCGGAGCCCTGAATCCTGCCATGCTTTTCCGGCTGTCCCCTCCGGCGTGTTGCATCGTGGTTTTGGGCATGTTCACGGTTCCTGTTTTGGCCGCCTTGTCGGAGCAGGCGACCGCCACCGCCGAACCACTTTTCACCGGAGACAACCCCGGTCCTGCCGCCGCGCGTGCAGCGGCCCGCGCTTCCTCCGGCGACGCCGGCGCCCTGTTCGTATGGGGATTTCTCAGCGATATCGGGGCGGGCGCTTCGCTCGACCATCCGAAGGCGCTCGAACGGGTCCGTGAGGCCGCCGAAAAAGGCCATCAGCAAGCCCGGCTCTATCTCGCCTGGCGCTACGCGTCGGGGTTTGGCGCCGAAGGACCGGACCGCGACGAGGCCGAGCGTTGGCGCAGCCTCTCCACCCCCGCCGCGCGCGAAAGCGATGTCCCTGAACTCTGGTTCGAACTTACGGCTGATGGACTCGCCCCGAAATTCTCCCGCGCGCTTTTCTGGATGATGGATCGTGCCGAGGCGGGAGACGTGATCGCCCAGGCAAACCTCGCGCAGGTATATCTTGAAACTTCCTGGACCGCGCCGGACACGGAGCTGCATCTGCACTGGCTCCGCCGCGCCGGTGAAAACGGACACGCTCCGTCGCTCGAACGGCTCATGCTCTACCATTCGACCGGCGCGATCGTAGGGCAGGACGAAGCGCAGGCCGTTCGCTATCGCCTCGCGGCGGCAGAGGCAGGATCGGCCCTCGCGCAATATCTTCAGGGGCTCGCTCTCATCGACGGGGCCCCGATTGAAGTAAACGTCACGGAGGCCGTGCGCTGGCTCCGTCTCGCCGCCGATCAAGATTATCTCGATGCGTTGATCAGGCTGGGCCAGCTCCACCGCGATGGTGCACCGGGCTTGGCGAAAGATCTGCCCGAAGCCGTGCGGTGGTTCGAACGCGCTGCAGAACTCGGCAGCGTCGACGCGCTCACCGAGCTCGGCGAGCTCCACCGCCACGGTGATCCTTCCTTCAACGATGTCGCCAAGGCGTCTCGCTACTTCGAGGAAGCGGCCGAAAAGGGCCATGCTCCCGCCGCTTATGCACTCGGCAAGTTGCTTCTCGACGGCGAAGCGGTTGAGGAGCGGCGCCGCCAAGGCGTGCAATGGCTTCAACGTGCGGCCGACAGCGGGAGCATCGAAGCCATGCGCGACCTCGCGAGTTTCTACTCAGAGGGAACCCAAACCGAACGGGATCTCGCTCTGGCCTTCGAATGGCTCGAGCGTGCGGCCCGCGAAGGCGACACGTGGTCCCAGCTCAAAGTCGGCGCGATGCTGCGCGACGGTGAGGGCATCGAACGCGACGTGGAGGAGGCGATCGTCTGGTTCGAAGCGGCGATCCAAAATGGCGAGCCCGCCGGCCATTCCCAACTGGCCTACCTCTACGCCGAAGGGCTCGGCGTGGAGAGCGACCTGTTACGAGCCTTGACGCACCTCACGGAGGCCTCTCGCACGTTGAACGACGCCTGGCTGGTCGTGAGCATGCACCAGGCTTTTGCCAAGGCGAACGAGACGGAGCGGCGAAGTTTGCTGCAGCACCTGCAGGCCTGCGCGTCGGAGCCGGAGTTGATGGACGCAGAAGGGAGTTTGCCCGAATCCTGCCTGACCCTGCTCGAAGCGCACTCGGAACACGAGGCCGCCCGTGGTCTGCTCGACCGGATGAAGGAATCGCGTCGCCCCCAATCGCTCCTGCTCGTCGCAACGCACGCCTTTCACGGGTTGAATATGGCCTACGATCTCACGCTCGCCCGGGATTTCATTCGTCAGGCCGAGACGCACCTTCCGCAGGACAGCGCGCGGTTGAGCGCGGAGATCGAGAGCATCGCCGGCGGCACGCCAGAGGCGCGCGCAGCGGCCTGTGAAGCGCTGCAACGACTCGCCGACGCGGGCGATTTCTGGGCGGCGTGGCGCGTGGTGGAACGCGGGCTCTCCGGCATGAATCCCGAGTTCGATCTCGAGACCGCTCGACGCTATTACGACATCGCCGCAAAGAGCGCTCCTCACAGCCTGAAGCCGTTCGAGACTTTGCAGCAGGAGTTCGTTTCACCGGGAACGCTTTCGGCTGAAGCGGTCGCGGAAAAGAAAGCGCAGCTCCTCGCGAGCCGCGATCCGACGAAAGATGCGCGCCCGCAGCCGATCGTCTTGATGCATCCGCACTATCCGGTGGACTTGCGTCGGTCCGGCCTGGAAGGCATGGCGGTCGTGGATTTCACCGTCGATCTGGACGGCATCCCTCAAAACGTTCGCGCCGTTGAAAGTTCGCATCCGCTCTTCGGCGCCACCGCCGAAGCCTGCATCCGGCGATGGCGGTTCGTCCCCGGGCAAAGGAACGGCAAGCCCGCGGCGACAGCCCTGCGTCAACCGCTTCAATTCAAACTCCAGGAGTAAATCCCAATGAACCTGCGCGCCTATCGCCTTCTCCTTCTCTCGGCCGTCCTCGCAGCCTCGCCCGCCCTCGCCGCCGACGAGCCACTCGAACCGTATGCCGTCGACGGCACTCCGGTGGTTTGGACCGCCAATTACGCCGCGGCCCTAAAGCAGGCCCAGGCGGAGAAGCGTTTCGTGCTGCTCAACTTCACCGGGAGCGACTGGTGCGTCTGGTGCCATCGCCTTCGCGACCAGGTTTTTGTCCAGAAGCCTTTCCTCGATTACGCTGCCAAACATCTGGTCCTGGTTGAAGTCGACTTCCCGCGTGCGAAGCCGCAATCCGACGAAACGAAGAAGCAAAACGCGGCCCTCGACGAGAAGTTCGGCGTCTCGGGCTATCCAACCGTCATTCTCGTCGATGCCGAAGGGCGCGAACTCGGTCGCACCGGATATATGCAGGGCGGCGCAAAAACTTTCGTGCGCGCACTCAAGCGGTTCGCCGCCAAAGCGGCCACGCCGGAGTAGCGCGGCGGTTCATCTCCGCCAACGCACCACATACACCGACTCCGGCGCGAGCTCGGGCAACGGCGCCCATCCCTCGAATCCGCCCGCCGTCGTCCACGTCGGCGCCGACACCTTCGCACCTTCGATCTCCTCGCTCATCTTCCACTGCGCCCGCACCGGCGTCGCCTTCGCGCTCACCGCCACGCCGCGTCGCGACTCCGTATCGAAATTTCCGATCACCAGCACCACTTCCCCGTCCGCCTCGCGCATCTGCACATACACATCGGGTTCGCTCGCGCTCACCTCGATCCGCTTGCCCTGCCGCAGCGCCGATGAATCCAAGTTCAGTTTCACCAGCCGCTGATACAGCGCCCACATCGAATCGGGCTGATCGATCTGCGCTGCGACGTTCACCTCGCGAAACTCCGGCTGCGGCG
>JAEZAD010000082.1 GCA_023430565.1 Verrucomicrobiota bacterium
GATGAGAGCCGCTCCACATCGCTGTGATCGAAGGTCCGCACGATCAATCCATGCACGAACCGCGACAGCACCTTCGCCGTGTCCTCGATCGACTCGCCCCGTCCGAGCTGGATGTCGTTGCGATTCAGAAAAAGCGGATTCCCGCCGAGCTCATGAATGCCCACCTCGAACGACACTCGCGTGCGCGTTGACGACTTCGAAAATATCATCGCCCACGTCTGCCCCGCGAGCGGCTTGTCCGCCACGCCGCGCCCCCGTTCCTGTTTCAACTTCCGCGCGAGCGCAAACAGCCCCGGCAACTCGTGTGCCTTGAAGTCCGTTTCTTTGAGGAAGTGTTTCATGGAAGCGGTCAGATGTAAGAGGTGACTCTCTCGCTAACGAGTGAAAAATACGCCCGATCGCATGACGAAAAGTTCATGTAAGTCGGTGGTCCCGACCTCCTCGTTCATCTCGCTTTCGACGCCGAAGATTTACGCCTTCGCCTTCAACACGCCGCGCAAAATCTCCACCGAACGCGCCAGCTCGTCCGGCGACACATTCAGCGGCGGCAGGAGCCGAACGACATTTCCACCCGCGCTCGGCGCGAGCAGCCCTGCCTCCCGCAGCGCCGCGATATACGGCGCCGGATCGTTCGCGAGCTGCACGCCGACCAGATAACCCTGGCCGCGCACGCCCAACACTTGGGAAGGAAATTCGATCGCGAGTTGCTGCAGCGCCGAGATCCACGGACCGCTGTTTCTCCGAACCTCCTCGAGCAGCCCGTCGCGCTCGATCACATCGAGCACCGCCAGCGCTGCCGCGCACGCGAGCGGCGTGCCGCCAAACGTCGTGCCGTGATTTCCAGGATGAAACAAATCCGCGAACCGGTCGCGCACCCACATCGCTCCAATGGGGAAACCGCCGCCCAGCCCCTTCGCCATGCCGATCGCATCCGGCGTCACGCCGGCGTGCTCGAACGCATAGAACCGACCCGTCCGCCCGACGCCGCACTGCACCTCGTCGAGCATCAAAAGCAGGTTGTGCTTCGTGCACAGTTCGCGAATCCCGTGCAGAAATTCCGGCGTGCACGCATTGATGCCGCTCTCGCCCTGAATCGTTTCGAAGAAGATCGCCGCGGTCTCCCCGTCGATCAGGTCGGCGAAACTCTGCAGATTGTTGATCTCGCCAAACGCGAACCCCGGCACGAGCGGCCGAAACCCCTTCTGAATCTTCTCCTGCGGCGTCGCGCTCATCCCGCCATACGTGCGCCCGTGAAACGCGTTCCTCGCACAGATGACCTTGTAGCACTTTCCTTCCTCGCCGCTCTTCTGCAGCCCATGCAGCCGCGCGAGCTTGATCAGCGCCTCGTTCGCCTCCGCGCCGCTGTTGCAGAAAAACACCCGGCCCGGCCCCGCGTATTTCACCAGCCGCCGCGCGAGCTCACCCTGGTTGGGATTGCGAAAGAGATTGCTGACGTGAATCAGCTCCGCCGCCTGCCGCTGCACGCTGGAAACCCAGTGCGGATGGCAATGTCCCAGCGCGCTCACCGCGATGCCCGAGGTGAAATCGAGATAGTTGTTACCCGCATCGTCCCACACCTGCGTGCCGCGCCCGCGCACGAGCGTGATCGCGGGACGCCCGTAGTTCTTCAGAACATGCGCGTCGTAGAGCTCAGCCGTGCTGGTGCGAACAATGGAGGGAGCAGTCATCTCAAATCTTTCTCTTTCTCGTAATCTTTCTCGTTCTCTCGTCTGCGTAGCTCTTCGAGAAAGAGAACGAGAAAGAAGAACGAGAACGATACACGCGCGGACAAGCGACTACTGCACAATTTCCGTCCCGATGCCCTTGTCCGTGAAAATCTCCAGCAGCAGCGAATGCGGCAGCCGTCCGTCGATGAAGTGCACGCGCTGCACGCCTTCCTGCAAAGCACGGATCGCGCTCTGCACTTTAGGCCGCATGCCTTTGTCGATTACACCCTTCTTCTTCAGGTCATCGACCTGATTGATTCGCAGCGTCGAGATCAGCGATTCGGGATCCGCCGGATTCGAAAGCAATCCCGGCACGTCGCTCATGTAAACCAGCCGCCGCGCCCGCAGCGCACTCGCGACACGCCCAGCTACCAAGTCGGCGTTCACGTTGTAGGGCTTGCCATCGTAACCTTCCGCCACCGGCGAAATCACCGGCACGAAACCTTCCGCAATCTCCTTCTTGATCAGCTTCACCTTCACTTCGGTCACATCGCCGACGAAACCGAGATCGACCGGATTGCCGCTGTCGTCCGTCGTGAGCTTCTCGCAAACAAGCACGGTATCACCGGGCAGCCCCTTCGGTTTTCCCTTCGCGGTGACGATCGCCTCGCACACATCCTTGTTCACGATCTCGTCGAGCGTCTTCTTCACCACCGCGACCGTCGCCTCGTCCGTGACGCGCAGTCCGTTGACCCAATTGGCCTTCAGCCCCGACGCCTCCATCGCCCGCGTGATCGCCTTTCCGCCGCCGTGCACCACGACGACGTTGATCCCCACCGCCGCGAGAAACGCGATGTCGTAGGCGACGCGCGTCCGCGTGACCGGATCGGGATCGTCCATGAAGCTCCCGCCGTATTTCACGACGAACGTGGAGCCGCGAAAATCTTGAATGTAGGGAAGCGCCTCGAGCAGCACCTTCGCCTTGGCCGTTACTTCAGCGACGTTCATCCGAGAGTTCAAAACCCGCGGCGAATCGCCGCGCGGGAGAGGAGTGGGAGGGAGTGCACGTTCAGGAGTCGAGAAGTAGGAGAACGCATTACGCAGCCGTCTCGCGCATTTCCACCAAATTCTTGGGCCCCTTTTTCTATCGGGAAAATCACCAGCGAAAATCGGCTTCACTCCACGTCCGCGCCCGCCCACTTCTCTCCCGTGCCCAGCACTTCTCTCACCTTCACGTCTCGTTCGGAACACCGCGCCTGGCTCGCTTCACAGGCGACGCTGCCCGCCGGATTCCGCGTGGGCACCACCCGGCTCGAGTTCACGCCGCGCGAGGCGCCGAAACCCGCGAAAATGACGCTCACGCTCATCGCGCTCGACAAACCCACGCGCGACTTTGCCGCCGTTTTCACGCGCAACGCCTTCCCCGGCGCACCTGTCGTCATCGGCCGCAAACGCCTGAAAGAAGACACTCTCGCGGCGGTCGTCGTAAACAACAAGATTTCCAATGTCTGCGCCCCCGACGGTGTTCAGACCGCTGAGGAGATCTGCCTCGCCACCGCCCGCCTTCTCAACCTCGGCAGCGAGCAGGTGCTGCCCAGCTCCACCGGCGTGATCGGCTGGGCGCTCCCGAAAGACGCGATGATCGCCGCCCTGCCGCAAGCCGTCGGCGCTCTCGCCGCGGAATCGATTTTGCCCGCCGCCGAAGGCATCGTGACCACGGACCTATATCCGAAGATTCGCCGCGCCCCCGTCGGCAACGGCAGCATCGTCGGCGTCGCCAAAGGCGCCGGCATGATCGAGCCCAACCTCGCAACGATGCTCGTCTACATTCTCACCGATGTCGCCGTGCCTCGCGCCGAGCTCCGCGCCATGCTGCTCCGCGCCGTCGATCCGAGTTTCAACTCCATCAGCATCGACAGCGACACGAGCACGTCCGACACCGTCGTCGCGCTCTCCTCCGGCCGTGTGCCGTGCAGCGACCTGAAAACCTTCGAAGACGCGCTCACTCAAGTCTGCCGCGATCTGGCCGAAGACGTCGTGCGCAACGGCGAAGGCATTCATCACGTGATCCGCGTCGCCGTGAAAAACGCGCCGACCCGCGACCTCGCCCGCACGCTCGGCAAAGTCGTCGTCAACGCCCCGCTCTTCAAATGCGCCGTCGCGGGCAACGATCCCAACGTCGGTCGTCTCGTCCAGGCCATCGGCAAGCACGTCGGCGCGAACGCCCCGAAAACCGATCTCGCGAAAACCAAACTCCGCATGGGCGGCATCGAGATTTTCGCAAACGGCGTCTTCCAGCTGAACCCGCAAAAGGAGGAAGCGCTCGTCGCCCACCTCAAGAGCGCCGAGCTCTACGCGAGCGCCGCACCGAAAAACGGCGTTTTCGCTCCCGCCATCGATTTCCCGCCGCACGAACGCTGCGTCGAAATCGAAATCGACCTCGGCAGCGGCGAGCACAACGCGACGGTCCTCGGCGGCGACCTCACGCACGAATACGTCAGCGAAAACGCCGACTATCGGAGCTAAGCGCGAAGACGCCAAGGGCGCGAAGTTTCGCGAAGCCAAATCTTTTGGTCTGATCTTCGCGAGTCTTCGCCATCTTCGCGTCTTTGCGCTTCAAATCAGCCCATCCGTCTCCTCGAACCCGCACCACAGATTCATGATCTGCACCGCCTGGCCGCTCGCCCCTTTCACGAGATTGTCCTCGGCCGACGTGATCACGAAATTGTTCGTCCGCGGATCGTGCACCGCCGACATATCCACGCGATTCGTGCCCACGGTATGCGCCGTATCCGGCGTTTCGCCAGTGGGCAGCAACTGCACGAATGGCCGGTTCGCATACGCGCCCCGCCACGCTTCATAGAGTTTCTCGATCGTCGCGCCCGCCGCCGCCGGCACCGTGATCGTCGTCGCGATCCCGCGCCGCATCGGCGCAAGGTGCGGGTTGAACTGAATGATCGTTTTTCCGCCCGTGTGCAGCGCAAGCTGCTCCTCCACCTCGGCCAGATGCCGGTGCTTCACGAGCCCGTAAGCCTTCGTGCTCTCGGTGCGCTCCACGTAGAGATACATCTCATCGACCTTCTTCCCCGCACCGCTCACGCCGCTGTAGGAGTTCACCACAATGTGCTCGCGCGAGATCACGCCCGCCTTCAAGAGCGGCACGAGCGGCACGAGAATGCTCGTCGGATAACAGCCCGGCGCCGCCACCAGCTTCGCCTCATTCTTCCACGCCGGCGGTGTGAGCTCCGGCAAAACGAAACGCGCGCTCGGCAGCAATTCCGGCGCATGGTGCTCGCCGTAATATTTCTGATACGTCGCGAGGTCCGCGATCCGGAAGTCGGCGCTCAAATCGATCACGCGTTTCCCCGCCGGCACGAGCACCTTCGCATACGTCGCTGCCGCGCCGTGCGGCAGCGCGAGGAAGAACAGGTCGATGTCGCTCGCCGCCAGCGCCGTCGCATCGGAATCGGTGAACGTCAGCCCGCGATCCGCCCCGCGCACCGAAGGAATCACCGCGGCGAGCGGCTTGCCCGCATTCGAACGCGACGTCACCGCCGCGAGCGTCACCTTCGGATGCCCGAGGAGCAGCTTGACCAGAACTTCGCCGGAGTAACCGGACGCGCCAATGATGCCGACTTTCATGAGAGAGGAGAGTTTGTGCCTGCCATTCTGAACGAAGTGAAGAATCCAGTCCGCGCAGCGCCATCGCCGCCAGGCTAAGTCCAAGTGGATTCTTCGCTGCCCTCAGAATGACAAGGATGGGAAGACGGAGCGCTGGGACAGTTCACAAAAAAACCGCCCGGCACAAGGCGCGGGCGGTTTTGAAAAGAGACGTTCGGTCGAAGCTTAGCGCTTCGAGAACTGGAACCGCTTGCGCGCGCCCGGCTGACCGGCCTTCTTGCGCTCCTTCTCGCGCGGATCGCGCTTGATGTGGCCAGCCTTCTTCAGCGCCGGACGAAGCTCGCCATTCATCTTCTGAAGCGCGCGCGCGATGCCGTGGGCGACCGCCCCGGCCTGGCCGGCGATGCCGCCACCGGCGACGTTCACCGTCACGTCGATCTTGTCCTTCAGGTCGACGGTGAGAAGCGGCGCATACGCCTGCTTGGAAAAATTCTCGTGCGAGAAGTAGTTGTCGAAATCGCGACCGTTGCAGGTCAGCTTGCCGCTGCCTTCGGTGATGCGGACGCGGGCGGTGGCGGTCTTGCGGCGGCCGGTGCCGATGAAAACGTTGGTGACGGTGCTCATGGACTAATCAGGCGGAAATTTTGGTCGGGCTGTTGGCCTCGTGCGTGTGCGCCTCGCCGCGGAACACGCGCAGCTTCGTCAGCATCTTCGCCGCGATCCGGTTCTTCGGGAGCATGCCCTTCACCGCGCGCTCGATCATGAACTCGGGGTTCTTCTCGCGCATCTGGGGAACGTTGCGGTAGCTCTCGCCGCCGACGTAGCCGGAAAAGAACATGTATTCGTTCTGCTCTTCCTTCTTGCCGGTGAGGGCGACTTTTTCAGCGTTGATGACCACCACAAAGTCGCCGGTGTCGACGCTCGGGGTGTAGGACGCCTTGTGCCGGCCGCGGATGATGTTGGCGGCTTTCACAGCGAGACGGCCGAGCGGAACGCCCGCGGCATCGATCAGATACCACTTCGGCTGCACCGTCTCCTTTTTGGCGAGGAAGGTTTTCATGAGAAAAGAGGCCAACAGCTAGGGTTTCGCGGAGAGCTGTCAACCTTCGTTTCGGCGCAAAAACCAACTTCCACCCACGCGATCCTCACTCCCACGGCTTACAGCCTGCGAGCTTGTTTCAGAACGACCTTGTGCGAACGTGCACGCATGACCGATCGTTCCGTTCTCCTGGCCGCGGGTCTGCTTGGTGTCACGGGTGTTGCGCTCGGCGCGCTGGGCGCCCACGCCCTGAAAGCGCAGCTCCTGGAACGCGGCATGTCAGCCGCCTGGGAAACGGCCGCTCGCTATCACATCGTTCACGCCGTCGCGCTCGTCGGTTTTGCCGGCTGGTTGCGCTCCCAGCCGGCCGCGAAGCCGCGCCAAATCGAACGTTGGACCAGCCTCTGCTGGATCGTCGGCACCGGTCTCTTTTCAGGATCGATCTACCTCCTCGCCGTCGGCGGCCCGCGCTGGCTCGGCCCCATCACCCCGCTCGGCGGCATCGCACTCATGATCGGCTGGAGTCTTCTGATCGTCCGCGCTGTTAAAAGAGAACCGTGATCGGCGCGATGAAGCTCCCACCCGACCTCCGCGCGATGCTGGACGCCGTCCGACGCGCGGGACGTCCGCGGCTCGTCGGCGGGGGCGTGCGCGATGCCCTGCTGGGACTCGAGCCGAAAGACTTCGATGTCGAAGTCGCCGGCATCGATTTCGAAACGCTCCATCGCGCGCTCGCTCCGTTTGGCGCCACCGATGTCGTCGGCCGCAGCTTCGGCGTGATCAAGGTCCGCAGCGCCGCCAGCGGCGCCGAATACGACTTCAGCCTCCCGCGCCGCGAATCCAAAACCGGCGCCGGCCATCGCGGCTTTGCTGTCGCACCCGATCCGACGCTCAGCGACGCCGACGCCGCCGCGCGCCGCGATTTCACCCTCAACGCCATCGCCCAAGACCCGTTCACCGGCGAGCTCATCGATCCGCACCACGGCCAGCGCGACCTCGCCGCCCGCACGCTCCGCCACACCAGTGCCGCGTTCGTCGAAGACCCGCTGCGCGTCCTGCGCGCCTTTCAACTCGCCGCGCGCTTCGATCTCATGCTCGCGCCCGAAACCGCCGCGCTTTGCCGCTCCATCGCACCCGCGTTTAGCGAACTGCCCGTCGAACGCATCTGGGGCGAATGGGGAAAATTCGCGACCAAAGCCACGCGCCCTTCCCGCGGCCTCGCCGTTCTCGAAGAAACCGGCTGGCTCCAACATTTCCCCGAAATCGCCGCACTGCGCGACACGCCTCAAGATCCCGAGTGGCACCCCGAAGGCGATGTCTTCAATCACACGCAGCACTGCCTCGACGCACTCGTGACATTCGCCGACTGGAAAAACTCGCCGCACCCCACGCGGCTCACGTTGGCCGTCCTCGCCCACGATTTCGGCAAGCCATCCACGACGCAGAAAGTGGAAAAAGACGGCCGCCTCCGCTGGCGCAGCCCCGGCCACCATTCCGCCGGCGGACCGCTCGCGAAAAACTTTCTGCGCCGCATCGGCGCACCGCTCGCCTTCGACGCGCCGGTCGGCGCACTCGTCGAAAACCACCACGCGCACGACCGCGGCAACCAGCCGTTCACCGACCGCGCCATCCGCCGCCTCGCGCTGCGCCTCGCACCCGCGACGATCCACGACCTTTCACTTGTCATGCGCGCCGACGCCCGCGGGCGACCGCCCGTGCCACCCGAGGAAACGCTCGCGCGTATCGAGGATCTGCTGACGAAAGCCGCTGCCCTCGAATTCAACCAGGGCGCCCCCCGCCCCATTCTCCTCGGCCGCCATCTCCTTTCCCTCGGCTTCAAGCCCGGCCCCGCCTTCAAGCCCGTCCTCGACGCCGCCTTCGAAGCGCAGCTCGACGGTGCCTTCGCCGACGAGCCCGGCGCTATGACATGGTTGCAGGCCCGTTTGCGCGAAACCCACGGCGAACTACGCTGACCTTTCCCTCTTACCCATGGCTACGAACCAACTCGAACAGCTCAAGCAATTCACGAAGGTCGTCGCCGACACCGGCGATTTCAGCAGCATCGTGGAGTTCAAGCCGCAGGACGCGACGACGAACCCCAGCCTCATTCTGAAGGCGGCCGGCATGCCGGCGTATGCGCACCTCGTCGACCGTGCAGTCAAAGACGCCGGCGCGAAAGCGTCGATCGGCACGACCATCGACCTGCTGCTCACGCTCTTCGGCGCGGAAATCCTAAAAATCGTCCCCGGCCGCGTCTCCACCGAAGTCGATGCCCGCCTCTCCTTCGACCGCGACGGCAGCATCGCCAAGGCTCGCGAGATCATCGCGCTCTACGAAAAAGCCGGCATCTCGCGCGAACGCGTCCTCATCAAACTCGCCTCCACGTGGGAAGGCATCAAAGCCGCGGAGCAGCTCGAGAAAGAAGGCATCCGCTGCAATCTCACGCTCCTCTTCTCGTTTCCCCAAGCCGTCGCGTGCGCCGACGCGAAGGTTCAACTCATCTCGCCGTTCGTCGGCCGGATCCTCGACTGGTATAAGAAGAGCACCGGCAAAGATTACGCGCCCGCCGAGGATCCCGGCGTGCAGTCCGTCACGACGATTTATTCCTATTACAAGAAATTCGGCCACAAGACCGAGGTCATGGGCGCGAGCTTCCGCAACAAAGGCGAAATCCTCGAACTGGCCGGCTGCGATCTTCTCACGATCTCGCCTCAGCTTCTCGGCGAACTCGCCGCGAGCAACGAACCCGTCGCCCGCAAACTCGATCCATCGCGCGCCGCGTCGGAAAACATCGAGCGAGTGAGCTTCGACGAAAAATCCTTCCGCTGGGCCCTCAACGAAGACCAGATGGCCACGGAAAAACTCTCGGATGGCATCCGCCAGTTCTCGGCGGATATCGTGAAGCTCGAAGCGCTTGTTCGAAAAAAGCAGGGTTGATCAGGTAGGGCGAACCGTCCTCGGTGAGCCGGCGCGGCGGGACGCCTCGCCCTACCCTTTATGATCCGCTCCTTCCAGTGGGACCTCGCGCGCCAGGTCGAACGTCTCGACTGGCTCCTCGCGCAGCTCCCCCGCTACGCCGACTGGGGCTATCACGAGCTGCACGTTCACCTCGAGGACGCGATCGAATACCCGAGCCTGCCCGGCGTCGCCCGTCGCGACGCCTACAGCTATCAACAATTCGCACGCTTGGTCGAAGCCGCCACGCGCGTCGGCATCAAAGTCGTCCCGATCGTCAATCTCCTCGGCCACACGCAATACCTCATCAAGGTTCCCGAGCTGCGCGACCTGAACGAACTCCGTGCGCCCGACGGCTCCCCGCTCGAGCGCGGCCAGATCTGCCCGCTCCATCCACGCACGCTCGAAATCGCCGGGATGCTCCTGCGCGACGTCCACCCGTTTTGCACCGCCGGAAAAGTCCACGTCGGCCTCGACGAATCATTCCATCTCGGCAAACACCCGCTCAGCCGTCGCGAAATCGCGCGCGTCGGCCTCGCGTCACATTTCGCTCGATACGTCCGGCGGCTCGAGGCTCTCACGCGTTCGCTCGGCCTGCGCTTCGGCATGTGGGCGGACATGCTGTATTTTCTCCCGGACGCGATCGGCGAACTGCCGCGCAACATCACCGCCTACGACTGGTATTATCACGCCTTCCGCCGCCATCCGCGCGTCGAGCTGTTCAACTTTGCCGAAGTCGACCTCGCCACGCCGCTGAAAGCCCGCGGCGTCGCCCTCTACGGCTGCCCGATGAACGGCGCGTTTCGCTACGAGCCGCTGCCGCATTTCGGCGACCGGATGAACAACATCGTCGCGTGGTGGCGCCACGCCCGACGCATCGGCGCGGAAGGTTTTCTCGTGAGTTCCTGGGAACCCTATCGCCTCGCGATCGAGCTCACGACCGCGGTCGACGCCGCCGCCGCGACGCTCTGGCTCGAACCGCACATCACCGATCCCCGCGAAATGCTCGCGCGCGGCTTCGAGCGCGTTTTCGGTCAAGCCCACGGCCGCGCCGCCGCACGCACCGCGCTCGCCGGCGACGCGTATCCGTTTTCCGGTTATCCACGCTGGCCAATCAACGACCGCTGGGACGTCGTTTCGCGCCGCGAACCGATCGCGCCATATCGAGACGAGGAGCGCCACTTCGCCCGGCTCGCGCGACGGGCCCGTCAGGACAAGCTTCCGCTTCCTTTGCGCGCGAGCGTCACGTTTCGGCATTACCTCGCGGCACGTGATTGTCTGGTTCGGCAGGCGAGCCGCTCCAGCCTGGCCGATGAAAAAAAATTCGAGGCCGTCCTCAAGCTGGGCCGCCACGCCGCGCGCCTCATGTGGAATCGCACCCGCGATCCGCGCGTCGTCAGCCCCAACGAGCAAATCGTTCGCGCCGACGCCACGCGGTTTCACGCGCTCCTCCGCGGCGAACCGGTCTTCGGCGGCGCGTGGCAGCTTTGTTACAAGGTCTGGAATTTCGCCCCGGCCGCGCAGCTCGTCGGCGTCGAGCAGCAGCAGGACGACGGCGCGTGGGTGACGCTTCAATCGTGTCACACGATCGAATTCCAGACGCGCGCCGCCCAGCCCCGCGGCGATTTCATCCGCGAGCACGCCGCGCCACTCGCGTGGGACGGGAATCCCGCAGGCCTGCCGCGCCTGCGACTGTTCGTTCGCGGCATTGGCGAAGTGAAGATCGGCGACGTCGCACTCGTGTCCGCCGCCCAACAAATCCCCGCCCGCCAGCGATCGCATTGGCGTCGCCTCGGCCGCGCCGCGCCGCGAGCCGGATGGCCGGAATTTGCGGATGCCCAGACGCAATCCACCTGGGATCTCGCATTCGCCGCGCCCGCGAAGACGCAAAAAAACTCCCGGCGGAAATTCGCCGGGAGTCGTTGAAGGAATCGTCGTTTGCGACCGCGACTTAGAAGTCGAGGCTCGCCGACACGCGGATGTAGCGCGGCGTCTGCCACGAGGTCGGCAGCAGGTAACGCGGGTTCACCTCGCCGGTCTCGTAGGTCGCCAGCTCATACACCTCGGTCGTCGAGCGACGGTTGAGGATGTTGAAAATATCCAGGCCGAGGGTCAGGCGCTCGCCGGCCCACTTCGGGCGATAAGCGACGCTGAAGTCGACGTTGAACACCCACGAGGTCGTGCCCATCGAACCGCGCGGCACGAGATTGCCGTCCGCATCGTAAAACGCTTCGGCGCCGTAGCCCTGCGCCACCTCTTCCGAGGGGTGCAACGCGAAGGAGTTGATCGGCCGGCCCGACTGCAGGAGCACGTTCGTGCCGATCTGAATCTCGTCGGTCAGCGAGTAGGCACCGAATGCCTTGAATTGGTGGCGGCGGTCGTTCGGCAGGTTGCCGTAGGCGCCTTCCATCAAACCGAGCGAGTCGAACGCAGACGTGATGCCGGCGTCGTCCTGGCCGTTGTCGGAGCGGACGTAGCCTTCGGTGTTACCGTAGTTATGGGACCAGGTGTAGGACGCCTGCAGGCTCCACTTGCCGTCGTAGACTTTCTCGACGAACACCTCGGCCGCGTAGTATTTGCGGCTGGCCTCGGGGAACTGCAGATCGTCGGCCGTGAGCGTGATTGGCTCGACTTCGCCGTCGCCGTCCATGTCCCAGAACATGCTGATCTCGTCGCCGGGATTCGTGAGCACGTAGGCGTGCGATCCCGGGGCCTCGAAATCGGCGATGTTGTTGCGCTCCGCGTAGGCGACGAGCGCGTGGTCGATGATCACGTCGTCGATGGCGGACTTCAGCTCGCGGAAAATGCCGCGCACGCCGACGGTCCAGTTCTTGGTCAGCTCGTGCTGGCCGCCGATGACGATCTCATCCTGGAACATCGGCTTGATCTCGGAATCGACGATCGTGCGCGGGTCCGGAATCTCGCCGCTCGCATACACCGTCTGGTTGCCGATCTGCGGTCCGATGACGGGCGTGGAGTCGTCGTTGATCGCCTCGAGGACGTAGTAGTCCTGCGTGAAGTATTCGTTGCCGGCCATGCGGATGTTGGTGTTGGCCGCGATCGGGAGGTGATAACGACCCCAGTTCGCGAACACCTTCGTCTTCTGGTCGCCGCGCACGTCGAAGGAAACACCGAGCCGCGGCGCCCACTGGTCCTTCACCTCGATGAAGGTCTCGCCGTTCGAATTCAGGTTCTCGAACGCTTCATTGCGGAGGCCGACGCGGAAGTTGAGCCGGTCGTTCATCACGCCCCAGTTGTCCTCGACGTAGTAGGCGTTGCTCTTGGTCTGGAACATGCCGCTCTGCTCGTAGACCCGCAGGCGGGCGACTTCCGTCACGCCGTCCGGAATCACGCCGCCGCTCAGCGAATCGCCGGGCGTCACCGTGTAGTAGCGGTAATAGGCGTTGCCGGAGTAGGCGGTGAAGTTGGCGCTTTCGTTGTCTTCGCGGTCGAGACCCGCGCGCAGCCGGTGCTGGCCGAAGAAATCGAACGCATACTCGAGATCGACGCGGAATGCCTCGCGGATGTCTTCGTTATTCGCGCCGGGTTTCGACACGAGCAGGTCGGGATTGCCCAACAGCCAGTCGTCGTGACCGGTGCGGGTGTCGTAAACCGCCGGCTGGCTGTCGACCGTGCCGCCCGTGGTGCGGTTGGCCGTGCCCTTGCCGTAGAGCACCGAGACCGTGAGGTCCTCCATGAACGTGCCGGTGTAGCGGCCGATCTGCGTCAGACCGCCGACCTTTTCAAACGTCTGCGACGAGAAGTCGGTGGTGCGGCGGGTCGCGAGGTCGTAGTTGTAGTGATCGGTGACGATGTCGGCCTTGTCGCGGAACGCGGTGTATTCGAGGCGGTGATTCTGCAGCGGATTCGCGTCGATCTTCACGCCCCAGAACGGGTCGTCGGACCGCGCTTCCTCCCAGCGCGAACCGCCCGTCGTGACATCAAAATCCTTCACTTTGCGGACATTGTAGAGGATGTGGTAAAACAGCTTGTCCTCGATGATCGGCCCGCTGAACGAGACGTTGGTGTTGAGCACGTCGGAATAGTCGGCGCCGTTGTAGACCAGCGGCGTGCGCTTGCCGTCCTCGGTGTAATACGAGCTCGGCGCCAGCCAGCGGCCGCCATTCGGCTCGTAATAGGTGTTGATCGAGGCGTGACGCTCGTTCGTGCCGCTCTTCGTGACGGCGTTGATCACGCCGCCGGTCGAGCGGCCGAACTCCGCCGAGTAGGCGCCGGTCTTCACCTCGAACTGCGAGTAGAATTCGAACGGCACCACGTTCGGCGAAGTGCCGTCGCGGAAGTTCGAAATATTGAAGCCGTTCACGAAATACGCGTTTTCCGACACGGAGGCGCCGCCGAACGAGATGAGCGGGCCGGTGATCAGATTGCCGAACGCGGTGTCGCCGAGCGTCGTGCCGGGCGCGAGGAGCGCGACGGCGTTGACGTTGCGGGCGACCGGCAGCGCATCGAGCGTGCGCTCGTTGAGCACGGTCACCGATTCGGTTTTCTGGAAGTCGATCGGGTTGATGAGCGAGCCGCTCACGCGGAAGACTTCCAGGCGCACGAGGTCGTCGAATTCGACGCTGGTCGTGGTGTTGATGTTCACGTTCGCCTGCTGCGTCTCCGGCGTGCCGGTTTCGGTGCTCGTGAACGTCACGTCATACGTGCCGGGCGGCAGCGCGCCGATGCGATAGGAGCCGTCGGCTCCGACCGTCGCCGACTTGCGGACGCCGGTGGCGGGATTCTCGACGACGACGGTGCCGGCCGAACCGGTGCGACCGGTGATGGCGCCGTCGACGTTGCTTTGGGCGAAGGCCGGGCCGACGCTCAGCAGCGCGGCGGCGAAAACCAGCGCCTGGGCTGAAAACAATGAGCCGAGCCCCCGCCGCGTTCCGGCGGGCGCGAGCGCGCCTTCGTTATTCCTCACGGAATAGGTGTTCATAGGTTTGCGAGTTGTGTTGCGCGAAGGGCGGTTGCCGCCGCTCCGGTTGTGTTGTGTTGGCGCGAACGCGCCGTCTGCCACGTATGCCCTCGCGAAGCACGCTCAACGTCATATCGACGGACCGCTCGCTCGAACCCGCGGAACGCACTGCGGATACGTCGATCCGCACGCTTTTCTCGCGAGGAATATGTAAAAATCCTGAGCGCCTCCCGCGCCAGCGGTAGCCCGATCGCTCCGCTGCGCGAGGCCGGCTACGAGCGCGGCGGGCGTTTCACCAACGCGTCCAGCTGATCGCGATAACTGCGACTCAGGCGGAGCTTGGTGCCGTCGCTCATGAACACGGAATAGTCGCCGTAAAGCGCCGTCTCCACCCGGCGCACGTGCGCAATATTCACGATGAACGAGCGATGAATGCGCAGGAAACGCTCGGGATCGAGCCGCTGCGCGAAACTGTGCAGCGTCTCGCGAACGAGCTGGGTTTTCCCATGCGTCTGCACCTTCACAAAATCGCCCTGCGCCTCCACCCAAAGGATGTCGCGCATGCTCACAAAATGCAGCGCGCCATCGACCTTGATCACGACGCGGTCGGATAAATCCACCTCGACCGGCATCGCCCCCGGTCCGGCGCCGGCGGCCGAGGGCTGCAGGCGCTTCACATGGTCAAGCAGCGACTCGACCTGCTTCGCCAGATACCCCTGGTCGCCGCGGCGCACACTCTCCTTCGCCCGTTTCAGCGCCGCCGCGAAACGCGCGTTGCTGAACGGCTTCAACAGGTAGTCCAGCGCGCACACCTCGAACGCCCGCACGGCATGCTGCTGATAAGCCGTCACGAACACGACCACGGGCCGCTCGGCCGGCGGGATCGCGGCGATCGTCTCGAACCCGTCGAGCCGCGGCATCTGCACGTCGAGAAACACGATTTCGGGCCGGTGCACGCGCATCGCGTCGACCGCCGTCTGTCCGTCCGCGCAGAACCCGACAATCTCCACCTCGGGATCCGCCTTCAGCAGGAGCTGCAACCCTTCGCGCGCGAGCGGCTCGTCGTCCACCACCAGAACTCGGATGCGTTTCATGTGAAAACGGGGTGCTCCACCTCGCGCCAGGGCAAGTCGAGCCGCACCAGCATGCCGCCATCGGCCCGCGGGCGCAGCTCGATGCGATGATCGTCGCGGCCGTAGATTCGCGCCAGCCGCGCCCGCGTATTGGCCAGCCCGATGCCGCCCTGGCGGTCGGACGCGATTCCGCCAGCCGCCACCACGTCCTCCGGTTGATCCGGCCCGTCGTTTTCGATTTCGATCAGCAGACGGTTCCCCTCGCGCCGGGCGGCCACCCGCACCGTGCCCGGGCCGCGGCGTTTCGAGATGCCGTGCTTGATCGCGTTTTCCACCAGCGGCTGCAGGAGCAAATTCGGCACGCACGCCCTCGCCACGTCCGAATCGACTTCATATGCGAGCACGAGTTTTTCCCCGAAACGGATCCACTCGATGTGCAGATAGCGCCGCGCGAACTCCACCTCGTCCGCCAGCGGCACCTCCTGCCGGCCCGTCCGCTCCATCGTCAATCGCAACAACATGCTCAGCTCCGCGATGACATCGATTGCCGCATCGTTGCGGCGCTGGCGGACGAGCGTCACGACGGCGTTGAAGCTGTTGAACAGAAAATGCGGATGCAGTTGCCCGCGGAGCGCCTGCAGTTCCGCCTGCGCGAGCTCCGACTCCAACTGTGCCGTCCGCAGCTCGAGCCGGATCGACTCCTCGAGGCGCTGCCGGTGCTTGAAATGCTTGTCGATCGCCAACGTCGCCGAAAAAAACCCGCAATAAATCAGGAAATCAAAGGGCAGCAGCACGAGCGCCGTCGTCAGATAGTCGGCCCACGCAATCGTCCCCCACGAATCGTCGGAGCTCCACCACACCTGCAGGAGGCGCAGCCCGAACCGCACATTGCCCGCCGCCATGAGCAGCAAGGCACTCGCGACGGCGAGTCGCAGACCGTTTTGACGCAGTAGTCCCTTCGACAGCGGAAACCGCTGGATCATTGCCCACATCACCGGTGCCGCCAACGGCCACACCACCCACGCCGTCGCATCCCAGCCAGTCAAAACGAGCTGCTGGCCGCGCGCCTGCATATTCTCCCACGCCATCCGCTGCACCAAAAAGCCGAGGTGCAATAACACCCCCGTCGCCAACACCAGAGGCAGCTGCACCCGCCAGACCACCCGGTCTCCGGCCGAAAGCAGCGTCTCGCGAAAGCGCGCAATCAGGTGCGACATGCCCACGCAGGTAGCGGCCCGCCGACGCCCGCCGCAAACGAAAACCCCGCCCAATCGCACCGGACCGCGTGGACCTCCGCGCCCTCTCGCGCCCCGCCCAGACCCTCGCCGCCTCCCGCCGGTGAAGCAGCTGGTCGCGAAAAAGCGGCCGTTTAGCGCAAATAACCGCCGATTCATCTCAAATTCTGGGTTGTGTTTATGACACTCCCCTACTTCGTTTCGACCGAACTAGGTGAGGATGGCCGGCCGGTTTGGCGGAAATCCCACCAACACAACACAACACACAACGACGAACCTATGAACGTTTGTTTCGTTTGGAGCGGGGTGCTGCGCGCACTCTCTAAATACACCCGTCCTTCAATGGGCGCTTTGTTGGCGATATCGATGACCGCAACCGTCGGAACCACCACCTTGCGTGCCCAGAGCAACGCCGCAGGCGGTGTCTACGGCAACGCAACCGCCGGCACCTCGGTGACCGTCGAAAACCTCGGCACCGGCTTCCGCCGGTCCGTCACCGCCAGCGCCGACGGTTCCTACCGCATCGGCTCGCTGCCGCCCGGCACCTATCGCGTCAACTACACCGACAGCGCCGGCGCGGCGCAGACGCAGGAAGTCGAGGTCAACGTCGGCACGAACTCCGAAGTCTCCACCGACCTCATCACCCTCGAAAAATACAACGTCAGCGGGCTGACCATCAACCCGATCGACTTCGCTACCACCGAAGCCGTCACCGTCTTCAACGAGCGGCAGATCGACATCCTCCCGATCGCCCGCTCGCAGATGTCCGTCGCACTCCTCGCCCCCGGCACCACGCGCGGTGACTCGGCCTTCGGCGACAACATCTCCTTCGGTGGCGCCTCCGTCGCGGAAAACGCCTACTTCGTCAACGGCTTCAACATTTCGAATTTCCGCAATGGCCTGGATCCCGCGACCGTTCCCTTCGAGTTCTACCAGAGCTTCGAAGTGAAGACCGGCGGCTACTCCGCCGAGTTCGGCCGCTCCACGGGTGGCGTCATCAACGCCACCACCAAGAGCGGTTCCAACGAATACAAGGCCGGCGCCAATTTCTACTGGGAGCCCAACGAAGGCCGTTGGCGCGCCCCGAGCAGTTACTACATGGACCTGAACGGTATCATGACCCCCGAGACCTACAACGGTCGCGACACGTGGGACCAGAAAACCGCCAACGTCTACGCGAGCGGTCCGATCATCAAAAACCGCCTCTTCTTCTACGGCCTCTACCAGGTCCGCGACAACGACCGCGAGGACATCCTCTCCAACGGCAGCCTCTACCGCCGCGTCACCAGCGAAGACCCCTTCTGGGCCATCAAGGTCGACGCGATTCCCTTCGAAGGCCACCGCCTCGATTACACCGGCTTCCGCGACGAGCGCCGCTCCACGAACCATTTCGAGGACTACGATTTTCTCAGCCGTTCGATCACGCCGGGCAACCCGTCCACGGCCTACATCGACCGCGGCGGCACCACCCACATCGGTCGTTATAACGGCACGTTCTTCGAACGCCTCACCGTCTCCGCCCTCTACGGCAAGATGGAGCAAAACCTCACCGACTCCGGCACGGCCGACGCGCTTCCGCTCATCATCGATGCCCGCGGCGGCAGTTCCTCCACCATCCAGGGCAATCCCAACGGCACCATCTCTCAAGCCACCGACGAACGCGAAGCCATGCGCCTGGATCTCGAATTCACCTTCGACCTCTGGGGCACCCATCGCCTTCGCGCCGGTATGGACAACGAGGACAACCTCTCCGCCGATCAAACGATCTATTCCGGCGACCTCTACTACCGCTACGTCGACATTCCCGGCAACCGGATGATCAACGGCGCGCCCGTCCCCGACGACGCCACCGCCGCGGTTCGCACCCGGATCTACCGCAACGGCGGCTCCTTCCAGGTGAAGTCCGAGGCCTGGTATCTCGAGGACAGCTGGTCGATGATGAATGACCGCCTCAACCTCCGCCTCGGCGTCCGCAACGAGAGCTTCGAAAACCTCGATGCTCAGGGAAAACAATTCATCGAGATCAAGGACCAGTGGGCCCCCCGCATCGGTGCGTCCTACGACCTTTTCGGCGACAAGAAAACCAAGCTCTTCTTCAACTGGGGACGCTATCACCTGCCCGTCGCCTCCAACACCAACGTCCGTCTCGCCGGCGGCGAATACTTCACCGAGGTCTACCACGTCCTCACCTCGACCGGCGCAGGCGACGTGAATCCCGTCATCGGCGCCCAGATCGGCGACGAGGTCATCTACTCCGACGGCAGCGTCCACGATCGCCGCGAAATCGTCGATATGGACATCGCTCCGATGTATCAGGACGAGTGGATCATCGGCGCCCAACGCGAGCTGAACAACGACTTCACCGTCGGCGTTCGGGGCACCCAGCGCGCCATCAATGCGACCGCGATGGACGACCTCATTATCGACCACGCCCTCGACGCATGGGCACACCGCAACGGTTTCCCCGATTTCACCGCGGACGGCGCCCACGCCTACGTGCTCGCCAACCCCGGTCGTCCGATCCGGATGTTCTGGGACTTCAATGAAAACGGCACCCTTGAAGCCAGCGAAGAAGCGCTCCTCACCGTCGAGGACCTCCAGTATCCCTCCGCGACGCGTAAATATTACTCCGTCGAGTTGTTCGCGGAGAAAGTGTGGGACGGCAAATGGAACGCCCAGTTCTCCTACACCTGGTCGCAATCCTACGGGAACTACGAAGGCTGGGTCCTCTCCGACAACGGCCAGGACGATGCCGGTATCACCGTCCTCTTCGACTCCCCGCTGCTGACCACCAACGGCTACGGCCGGCTCCCCAACGATCGCCGCCACACCTTCAAGGCGTTCGGCTCCTACGCGGTCACCTCCGAGCTCACGATCGGTGGCAATGTCGTCATCGAATCGGGCCGCCCGCTCAACAAGATCGGCGTCGCCACCGAGCTCGATCCGGCCGGTGACGTCATCGCCGGCAACTACGGAGCCGAATACCTCCTCATGCCGCGCGGCAGCGCCGGTCGCACCGACACGCAGATCGTCGCCGATTTCGGCCTCACCTATCGCCCGAAGTGGGCGCAGGAACGGCTCACGATCGGCCTCTCGGTCTTCAACGTGTTCAACAACCAGGCCGAGACCGAAGTCGTCGAAACCTTCCAGGACGACGCGGGCGTCACCGACCCATCCTACGGCGTCGCCTCCGCGTGGGTCGCCCCGCGCACCACGCGCCTGTTCGTCGAACTCGACTTCTGATCGCCCGCTCCGCTCGTCACCGCGAGCGTGAGCGAGTGGAACTCCCGCCCCGCAAAAGGGCGGGAGTTTTTTTGCGCCCGCCGCAACGCAACGCGCGTCGTTGCGTCCCTCCGCCGCGGGGTCACTCTTCTCCCCGCGCCTTCATGAACGAGCTCGCCGCGATCGTCCGCCACCTCACCGCCTCCGCTCAGCCAACCGTCCTCGCTACGCTCGTCACCGTTTCCGGATCCTCCTACCGTCGCCCCGGCGCCCGCCTTCTCGTCACCCCCGACGGCCGGCGCCTCGGCTCGATCAGCGGTGGCTGCCTCGAAGAAGACGTGATCGCCCGCGCCACCCGCGTTTTTGCCACCGGCACGCCCGACCTCGTCACCTACGACACCACCTCCGAAAACGATCTCGTCTGGGGCGTCGGCCTCGGCTGCCACGGCGTCGTTCAAGTCTTCCTCGAAAAACTTCCCGCTTCACCCTCCTGGGCCGACACCGTCTCTGCCAACCTCGCCGCTCACCGACCCACCGATCTCGCCGTCGTCTATGTATCCCCAAACCCGGTGCGTCTCGGGACCTACCTCGCTGAAAATGAAGCGGCGAACGCCCGCGAGCCCTCCACCCAGGTCTTTCTCAACACCCTCCCCGCCCCCACCCCGCTTTTCATCTTCGGCGCCGGCGACGACGCCCGCCCCCTCGTCCGTCTCGCGAAAGAACTCGGCTGGCACGTCACCGTCGCCGATCCGCGCCGCGACTTCGCCACCGCCGATCGTTTCCCGCTCGCCGATCGTCTCATCGTCGCGCCCGCCGGCGAACTCGTTTCCCGCGCCGCCAACGTTCCGCAGCCTCTCGCCGTCGTGATGACCCACCACTACGTTCACGACGTCCCGATCCTCCGCGACCTCCTCGCGTCTCCAGATTTCCGCTACATCGGCTTGCTCGGTCCGAAAAAACGCGCCGAACGCATCCTCGCCGACCTCGCCCGCGACGGCGCCCCAATCCCGCCCGACGCCCTCGCGCGTCTCCACGCCCCCGTCGGCCTCGACCTCGGCGCCGACACGCCCGAAGAAGTCGCCCTCAGCATCGTCGCCGAAATCCGCGCGGTCCTCTCGGACCGCGACGCCCGCCCGCTCCGCCAGCGCGTGCAGCCCATTCACGGATAATTACGCCCCACTCCGTTTCCTCCGTTGCCTCCGGTTAAAACAGACCCCTTCCGCTTCGGCGCCATCATCCTCGCCGCCGGTGCATCCACCCGCATGGGCGAGCCGAAACAACTCCTCCCGCTCGCCGGCCGCCCGCTCCTGCTGCGCGCCGTCGACGCCGCCCTCGCCTCGTCCGCCTGGCCCGTGGTCGTCGTTCTCGGCGCAAACGCCGAACGCATTCGCCCGCTCCTCGCCCGCCTGCCCGTGCTCGTCGCCGAAAACCCCGCCTGGTCCGAAGGCATGGCGTCCTCGATCCGCACCGGCATCGCGATCCTCCAACAATTCTCCCGCTCGCTCGACGCCGCCATCGTCGCGCTCTGCGACCAGCCAGCGTTCGACAGCGCCGTGATCGAACGCCTCGTCGCCACCCAGCGCAGCACCGCGCGCAGCATCGTCGCTTCCCGCTACCTCGGCCGCAACGCTGCCCCCGCACTCTTCCTCCGTGAACACTTCCCCACCCTCGCCGCCCTCACCGGCGAAGAAGGCGCCCGCACCCTCCTCAACGCCTCGCCCGACCTCGTCGCGTCCCTTGACGCCCCCGCGCTCGCGCAGGATCTCGACACCCCCGCCGACTACAATGCCGCCGCGTCGACCTGACGCCTCCGCGAGGCTGCCGCCCTCCCCGCTGCTCACAATTTTTCCTTCAACCCTCTCGCCTTCTCGATCACCGCTTCGATCTCTTTCCCGCGCACATTGAAGTGCCCCATTTTCCGCCCGATCCGCGGCTCCCGTTTCCCGTAAAGATGCAGCTTCGCGGCCGGCTCGCTCAAAATCGCCCCCCAGTTCGGCTCGCCCGCCAACGTCCCCTCGCGCCACTTCCACGCGTCGCCCAGCACGTTCACCATCACCGTCGGTTCGCGCACGCCCACCGGCCCCAGCGGCAACCCGCACACCGCCCGCACGTGCTGCTCGAACTGACTCGTTTCGCACCCGTCCATCGTCCAGTGCCCCGAATTGTGCGGCCGCGGCGCGAGTTCGTTCACCAGCACCTCGCCGTTGTTCGCCAGAAACATCTCGACCGCGAGCAGCCCGACTACGTTCAACTTCTCCGCAATCGACACCGCCAGCATCTCCGCCTCGCGCGCGATCACCGCACCGATCCGCGCTGGCACGATCGAAAAATCCAGGATGTGCCGCGAATGAATGTTCTCCGTCACTGGAAACGCCCGCACTTCGCCCGCCGACGACCGCGCCACGACCACCGACACCTCCCGCTGAAAATCCACCCAGCGCTCCACCACGCACCGCCGCCCCCGAAAAATCGCCACCGCGTGCGCCAGCTCCTCGTCGGTGTTGATCTTCATCTGCCCCTTCCCGTCGTAACCGAAATCCGCCGTCTTCACCACGCACGGCCGCCCCACCAGCGCCACCGCCGCCCCGATGTCGCCATCCAGTGCCTCCGCGAACTTCACGTGCGGAATCCCATTCGCCCGCAGCCACGCCTTCTCGCGCTGACGATTCTGACAAACGTGCAACACCTCCGCCCGCGGATGCAGCGGCACCAGCGGCGCGATCGCCGTCAACGGCCCCGACGGGATGTTCTCGAACTCGTAAGTGATCACCTCCACCTCGCGTGCAAATTCCTTCAACGCCGCGAGATCCTCGTAGCTTGCATTCACCTCCTTGTTCGCCACCGCGCCCGCCGGACATTTCGCCTGCGGCTCGAACACATGCACGCGATAACCCATCGACTGCGCCGCTTGCGCCAGCATCCGCCCCAGCTGCCCGCCACCGAGAATACCGATCGTTTTGCCCGGAAGAATCATTCTACAGGAAGAAACGCCGAGCACACCCGCGACAAATCCCTCGGTCAACTCTCCGTTCCCGCCGTTATCTCCCGTTGAAACAAATCACGGCAACTTCGCCTTCAACACCTTCGCCGTCTGCTCCGCGCGAAATCGTTTCCACGCCTTCTGCGTCTTCGCATCGCTCTGCGCCAGCAGCGACGCCGCAAACAGCGCCGCATTGATCGCGCCCGCCTTCCCCACCGCAAACGTCGCCACCGGCACCCCGCCCGGCATCTGCGCGATCGACAGCAGCGAATCCAATCCTTTCAACGCCTTCGACTCCACCGGCACGCCCAACACCGGCAGCGTTGTCATCGACGCCGTCATTCCCGGCAAATGCGCCGCGCCACCCGCGCCCGCGATGATCGCTTTCAAGCCCCGCCGCTCCGCGCTCTCCGCGTAACTCACCATCAGCTTCGGCGTGCGATGCGCGCTCACCACGCGCTTCTCGAACGGCACGCCCAGCGCCTCGAGCTGCGCCGCCGCGTGCTGCATCGTCTCCCAGTCCGACGTGCTGCCCATGATGATTCCGACGAGTGGCTTTGCCATAGGCCATAAGCTGTAAGCGGTAAGCAGTAAGCCCGGCAAACCGGAAACCCACGATCACCGAGCTTACAGCTTAGCGCTTACTGCTTACGGCATCCTTACACCAACGACACCCCGCGCGGCACATGCACGATCGTCGTGCCCGCGATCTTGTCGTGCCACGATTGCTTCTGGTCATCGAACGCCACCCAGATGAAGCCGATGCCCGCCGCGGCCAGCGAAAGGAATCCGCCCAGCGCCCGCACGATCGCCGTCGGCCAGTCGACCTTGCGGTCGTCCAGCCGCACAATCTTCAACCCGCAGATGATGCCGCCCACCGTCGTGCCTTTGAAACCCCACATCACACAACAATACGCCGCGAAAATCAGCATCAGGTTCGGCTGCCAGAAGCCCGGCATCAGGTTCACCGCAATCGCCACGATCAGAAAATCGAGCACCGACGCTCCAACTCGAATCCAGAATCCCGCGCGCGGCATCGTCGCCGCCGACACCACCACCGGAATCCCCCTCGGCATCGCCGGCGGCACGGGCACTGCCCGCGGCGGAGGCGGAACGTCACTGCTCATCGTCGGCGGAGTCACCATCCCTTCGCCGGATCCTACCAACGGCACAACCGGCGAGTCCGGCGCCACCGCCGGCATCGCCATCGTCGTCGCCCCGACCGGGGCCGCCACGCCCGCCGCACCCGGCGCCAGCGCCGGCCGGCGATTCATTTGAATGATCGTGTAAGCCACCACGCCGATGCCGATCCACGAGAGCAGCTTCATCAGGATGAAGCCCACGAACGGAATCGTATACAGCAGCAGCACGATCACGCCGCCCACGAGCACCGCCATCGCGGGCGACGCCAGCGGGCCGGAGAAGTGATTCGTAATCCGGCGCCCGATCCACGCCAGCATCACCGCTTTTCCAAACAACCCCGCGACCAGCAGCGCGATCGCCAGCGCCGGCGTGCCGAGCACCGTGATCACCAGCACCACCGCCGCCAGTGGCGCGAGCAGCGTCACCATCAACGCCGTGAGAATCGAATAACCCGGGCTCTCCTCGAACGTCCGC
>JAEZAD010000094.1 GCA_023430565.1 Verrucomicrobiota bacterium
GCGGCGCAGCAGGCGATCACGGATTTGACGCGGGAGTTTCGCGAAGCGCAGCGGAAGCTGCAGGAGATCGATCGCCAGCTCGCGCAGCGCACGGCGCGTTTGCGGCTGCTGCAGCAGATGGCGGAACGCTGGGAAGGATTCGGCGAAGGCGCGAAAGCGGTGTTGCAGGGACGGCTCGATGGGGCGCTCGCGGGCGCGAAAGTGTCGCCGATCACGCACGGGCTCGCGGTGAAGCCGGAATTCGGCAAGGCGGTCGAAGCGTTGCTCGGCGCGGCGGCGGAGGCGATCAGCGTGAGCGATCTGGGGACGGCGCAGCGGATTTTAGCGCAGTTGGAAACGGAGCAGATCGGATCGGCGGTGCTGACGGTCTCGGAGATCGGAGATCGCAGATCGGAGATCGGATCTGACCTGCCGGCGGGATTGACGCCGGCGACGTTGGCGCTGGGGGAGATGGAGCCGGGACATCCGGCGTTCGCGGTGTTGCGCGAGTGCTACGTGGCGGAGGATCTCGGGGCGTTTCTCGAATACTGGAAGGCGAACCCGGCGTTTGCGTTTCTCGCGGTGGCGACGCGGAAGGGCGACCTGGTGGACCGGCGCGGTTTTGTCTACGGCGGGCATCACAGCGCAAAGCGTTCGGCGAACAGCATCGTGCAGCGCGAAATCGATCTGCGCGAAACCTCGAAAGCGCTGGCGGAGGACCAGAAGGCGCACGACGAGCAGAAGGCGGTGATCGACGCGCTCAATGCGCGACTGGCCGAGGCGGAGCAGAATCTCGAGCAGCGGCGCGCCGATGTGCTGGCGGCGACGCAGGCGCTGGCGGCGGTGCAGGCGGAGCAGCGCAGCGCGGTGAAGGCGGAGGAGGATGTTTCCAATCGCGTGCAGCGAATGGAGAACGAACTCGTGTCGCTCGAGCAGGCGCGGAACGAGGCGCATGCGCGCTGGGAAAAGGCGCAGGCGGGACTCGCGGAAGCGACGGCGGCGGCGGATGCGCAGCGTCAGGCGATCCAGGCGAACGAGGTCCGGTTGAACGAACTGCGCGCGGATCGCGATGTGAAGCGCGAGTCGCTCGCGCAGGCGCGGCTCGAACTCGCGGAGCGCCGGCAAAAAGTGGAAGTGCTCGACCGTGGACTGGGCGAGATGGAGCGGCGCCGGCAGCAGTTGTCGGAGCTGCTGATCCAGCGGCAGCACGAGATCGAGTCGTGGAGCGCGCAGATCGACGAGCTCGAAGGCGAGAGCGCGCGGCAGCGGGAACGCGCGGAGCAGCTGAGCGAGACGTTCCTGGTTTCGCAGCAGCAGGTGGAGGGGGCGCGGAAGGAATTGATCGATCTGGAGCGCGAGATCAGTGCGCTCGAAGGCGCGCAGTCGTCGTTGCATGCGCAGTCGGAGGAAGCGCACGACGAGTTGAGCTCGCACGAGATCAAGCTGGCGGAGACGCGGCAGCGGGCGCAGTTCCTCGCCGAGGAAGTGACGCGCGAATATCAGGCCGAGGTGACCTCGCTCGATTGGAAGAATCTGTTGTGGCACGCGGACGACGAACCGGAAGGCGTGAAGCCGCTGGACCTGGATGAGGAGGACGAGGAGAGCGATCAGCGGTCAGCGGTCAGCGATCAGCCGGCGCCGGCGTCCGCGGCGGCAGAAGGTGAAAACGCGGCCGCGGCAGCGGAGGCGGCACCGGTCAAGCGCCGTCGGAAACCGAAAGCCCCGAAAGGCGAGCCGACGGAGGCGGATCTGGCGGCGCTCGATCAGACGAAGTGGGACGAGATCAAGAGCGAGGCGGATGGGCTGCGCGCGCGCATCGGCGGAATGGGCGCGGTGAATCTCGTTGCGATCGAGGAATACGCGGAGCTTAAGCAGCGTTTCGATTTCCTGAAGGGGCAGTCGGACGATCTCACGACGGCAAAGACGGAGCTGTTGAAGGCGATCGATGAGATCAACCAGACTTCGCAGAAGCAGTTCGAGGTGACGTTCGAGCAGATCAAAAAGAACTTCGAGTATACGTTCCACACGCTGTTCGGCGGCGGGCGCGCGCACCTGGAGTTGATCCAGACCGAGGACATTCTCGAGAGCGGCATCGAGATCGTGGCGCAGCCGCCGGGGACGAAGCTGAAAGGCATCACGCTGCTGTCGGGCGGACAGAAGACGCTGACGGCGGTCGCGCTACTCTTCGCGCTCTACATGGTGAAGCCGTCGCCGTTTTGCTTGTTGGACGAACTCGATGCGCCGCTGGACGAGTCGAACATCGGCCGGTTCACAGACCTGTTGAAGAAATTCGTGGGCGAGTCGCAGTTCATCATCATCACGCACAACAAGCGCACGGTTTCCGCGGCGCAGTCGATCTACGGCGTGACGATGGAGGAGCGCGGCGTTTCGAAGACGGTATCGATGCGCTTCAACCACGAGCGCGGCGAGGCCGAGGCGCACCCGCAGAACATCGCGCAGGCGGTGAGAGGCGTTTCGAGCGCGGTGCCAGCCGGCGTGTAGGCGATGCGGCTGCCTCGGATCAAGTTCATCTGGGGCGGTGCGAAACAGGTGCCGGGTCACTGGCATCTGGGACTTTGGGGGACGTATCAGAAGCAGGTGGCGGCGCGGCGGAAAGTGGCGGTCAGCGTGCGCGGTGGCTTGATGTGGCTCGGCGGGGTGGTGGTGGCGGCGTATCTGGCGGGAGCGACGGCGTTGTTTTTCTGGTTCGATCGAAACGACGACAACCTTGTGACGTATGGCGACACGCTGTTGCTGCCGCTGCGCTGGGACGCAGTGCGCGAGAAGCGCGGGCGGATGATGATCGAGGAAGGGCTCGCGGATTTGCGCGAGAAGCGCTGGGCGGAGGCGAACATGAAGCTGCGCGTCGGGCTGAGCCGCGCGCCGCGGGAATCGCGGGCGCGACTGGCGCTGGCGAAATTTTATGTGTGGTCGAACCGTCGCCCGCAGGCGATTGCGCTGCTGGGGGAAGGGCTCGGTGCCGAGTATCCGGGCAAGGCGTATCTGACGACGCTCTTCTCGCTCGCGAACGAAAGCGAAGACTACGAACCGATGCTCGCCGCGGGCGAACGCTATGCGGAGTCGGCGGGGGTGGACCGGGCGTGGTTGCTGGCGCAGCGGCTGGCGGCGTTGAATGGGGCGGGCCGGCACGACGAGGCGCTGCAACTGGCCGAGCAGGAAGGCGAGGCAGCCGACGGTGCGGTGCGCGAGGCGACGGCGCTTGCGCTGGTGGAGCTGGGACGGGGCGAAGAGGCGTTAAAATATCTGGAGGAGTGGGAGCGCGCGATTCCCGGACATCGGCTGCAGGTAACGCGACTGCGGGTGCGGGCGCTGCGCGAGGCGGGACGCGTGGCAGAGATGGCCTCGGCTTTGCAGTCGTTTCGTGAACTGACGCCGACCGATCCGCGGGCCTATGTCTACGGGATCGTGCAACGCTGGCTCGTGGGCGATCGTGCGGGAGCGGAGGAGGCGTTGGAGAATTACTTTCAGCGATTTGCCGCGGTGCCGCAGAATCTGACGATGGCGGCGAGCGCGGCGGCGGACGCGAAGGCGCTACCGCTGGTGCGCCGCTGCGTGGAGCGCAGCGCGACGCATGGCTTTCGCGCGGGGCCGATGCTGCTCGTGCTGCTTCAAGCGGAATTGGTGGCGGGCGAAAACGAGGCGGCGAAGGCAACGCTCGTGCATGCGAAACGTTCGCTCCAGAAACCGGAGCCGGTGGAGGAGTTTGCGCTGACCTGGCTGGAGCGACTGCTGGCGGTCGCGTTGCAGCCGGACGCTGGCGCGGAAGCGGCGTTGATCGAATTTTTTCGTCAGCGGCCGATGCCATTGCGGGTGTATCGGCAAACGACGGAAATTTTGATTTCGGCGGGGCGCCCCGGGGCGGCGCGCAGTGTGCTCGACCTGGCGGTGCGCTCGTATGGAGCGAGCCGATCGCTCGCGTCGCTGCGCGAAACGGTGGAGCGTTCGCTCGCGGTCGCGCAGGATCCGGCGCGAGGGCAGGAAACGCTCGTGTCCGTGAGGGCGGCGCCGGAAGCCGGGAAGTTTTTCGAGGCCCTTGCGCAGCTGGAGCGAGAGGAGCGCTGGACCGAGGCCGCGCAACGCCTGCGGGAGGTGCGCGTCGCGAAACCGGCGTGGCTGTCGAGTCGCGAGGCGGAGGTATTGGACGCACAGATACGCGTCGCGAGCCACACCGGTGACACGCTGGAGATGTTGGGTGCGGCGAAGTTGTTTCTCGACGGGGACGTGGACCGGGCGCTGCGCGTGGTGGGGTTCGCGCGCGAGTTGGGCGAGCGCGGCCAGCAACGGGAAGGGGAGTTGCTGTTGCGCGAGGTGCTGCGGAAGCACGCGGATTTCCCGCCGGCGCTACGGCTGCAGAACGAGTGGGTGCCGGACGAGACGGGCGATACGAAGGCGGAGTAGCGCGGCGGCTCAGCGCTCGAGGAGGTAGTAGACGGTGGACGGCTCGAGCGTGAGCGTGGCGTGGTCGAGGGGAATCTCGCGGTTCGGCCGGCCGGCGAGATCGAGTGCGGTGACGCGGGGGAGCCGATCGGTGGACTTGAAGGTCACGCGGCCGCTCAGCGCGCGGACCTGCCAGGGATCGGTGCCGATCGAGACGATGCGTCGGAGGCCTTCGCCGGCGTTTTCGGTCGCGAAGCCGGTGGCGCGCTCTTCGGACATCGTTTGCAGGAGCATGCGGCGGCTCTCCGCGAGCGGGCGACCGTCGAGCGCGACCAGGACGATGTGGCCGAGTTCGAGCGGAGATTCGACGTGGATGTCGCGAAGTTCGACCGGGCCGGCGGCGGCAAGCGAACCGCTGAGACCCTGCGCCGACGGGGCGTCGATCCGGAGAAAGCCGCGGCGGTAATCGAGGAGAAGTTCGCGGGTGGTCGAGGTCACTCGCCTGGCTTCGCGGTCGATGAAGCGGCGGAGGTTGCCGACGTCGGCGCGCGTGGCGCCCGAGGCAAAGTCGACGCGTGTGCGGCCGGCGTAGTGGATCAACGGATCGATGACCGCGGGCGTCGATTCGTTGGCGGAGTTTTGCAGCGCGTCGGCGAGGCGTAGTTCGTCGAGCGCGGCGTCTTGCGGAAGCGGGGTGCCTTTCAGCGCGAGGAGGTCGTCGAGACCGAGTTGGACGTCGGCGAGGATATCGCCGGTGGACACGAGACGCTCACGATAAAGCAGGGCGGCGGCGGGAAACTGGCCGATCATCGCAGGCGACATAAGCGTCCACGGCTGCATCCAGTAGTTGGGTTTTACGGACCAGGTGGAGCCGTCGAAGGAGAAGTGAACGATGGCGTCGCTGTCCTGCAGCGCACCATAGGCGGCGTAGTAGAGCGGAGCTTCGGAGCGGTAGCGGTTTGGGCGGGTCCAGGTCGTTTCGGAAATCATCGAAGGCAGGCGGGCGTATTCGGGATCCATGACGGGATGCACGAAGAGCTGGCCCGGCTGGCCGTCGTCGGGCTCGAAACGGAGCGCGCTGCGATCGCGATACGTATGGCCGTCGCGAATGGACCATTCGGCGCCTTCGCCGCGGGCGCGACTGCCGAAGTAGCCGTGGCGGTCGACGAACTGGCCGACGGTGTAGCTGTATTTTTCGAGCGGGCCGAGGATCTCGGCGCTGGCGGTCGTCCAATTGCTGCAGGTGATCAGGCCCCGGTAGCCGAGGTCGCGAAGGAAGGCGGACTGTTTTTCGTAGAAGTCGCGCTGGGTCTCGAGGAGGAAGCCGACGGTGTCGCGGTCGCGGGCGGTGCGTTCGGTGAAGATCGGGTGAAGCTTCCGGAAGGCGATGCGGCCCTCGGCGGGGCGGTCGCCGGGCAGGGCGGGGCCGCCCCACGCGGTCAGGGCGGCGTCGAGCGAGCCGTATTTGGAAATCAACCACGCGGCGAACCGGCGTTCGATGAGCTCGCGCTGCGGCGGGGGGAGGTTTTTCTCCTCGAACGTCCAGAAGAAGAACGAGTCCTCGTTCTGGATTTCGAGGGCGAGCACGGCAGGGTCGTCAATCAGGCGGGCGCCGTCGGCGCCGGGCGTGAGCAGGAGTGTGCGCCACCAGTCCTGGTAATGGCGTTGGAAGTCCTCGTTGAACATGAGCGCGGCGAACGGGTGTTGTTCTCCGTTGTAGCCGCGGAGCCACGGATGGTCGGCGTTTGGTTTCAGCCAGAGCGGGAAATAAATCGAGTAGAGGACGTAGATGCCTTCGCGTTTCATCGCGGCTGCGATGGCGATCGCGCGCCGGACGCGGTCGGGCTCGAGCGTGCCGTTTTCATCGAACAGCGAGCCGTGCACGCGGACGAGGTTCACGCCGTAGCGCGCGAGGAGCTTTGCTTCGCGGGCGAGTTGCTCCGGGGTTTCGGCGTCGTGCGAAGGACCGTTGACGCCCCAGAAACGGACGGGCCGGTCGGAACCGGCGAGAAAGAACTGGCCGTCGCGCTGGGAGACATAGCCGTCTGCGCCGGCGAGAGGTTCGTTGAGATGGCGCAGATCGAAAACGCTTTCGCGGTCGGTGAAGTCCTTCGCGGGCGCGAACGCGAACCAGCCGGTTTCGGCGGAAGGAGCAGCGACGGGGTTCGACGACTGGGCGGAGCCGAGTTGCGAGCAGGCGACGGCGAGCAAGGCGGCCACGACCGGGCGGAGAAAGGGAAGACGCAACATGAAGGGGGTGCGGGGCAACGAGGCGTTGAACACGAACGTCGCGAGAGGCGAGCGGTGGAACCCGTTCCATGGTTTTGCCGACACGTGCTGTGGAGAGAACACGGCACGGTTCCCTGGGAGATTCGCGAGATTCATAAGTAAAACGCGGAGATGCGTGGAACGGGTTTAATGGGGGATGCGTTGTGTTTACGGGAGCGCGGCGTGTGTTTCCGCGCCGATTCGTTGAGCGGAAGAAAACCCCGAATCAACCAAGCCCCCTGACACCACAAACGTATCGTCTATGAACCTACCCTGCTGGAAGGCTCCGGGCGGCATCGCGCCGCGGAGTTTGTTTAAAACCATTATTTCCGGGACCGTCGCGAGCAGCGCGGTCCTGTTTGCCCAGGAGGCTCCGCCGGCCTCGGGTTCTGCGGTCGACGAGGAGGTCATTGTATTGAGCCCCTTCGTCGTGGATTCCACGCAGGACCGCGGATATGCGGCGACCAGCACGCTTGCCGGCACCCGTATTCGCACCGACCTCGCGGACATTGGTTCCGCCATTTCCGTCCTGACGAAGGAAATGATCAACGACATCGGCGGCTATAACAACGAGACGGTGCTCGCGTATGCGTTGAACACGGAAGTCGCCGGCACGCGCGGAAATTTCTCCGGCGCGAATCGTTCCGGCCCGGAAGGCAACGTCGACGAACAGGGCGCCTTCGCGAATCCGAACGGCAACACCCGCGTGCGCGGTCTGACGTCGGCGGACAACACGCGCGATTTCTTCCTCTCGGATGTGCCGTGGGACAGCTACAACATCTCGCGCGTCGATCTGCAGCGCGGACCCAACGCCATTCTGTTTGGCCTGGGCAGTCCGGCGGGCATCGTGAACGCCGCGATTCAGCGCGCGGAGTTCCGCAATTACGGCCAGGTCGAGGCGATGTTCGACGAACACGGCACGCAGCGGTATTCGCTCAATTACAATCACGAGTTGGTCGACCAGGTGCTCGCGATCCGTTTCGGTCTCCTGCACAACGACCGCGAGTTTCAGCAGAAGCCGGCGTTCTCCCGGGACGAACGCGTGTTCGGTGCGTTGAAGTTCGCGCCGGAGGCGCTGAACCGCGGCGGCATGCTTTTCGAAGTCCAGGCCAACTATGAGCACGGCGACATCAGCTCTAACCGGCCGCGCAATGTGACGCCGCAGGACAACATCAGCCAGTTCTGGCGGCCCCTCGAGCAGGGCGGCGTGGGGAAGCGCACGTTCGATCTTTATCGCGATGCGCAGGCCGAGGATCTGCCGGATTTGACTCCGGACGACGAAGACGACCCGCTCCGCCCGAATCCTCTGTATATCTACGATCCGGTGCTGACCAATGGCCGCGCGGGCGGCACGGTGAACTACATCGTCAACTCCGGCACCGGCGTGATGTTCGAGCGCGAAGGTCATCAATCCTTCGGCGCGCTCGATCCGACGGGTGCGGTAATCACCGGCACGTCGGGTCCCGACGGTGCGGGTGTTTTCCCGCAAAACACCGGGCTGCAGAGCCTGGCGGGGGTCCAGACCTGGTCCGGATCCGCGGGTCTTCCTTATTCGGCAATCGGTGCGTATCGCAACGAGACCCTCAGCGATCCCTCGGTTTTCGATTTCTATAGCAAGCTCATCGATGGCGACAACAAGCGCGAGTGGAGCGACTGGGATGTCTACACGCTCGATCTCACCCACACGTTTTTCGACAACATGCTCGGCTACAACGTGACGCTGTTCAACGAGGAGATGAACCGCGGCATGTGGACGGTGCTCGGCTGGGAAGGCAATTCGCTCCACATCGACATCAACGAACGCCTCGAGGACAACTCGCTCAATCCCGATGTCGGTCGCGCTTACATTGGCGCGCGCACGGGCAACATGGGCAGCTTCCGCAATAAATCCGAGCGCGACGCGTATCGCGCCCAGGGCTTTGCAGCCTACAACTTCGAAGATCGCCACAGCGGCTGGTGGGCGCGCTTGCTGGGCGAACAGCGGGTGACGGCGGTCTATTCCGAAGAAGGGCAGAAGACCGATTCGCGGAGCATGCAGTTCGCGAACTGGGACGCCGACACGCTGGCTCTCTTCGGCCCCGATTCCACCATCACGAATGACGATGTGAACACGGGTTTCCGCTATTACGTCAGCGATGACCTGCGCGGCCTCTCGTCGCCGACGAACTTGAATCTCGCCGGCCTGGAGCAGCCGTTCGCGCATGGAGCGGGTGGGCAGCGCGCGATTCGTTGGTTCGACACGGCGTGGACGGCGGATGCGTCCGTGGACCCCGGCGCGGATTGGGACAATCCGCTCGATCCCGATCGCATTCACCAGGCGACCTACACGCAGTCGGAGAATCCGGCGAACTATCGCGGTTGGAGAAACATCAACGGCCAATACGTCACCGTGAATTCAGATCAGAGCGTCGGTGGCATGAGCGCGCAGGATTACCTGACCTCGAGTGCGAGCCTGACGGATTTCGAAGTGAAGTCGCAGATCGGAGTCTGGCAGGGCACGTTCTGGGATCATGCGGTCGTCGGCGTCTTCGGCTACCGGAAGGACAAGGCGCGCCGCTACGAGCACGTGACCTCCGAGCGGCAGAACAACGAGGATCCCGCCACGGGCGGCGCCGACCTGAATCCGGCGACCTACAATTACAACAACCCCAATGCGCTGCTGGGCCGCACCGAATCGATCACGCGCAACTGGAGCGTGATGTTGCATGTGAACCGGATCCTCGGCGAACGCGACTTCCTGCCGGTCAACCTGCGCCTCTACTATAACGAGGGCGAAAACTTCCAGCCGATGGCCGGCCGCATCGATGCCTTCGGGCTCCAGCTGCCCAACCCGGGCGGCGAGACGAAGGACATCAGTGCGATGATTTCGACGAAGGACGACCGCTTCTCGGTGCGTCTGACCAAATACGAGACGTCCCTTACGAATGCGACGTCGACGGATGGCCAGTTGCAAAACGGTTGGGCGCTCGAGCAGGCGCTCGGCGGTGGGTTGGGCGCGGACTCTTCGACGCCGGACATCGTGCGCGGCTATCTGCAGGGTGAGTATGATCTCGACGACTACGCCGGTTCCGGCGGCGACGTCGATCGGTTGATGAACTCCATCATCCCGGCCTGGCTGGCGTTCGAACGGGAGCTGAAAGAGCGTTTCCCGGACTTCGTGCGCACCTGGATGGGGGCCGACACTCCGTGGGGCACGGACAGCCTGGAGTCGCCGGACGTCAGTCAACCGGTGGGCTATGTTGCGACCGAGGATTCCACGTCGGAAGGCTACGAGCTCGAGTTCGTCGCGAACCCGACCCCCAACTGGCGCATTGCGATCAACGGTTCTCGCACCGAGTCCGTGCGCACCAAGGTTCCGGGTGAAGCGTTCCGGCAGGTGGGCGAGTTTGTCGACAATGCTTACCAGAACACGGATGCCGGTCTCGCGCCGGTGTGGTGGCCGCAGAATGTCGCGGGTCTCCGCGGTGTCGGCCCGTATCCGTTCTTCTTCCGATCCGACTGGCTGCGCGTCAACGCGGTGAACGGCCAGGCGGCGCCGGAAATTCGCAAGTATCGCGCGAACCTGCTCACCAATTATGAGTTTGATGAAGGCGCGTTGAAGGGCGTCGGCATCGGCGGTGGTTATCGCTGGGAGGACAAGTCGGTCATCGCCTATGCACCGATGATCGATGAGACGGGCACCCACGGGGTGAATCTGAACGCGCCCTTCTTTGCTCCGTCCGAGGAAACCATCGACCTGTGGATCAGCTATCGCCGCAAGCTCACCGACAAGGTGAACTGGCGGATCCAGTTGAACGTTTTCAACGTCGGCGAAAAGAACCGGCTCGTGCCGCTCGCCGCCGGCGTCGACTGGGCGCGCATCGGCGACACCGCGGTGGCGGGCGAAGTGGTCCCGATGAAGGCCACGAGCTTCTTCATCCGCGAGGGGATGAGCTGGCAGATTTCCAACACGTTCGAATTCTAAGCGACGCGAGCTGATTTTGGGTTGGATCATTCGAGCGCCCCGGCCGAAAGGCCGGGGCGTCTTTTTTGGGGGAGGGCGCGGGTCACACACCCGCCGACGTGTGGCTATGATGCGCCAGGCTCGATGAGTTGAGGGCCGGGACCTTGGGCGGCGAGTTCGTCGGACGGATTGCGGAGCGGGCATTGCTTCATCGAGAGGCAACCGCAGCCGATGCAGCCGGTGAGCTGGTCGCGCAGGCGGGTGAGTTTTGTGATGCGGTCGTCGAGGTCGGCGTGCCAGCGGGCGGAAAGTTTGCGCCAATCCTGGTCGGTGGGCGTGCGGCCTTTCGGCAGCGAATCGAGTGCGGCCTTGATCGAGGCGAGGGGAATGCCGAGACGCTGGGCGACTTTCACGAGCGAGACGCGACGCAGCGCTTCGCGCGGGTAGCGGCGCTGGTTGGCGGAGTTTCGCCAGCTTCGGAGCAGGCCTTTGGTTTCGTAGAAATGGATCGCGGAGACGGCGACGCCGCTGCGCTTCGCCAGTTCGCCGACGCTCAGTTCATCGTGAAGTTCGCAGTTTTTCATGTGCACCCCTTGACCTCAAGTTAACTTGAGGTGCTACCGTCGGCGCGTTTTCACCATGAATCAAGCCACCCTACCGACCGGTCCAGCGACCGTCATCCTCTCCGCAAGTCTGAACGCCGACAGCAACAGCCGCATCCTCGCGCGCGAGGCGCAGCGGGTGCTCGAAGGCGATGGCCAGCCCGTCACGCTCGTCGATCTGCGCGATTATCCGCTGCCGTTCTGCGATGCCGGGCCGGCCTACGAACATCCCCACGTGAGTTTCCTCAGCGAGGTGATCCACCGTGCGACCGCGGCGATCGTGGCGACGCCGATCTACAACTACGATGGCAACGCCGCGTTGAAGAATCTCATCGAGCTCACAGGCAGCCACGCGTGGGAAGGGAAGGTCGTGGGCTTTCTCTGCGCGGCGGCGGGGAAGAGCAGCTACATGTCGATCATGGGATTTGCGAACAGCCTGATGCTCGATTTCCGCAGCGTGATCGTGCCGCGATTCGTGTATGCCACGGGCGCGGCGTTCAGCGAGGGACGGCTCACCGATCCGGAACAGATCCGGCGCGTGGCCGAACTCGCGCGCGCGACGGCGCGGCTGGGTTCACTGGTGCAGGCCGCGTGAGCGGAAGCGCGCGCTACTCGAGGTAGAAGGCGCGTTTTTCCGGCGACAACACCGGCTCGGGCGCGACGGTGCGGCCGAGCCGGAGCAGATGGGTGTTGTCGTCGGGCCATGCCGGAAGGCCGGGTCCGTTCGGATCGCCGCGTTCGATGAAGTTGACCCAGTAGCTCGAGACTTGATCGGCGAGACGGCGGTCGACGTCCTCCCACGGGCGATTCATCAGGCGCAGGTTGTTGAACGTGTAGGGCAGCTCGCCGGAGTGGAACGCCTGGTATTCCGGGTGCTCGGGCCACGGGATCGCGCGATCGAAGAAGTAGGCCCAGTCGTGGGCGCGTCCGTGATCGGCGCGGAGCTGGGTCCACCAGAATAGATCCGCGCGGGCGGCGTCGCGCCGCTGTTGCTTTTGCGCTTCGCTGGCTTCGGTGTCGGTCGCAGTGGGGTAGAGCGCGAGAAGCGCAGGGGCGCGTGGGCCGAAATCTTTTTCGATCTGGGCTTTGAATTTTTCGGCGGTGGTGACGCCGTAACCGGCCTGCGAACTCGATTCGTCGGCGGTCCAGCCGGTGAGCAACGGGACGTCGATTTGTTCGCCGCGCTCGTGAATCGCGGTCACCTGATCCGGCACGATCCAGCCGTCGACGATGGGGCGGAAACGAAACTCGCGCGCCTGGTAGAGCGAAAACAGCTCCTCGGCCGAGAGCGCGCGAAGATCGGCGAGCGATGGAGCGGCGATGGCTTCGGCGAATTTGCGGCCCTGTTCTTCGGCGTCGGTGAGGGTCGGGCTCGACGCCGACCGACGCCACGGGCCGCTTTGCGCGATGGCGCGGTGAAAGAGGCCGCGCGCTTCGGGGGAGACGAGAAGATGGTGAAGCGAACCGGCGCCGGCCGACTGCCCGCCGACGGTGATGCGCTCGGGGTCGCCGCCGAAGGCCGCGATGTTTTCGCGCACCCAGCGGAGGGCGGCGATCTGGTCCATCAGACCGTAGTTGCCGGAGGCGCGATGCGGCGATTCGGCGGTGAGTTCCGGGTGTGCCAGGAATCCGAATACGCCGAGGCGATAATTGAACGTGACGACGATGACGCCTTTTTGGGCGAGGCCTTCGCCGTCGTAGAGCAACACTTCGCCGGAGCCGCTGAAATAGGCGCCGCCGTGAATCCAGACGAAAACGGCGCGGCGTTCCTCGGTGGAGCGCGCGGGGGTCCAGATGTTGAGCGTGAGGCAGTCCTCGCTCATGTGATTGCGAAACATGTATTCCTCGGTCCACGGGCCGAAGGAGCGTTGATCGGCCTGCATCGCGCTCGCGCCGAACGTATCGGCCCGATGCACGCCCCGCCAGGCCGGCGCGGGTTGCGGCGGTCGCCAGCGCAGATCGCCGACCGGGGGCGCGGCGAAGGGAATGCCTTTGAAAACGGTGATCGACGGATCGTCGCCGGGAATGCCGGCGAGTTGTCCCTGCGCCACGGTGACGACCGGACCGAGGGCGGGGTCGCGAGCGCTGTCTGCGGCGAAGACAGCGGCCGCGGGGCCGGCAAGCAGGAGCAGGGCAGCCAAGCAGAAGGGGGGTAACGGCATGCGCTCATCAGATGCGGCGCGGCGGTGGGCGCAAGCTGTGGCGGGCGCACATGACTCGAATGGCCGCGCGCGAATCGCGTGACGGTCCACTCCCGCCGCGCTGCCCTTTTCTCGAACGAGCGGCTCAATCGGTCAAGCTGCCGCGGCGCAGCTCAACCCCGGTGTTCGTTTCCCTTCCCCCAATGAAAATTCCCGCATTCTTTCTATGTCTGTTCGCGGTCGCGTCGGTGAGCGCTCAACCTAACCAACCTGCTCGCGTGGTCGTGCGAGCCGACCAGGTGACCGGCGAGCTGAGGCCGATCTGGAATTATTTCGGCTATGACGAGGCGGGCACGACGCTCACGCGCGAGGGCCGGCATTTGTTGGACGAGGTGAACAAGCTCAGCGACGAACCGATTCGGATTCGCGTGCATCACCTGCTCACGAGCGGCGATGGCACGCTGGCGCTGAAGTGGTCGAGCACGAATGTCTACACGGAGGATGAGTCGGGCAACGCGGTCTATGATTGGACGCGACTCGATGCGATCATGGACGTGCTCACGCAACCGGGGATCGAGCCCTTCGTGCAGGCGAGCTTCATGCCGCAGGCGTTGTCGTCGCAACCGGAGCCTTACACGCCGACGCTCGTGAAGACGGGGCTGCCCCGCGACATGGTGGAGGGCGGGGCGTTTTATCCGCCGAAGGATTACAAAAAGTGGGAGGCGTTGATCCAAGCGTGGGCGCGGCATTGCGCGGAGCGGTATGGGGTGGAGCGCGCGTCGTCGTGGTTGTGGGAAGTGTGGAACGAACCCGAATCGCCGTATTGGCGCGGGACGACGGAGGAGTTTTTCCGGTTGTATGATCACTTCACGGCGGCGGTGAAGCGGGCGCTGCCGGAGGCGCGCGTCGGCGGGCCGCATGTGACGGATCCCGGCTGGAAGAACGGCGATGCGTTCATGCAGGCGTTTCTGGAGCATTGCCGATCGGGGCGGAATGCGGCGACGGGTGGTGTGGGTGCGCCGCTGGATTTCATCGCGTTTCACGCGAAAGGCACGACGCGGCTCGACGAGCAGGGGCGCGTGGAGATGCACCTGCGGAATCATCTGAAGACAATCGACACTTATGGCCGGATCATCGCGAAGTTTCCGGAGTTCGCGCGGCTGCCGATCTATCTCGGCGAGTCGGATCCGGAGGGGTGCGCAGGCTGTCCGGCGACGCTGGATCCGGAGCGCGATTATCGGCGGACGTCGCAGTTTGCCGCCTACACGGCGGCGTCGTTTCTGCGGAAGCAGGAGCTGCTTGCGCGGACGGGTGGGGATTTGCGCGGGGCGGTGTCGTGGGCGTTTACGTTTGCGGATCAGCCGTGGTTCAACGGGCTGCGCGCGCTCACGACGAACGAGGTGGCGCTGCCGGTGTTCAATGCGTTCAAACTCTTCGCGCGCCTCGCTCCCCAACGGATGGCGGTGGACGCGCCGGCGATGTTGCCGGTCGACGCGATCATTGCGGACAGCGTGCGCGGCGAACCGGATCTCGGCGCGGTGGGGTCGGTGGGCGAAGGGCGAGCGACGGTTTTGTTGTGGAACTATCACGATGTCGCCGGCGGCTACGAACACCGGCGCGAGGTGGAGGTGCGAATCGAGGGGCTGCCGGTGCGTTCGAAGAACGTAATGTGCAACGAATACGCGATCGATGAGACAGCGGGGAATGCCTACACGGCGTGGGTCGCGATGGGATCGCCGCAGCAGCCGACGTCCGAACAGGTCGCGCAACTGCACGCGGCGGCGGAGATGAAGCCGGTTCGGCGGACGTTGGCGGTCGACGAAGACGGAGTGGCGCAGCTCGAGGTGACGCTGCCGCGGCAGTCGGTGACGCTGCTCGAAATCGAGCTTTAGCCGCCGCGGGCCGGGCGCCCCAGCCGGCGGCGCACCGCGCGGGAGTAGATGGCGATCGGGATGATCGAGAGCACGGAGAGAATGGCGATGACGGTCATTTGATTCTGCTCCGCCTCGGGGTTGGCGAGGATCGAGCGGGCGATGGGGTCGTTGGCGTGGCGGGCGAAAGCGACGGGGCCTTCGGCGGCGATGCGGGCGAGGGCGAAGCCACCGGCCTGGGCGGTTTCCCAACCGGTGGCGACCAGCCAGGCGTAAGCCTTCACACCGAAGCTGGCGGCGCCGATCACGACGTATCCGAGTGCGAAGTTACCCAGCGAGAAAGCGCCGACACTGACGCTGCCGAGGGAGAAAATACCGATGGTGATTGCGCCGATGCTGATGGGGGCGATGGCGAGACCGCCCCAGGCGAAGATCAAGCCGTAGGCGCGATCGCCGCCGGCGAACCAGGCGAAGAGCGGCGGTTCATTTTCGTCGGGCGACGTAAAGCGGACGTGCACGAGCGGCACGCCGAAAAGCCGCCAGCGACTTTTGTATTCCCCGGCTGGGGAGCCGACCTGGTCGATGGTATGGGTGAAGAGTTCCGGATGCGCACGGCGCTCCGAGGACCGGAGTGCTCGCATCCGCCGCATTACTCGCACGAGACCGACCGGCCAGAGAACCATGAACGCGAGCGCAAGGGCCTGCGCCGAGTAGGCGAAGAGCGCGCGATAGTCCCACCACTGGAAAGCGGCGGCGCGCAGGGAATAGAGGGCGACAAACGCGCCCATCGCGGTGCAGAACGCGGCGATCGTGATTTTGACGACGGCGCGACGCTCGCGCGGCGTGCGCGACTGATCGAGGTTCGTGCGGAGCACGAGCACGGCGGAGACGAATCCGGAGAGCGAGGCCAGCAAGGTGGCGATGGTCGTGGATTTCGCGAGCATGCCGCCGTGTGCGGCAGCGGCGCCGATGCCGACGGCCTTGGCGGGCGTGACGAGTTCGGGGAGAGCGGCGAGCACGCCAAGGGTGAAGACACGGCCGGGGGTGCTGCGCGCGAGTGCGCCTTCGACGAAGGCGAGGACCTGCTCCTGCAGGATTTTGCGACCGCGGGCGAGGCGTTGTTTCACGGCGTCTTCGGTGAGGTCGAGGGCGACGGCGACGTGCTCGATGGAACGGTGCTCGCGATAAAAGAGAATGAGCGGTTCGCGGTAGGTTTCGGGCACGCGTTCGAGGGCGCTCCACATCAGCGCCTGCTCTTCTTTTTGAACGGCAAGGTCCGCTGCGGGCGCGTCGCTGGAGGCGATTGAATCGGCGGAGTCATCGATCGATTCGGCGTTGCGGACCGGTTCGCGTCCGTCGGCGCGACGCAGATGGCTGATTTTGAAACGGAGGATGCCGCAGAGCCACGGGCGCAGTTTTTCAGGCTCGCGGAGGCGGGCGAGCTGCCGCCAGGCGTCGACGAATGCCTCCTGGGCGAGGTCCTCGCTCTGGCTGAGTTGACCGGTGGCGGAGTAGGCGAGGGAGCAGAGGAGGCGCTGGTAGCGTTCGACGATCTGGCCGAACGCGCGGCGGTCGCCGGCAAGCGTGGCGGCGACGAGGTCGGCATCGGACGGGGCCAGGGCGGGAATCATCGGGTCGGGGGCGTGCATGTTATGGGGTGCACTCAGGTGCCCGGGAAGGATGAAGAGGTGACAGGAAATTTCCGAAGAGGCGCAGGAGGGCACGCGGCGGGAGGGAGGTTTCTTAGAAAGTTTGTCACCGCGCGAGCGGGTTTGGGCACTCATGGGCGAAGCACTCGTATCCAAACCACACATCCCACTCCTCCAATGAACTCTCCCGCTGCTTTTTTCGTTCGTCGCTGGCTCAAGACGACGATCATCGTCGCCCTCGCGTTCAGCGCGCTGCACCCCGCGATCGCCAGCGACTCCGCGCCCGCGCTCGTCGACGATTTTTCCGAAGCGAAGCGGCACGGCATGGACCGGCTGCTGTTCAACGACAAGGATCTCGGCAGCCAGTCGCAGGGAAAACAGACCTGCGCCAACGGCGTGCTGGCGGTGGAGGGCGAGCTGGTCCCCGGACGCGGCGTGCCGGCGTTCATCTCAGTGCCCCTTGTGCTGGCGGCGGACATGAAGCCGCAGGATGCGAGCGCTTATGAAGGCGTGCGACTGCGGGTGAAGGTGAACCGGGGCGTGCTGTCGGTGCAGGTGGGCAGCTCGGCGATCCAGAATTTCGATTATCACACGAGCGGACCGGTGACGGCGAAGCGCGGCGAGTTTCAGGAGGTGCGTATCCGGTTTTCGGACATGAGGCGGGGCTGGTCGGAGCAGGTGCCACTCGATCTGAAGACGGTCACGAGCGTGAATCTCGTTTCGTTCGGAACGGTGAAGGGGCCGTTTTCCTACGAGGTGGACGAAGTGGGATTCTATTGAGGCGGCGCGAAGAGAACCCAAGGGCGGCCGGTGACGTCGCCCGTCGTTATATCCTCATGAACTCGGTCAATTCTTCCCCCGGGCGACTCGATTATCTCGATGCGACGCGGGCGTTCGCACTGGTGCTGGGCGTGGTTTTTCATGCGAGCCTGTCGTTCATGCCCGTGTTCATGGGGTGGGCGGTGCAGGACGTGTCCACGGGGTCGGCGGTCATGACCTTCGTGACGATCAGCC
>JAEZAD010000201.1 GCA_023430565.1 Verrucomicrobiota bacterium
CCCCGACCAACTCGCCGAAGCCCTCCTCGCCGCCCGCCACACGCCCCCACCCACCGGCGAACTCCGCGCCCACTCCCTCGCCCGCTTCACGCGCAACCACCACCTCACCGCCCTCGCCCGCGCGCTCGAGCCACTCGCCAAGCCGTAGGTTGCGCGCTCGTCGCGCAACAGCCCCCTCGCCCAAGCCCCCTACGACGCCCGCAACGCCCACGGCGCCAGCCGCGTCGCCATCCCCAAAGGCAACGCATCCAAAATCCGGCTACGCCGACGCCGTGTGCTCGCAATCCGCGGCAGCACCCTCACACGCCCCGCAAACTGGAGGAACGCGCGTTCGTATTCGCTCGCCGCGTGCTGCGCCACCACCGCCCGCGCCCGCTCTCTCGCCGCGGCGATCCATTCCCTTGGTTCCGCGAAAACTCCGTCCACCGACGCCGCCAACGCCCGCATGTCGCCGGGCGGATAGTGGCACCGCACATCGACCTTTGGCGCATATAAATCCCCCAGGCTTCCTCCGATCGCCGGGAAAAACGGGATCGCCCCCACGGCACATCCTTCCAGCAGCGCGATGGGCCCTCCTTCCATTTCGCTGAAAAACACCACGGCATCCCACCGGCTCATCGCCCGCCAAAACTCATCCTTCGTTGTCCACCCGTGAAACGTCACCGCCCCTCCCGTTTCTCTTTCCAGCGTTCCACGCCACGGCCCATCTCCCAGCACCTCGCATCGAAACTTCCGTCCGCGCGCCCGCAGATCCCGCAAAAACTCCGGCAATCGATCCACCCGCTTGTGTCGGCGCTCCAGCCTTCCCGCATACCCAATCACAATCTCGCCGCCGTTTTCCCGGTGCAGCGCCCCCACGCCCGCCGGCACGTCGACCGGCATCGGCATGATCGCACACCGGTCCGCGCTCAACTCCGGCAAGGTTTCCCGCCAGCACGCCTCCAGCGAAGGCGTGATTCCCATCGCGCCATCCACCCACCCTCGCGACGCCCGCAGATCCGCCCGATGATACGACGGCATCCCGAGGCAATTCACCATTCGACGACCGGCCCCATCCACATCGTGAAACAACGGCAGCCCCCACAAATGATGATAGATCACCACCCCACCCGCATGCGGCGCCATCGCACGCCGATACTCCCGGCGCAGTTTCCACAGCGGCATCCGCCACGTCGCATTCACATTCGTATAGTCCGCCGCCGGCTCCGGCCGTCGGTCGAACAACGCCACGAAATGCTGGCGCACGCGCCACCGCCGATGATGCAAATGCAGCGCCTCCACCCCACCGCGCGCTTGCACCCGGGGCGACACATGCACCAGCGTCAGTTCACTCGTCGGCACGCCTCCGCCCTAGCCGCCCGCGCCAACGGAGCAAGCGCAACGACATCGCCTTTCATGATCACCGACGCGGCCGGCCCCGCTCCGACGCCTGACCACGCTACCGCAGGCAGCCGCTACACTCTGCTCACCCAACTCGTGCGCGTCGGGTGCAAAGCCCTTTCCGTCGTCCTCGTCGCCCGCCTGGTCTCACCCGCCGATCACGGCGTCTACGCGATGGCCGCCAGTGTCACGCTGTTCCTTTACCTCTTTCTCGATCTCAGCCTCGGCGCCGCCGTCGTCCAGTCCCCTTCCCTCGACGAGCCTCGCTGCTCCGCACTCCTCCGCGTGCATGTCGTTCTCGGTGTCGTGCTCGCTCTCGCCACGCTCGCCGCCGCACCGCTTGCGTCACGTTTCTACGCCGCCCCTTCCCTTGCTCCCCTGCTCGCCACGCTCAGCCTCGGATTCCTCTTCAACGCCGTCGGCGGCCTCCCGCGCGCATTGCTCGCCCGCCGCCTCGATTTTCGCGCACTCAATCGCGTTGAAACCGTCGCCACCCTCGTCGCCACAGTCGCGATGATCGTCGCCGCACTCCTCGGCGCCGGCGCGTGGACCTTCGTCGTCTTCTCGCTCGTCTCCGAAGCTCTCACGTCGGCGCTCGCCTGGCGCGCCTGCTCTTGGCGTCCGCAGGGACCGGCCGACTTCGCCGCCACCCGCCCGATTCTGCGGAATGGCTGGCGGATCGCCCGGTATCACCAGCTCAACTACTTCGTCCAACAGCTCGATGTGATCGTCGCCGGCCGCCTCTTCGGCCCGCACGCCCTCGGTCTCTACAATCGCGCTTCACAGCTCCTCGGTCTCCCGCTCCTCCACATCGCCGGCCCACTCTCCCGCGTCGCCGTCGCCATCCTCTCGAGGCTCTCACCCGCGTCGCCCCGGTTCGCCATTCAAAGCCTCATCAGCGCCAACGTCATCGCACACCTTACTCTTCCGCTCGCCGCCCTCGCCGCTGCCATTCCTGACGAACTCGTCCGCCTCATCCTTGGTAATCAGTGGCCCGCCGCCGCGCCCGTCCTCCGCTGGCTCGCGATCGGTGCGGCAATCAACCACATCACGTATCTCGCTCACGCGCTTTGCATCGCAAGCGACCACGCTCGCCGCCTCACCACGGTCGCACTCGCCTCCCTTCCCGTGATCGCCGCCGCCGTCTGGCTCGGCGCCTCCCGCGGCATCGCCGGCGTCGCTTTTTCCGTGGCAATTGCCCAGGGAGTCCTCGCCCTGCCCCGCCTCGCCTGGCTTCTCCGCGGGACCGGCGTAAGCACGCGCGCATTTCTCGGTGCGCTGGGCGGTCCGCTCGTCGTCGCCACCGCTCTCGGCGTCGGCGCATCGCTCGGTCGCGACTTTGCCACCGACAGCGCCTGGCCCATTCGCCTCGCCACCGCGGCCATCGCCTCCCTTATCGCCCTGGCCGGCGTCACGACCGTTTCCGCTCCGCTCCGCACGGAGCTTCGTCGAGTGCTCGACCATTTGCCCGGCCGACGCGAGGCGGTCCGCTAAGATTTCATCACGACACCACCCACTCGCGAAAAACCCCCAGCCGCCGCGCCGTCGCATTCGCCACCAGCCGCCACGCACCCGGCCCGCGCGTCAGCATCGCTGCCCACGCGCAGCGAGCAAAATGCTCCGCGCTCCCATGCCCGCCTTGCGCCCGCACCAGCCGCCCCATCGCCAGATACGCCCGCCGCGCCTCCCGCGAATACCGCCCGCGCACCTGCTTCGCGTTCACCCGACACGCCCGCCAGACCGCTTCCATGTCCGCGTGCACCCGCGCCGCACCCACCTGCGGATGCATCTCCACCAACGACTCCGCGCAATTCGGCACCCGCGCGATCCCGCGCTTCAACACCAGCGCCTGCGCAAACACCTCGTCATCTCCCGCGCGCAGTGTCTCGTCGAACCACACGCCCTCGCTCCGCCGGTGAAAGATCAGCGGCGTGCACCACGTCGCCTCCGCCAGCAACGCGTCGCCGCAAAACTCCTTCACGCTCGCCTGCCTCACGCGCCTCCGCCGCGGCAGCACGACCGTGTAGCCACACAAGACCAGGTCCGCGTTCTCGCTTCGCGCGCGCTCGAGCTGCCGCGCGATTTTGCCCGGACAATACACGTCGTCGTCATCCAGATACGTCACCCACTCGCCCCGCACCGCGCGCAGCCCCACGTTTCGCGCCGCACCCGAGCACGGCGCATGCACTTCCTCCAACAACCGCACGCGTGCATCATTCCGCCACGCCTCCCACTCCGCCTGCCCCTTCACCGGCGGCGCGTCTCGATTGCTGTCCACCAACAACACTTCCCAGTCGGAAAACGTCTGCGCCGCCACGCTCGCCAGCGCCCGCGGCCAGAGCTGCGGTCGATCGCAGGTCGGCAAAATCACGGAAACCGCAGGCATCCCGGATTCTCTAGCTCCGTCGCCATCCCGCGGTCAACCCGGCCAACCAGCCAAAGAAACCCACACCAGTAGGTGAAGGCCCTCGTCTGCTCCGCGTCTCCGTGTCTCCGTCCCTCTCTGGTTCTTCTTTCCGGTCTTTTCGCTGGAGCCCCATCCCTCCGCCCGCTGACATCTGCGTCACTTCGATGACCCTCGCCCCGATCTGGCGAACCCGCCTCTTCGCTGTCGGCACAGCGATTGTCGCCGTGTGGCTCGCCTTCGACATTGCCCACGGTCGTTTCCTCTGGCCGTCCGCCGTTGCCGGTGTCCTCGCGCTTTTCCTCCTCGCCCGCGCTCAACCGCTCCCGCTCGGCCATCTCGCCCTCATCGTCGTCGCCGCCGGCTACATCCTCGGCAACCGCGGCTTCGCCCAGCTCTCGCTCAGCCCGCGTTTTCCCCTCCTCCCCGCCGAACTCGCGCTCCTCCTCGCCGGCGGACTCCTCCTCGTTCAATCCGCCTGGCGTCACGAACTCCCGCTCCGCCGCGACCCGCTCAATCTCGCCATCCTCGCCTGGATCATCCTCGGCTGCCTCCGCATCGCCTTCGACGTGCGCACCTTTGGTTTCATGGCGCTGCGCGACTTCGCTCTCGTTTACTACGCCGCGTTTTTCTACCTGGGCCAGGACCTCGCCCGCGACTCTCGCAGCTCGCGCGTGTTCCTCGACGTCCTCGCCTACAGCTGCGCGCTCGTTCTCCCCGCGTTTCTCCTCTTCGAACGCTTTCCCGATTTTTTCTTCAACGTCCTCTCGTTCCGCGGCAACCCGATCATCTATTTCAAAGGCGACCTCGCCGGCACGTTCGTCGCCATCGGCGCCGTCCTCTTCTGGCTCCGCTTCGAAGCCGGCCGCGGCCTCTGGAACGCCGCCGTCAGCCTCGTCCTCGCCGGCG